>JAYVYJ010000271.1:0-5598 GCA_043784465.1 Hyphomicrobiales bacterium
CGAACGGCGTGCCGCACCCGCGCATAAAGCTCCAGTCTCTTCATCCCCCGCCCTCTGCCCACTTAAGCAAAGAACCTTAGCTGCCGCAGTTTTGCTCCGGCGAGGCCGGACAAATCGGCCGCTTCAGTGAGGGATTATTGATCCGGCTTTTACCTCATCGCGAGCCTGGCGAAGCGTTACGCCCCGGTCGGCGTCAACCCGCCGTGCGCGGCCGGCGACCCGGTGCGCCCGGATTACCTGTCGCGTCCAATCAGCCCGTCGACAAAGACATCCATCAGCGGCGTCGCCTTGCTTCGCCAATCGGGACCGTCGAGCGCAAACGTGATCCCGATGAGGGCGCGCAGAAAATCATCGGGGGCGATTTGCCGGCGAGGGCCGCTCGCGGACGCACGGCGGTCCAGCGCAAGCCGGTCCAGCAAAAGTGCGACGGCTCCCGCCAAGCGTTCAAACGAATAGGCCGACAAGGTCTTGTTGTGCGCGGCGAGCGCCAACGCCCTCGCCATTCCTTTCTTCGTGGCGACGAACTCGATCAGCGCGCCCACCCAGGCCCGCAACGCCGCTTCGGGTGCAGCGTCGTGTCGCAAACGCTCGGCCAACGCGGACAGTTCGTCGACCTCGCGTCGATAGACGGCTTCGTAGAGCGCCTCGCGGGTGGGGAAATGCCGGTAGAGGGTGCCCACCCCGACCTCGGCGCGACGCGCGACCGCCTCCAGCGACGCGTCGGCTCCGCCTGCGGCGAATATGGCCTTGGCGGCGTCCAGAAGCCGCAGCCGATTGCGCGCCGCATCGGCTCGCGGCGCGCGGGTCGAGAGAGGCGCTTCACTCATTCGTGTTTCCTCGCTCCTTGCGAAACGGAGGCATCCTCCGTATTATGGACGGTCCGGCAAGCCTTCATAGCCGGGCCGACACAACGCATCACCTCAATTCCGATTCCCGGAGCCTTCGCATGAGTTACGCGATTTCGCTGACCGTCAACGGAGAGCGTCTCGACCTCGCGCTCGACGACACCCGCGTCACGCTGCTCGATCTGCTGCGCGAACGTCTCGGCCTGACCGGCGCGAAGAAGGGCTGCGACCGAGGCCAGTGCGGCGCCTGCACGGTGATCGTCGAGGGGCGGCGCGTCAACGCCTGCCTCGCCCTGGCGGCGAGCCTCGACGGGGCGGACATCCTCACCATCGAAGGGCTCGCGGATGGCGACCGGCTTCATCCCCTACAGAGCGCGTTCGTCGAACATGACGCGCTTCAATGCGGCTTCTGCACGCCGGGGCAAGTGATGAGCGCCAAGGCGTTTCTCGACGAGGGCGGGGACTGGCGCGATCCCGAGCGCATCCGCGAGGGGCTGGCGGGCAATCTGTGCCGCTGCGGGGCGTATGTCGGCATCGTCGAGGCCGTGCAGGACGCGGGTCGGCGCCTCGAAACGCTGACGCGAAAGGACGTGGGATGAACCAATTCGAATTCGTCCGCCCGCGCTCGCTGCGTGAAGCAATCGCCGCAGCCGCCGCGCCCGGCGCCGCTTTTCTCGCCGGTGGGACCAATCTCGTCGATCTCATGAAGTGCGGCGTCGCGCGCCCGGCCCGGCTCGTCGACATCGGCGCCTTGCCGGGCCTCGACGAGATCGAGTTTCGACCCGACGGCGCGGTACGCATCGGCGCGCGCGTGCGCAATGGCGACCTCGCGCGCGACGCCCGTTTCGCCGCCGCCTTTCCGTTGGTCGTCGAAGCCTCGCTGTCGGGCGCCTCGCCGCAATTGCGTAACGCCGCGACGCTGGGCGGCAATCTGATGCAGCGCACGCGCTGCTCGTATTTCTTCGACCCCGCGAGCGCCTGCAACAAGCGCGATCCCGGCGCCGGATGCGCGGCGAAGGGCGGCGAGACGCGGGGCCATGCGATCCTCGGGTTCAGCGAGAGCTGCATCGCTACGCATCCCTCCGATCTTTGCGTCGCGCTGGTCGCTCTCGACGCCACGGTCGAGATCGCCGGGCCGGACGGCGCTCGCGAAATCGCGCTCGACGCTTTCTATCGCCTGCCCGGTGAGACGCCGGACCGCGAGACAGGATTGACCGCCGGCGAATTGATCGTCGCCGTCCTCTTGCCCTCGCAAGCGGCCCGCTTTGCAGGACATGCCCGCTATCTGAAAGTACGCGACCGCGCCTCCTACGCTTTCGCGCTGGTCTCTGCGGCGGCGGCCTTACTGATCGAGGGCGGCGCGGTGGTCGAGGCGCGGATAGCGCTCGGCGGCGTCGCGCCCCGGCCGTGGCGAGCGACCGCCGCCGAAGCCGCGCTGCAAGGCCGCGCTCCCGGGCCTGACGCCTTCGCGGCGGCGGCCGAAGCCGCGCTCGCCGACGCGCGGCCCTCGGGCGACAATGCGTTCAAGATCGAACTTGCGCGCCGCGTCGTCGCGCGCGCGTTGCACAGGGCGGCCTCCGTTGCGCCGCCCGCCTCGCCCTTGGGAACCCATCATGGTTGAACTCGCGCTCTCCGCCAATCCGGCGCACGCCCGCCACGGCTCCAACATCGGCCAGCCGCTGAGCCGCATCGACGGGCCGCTGAAGGTCACGGGCCGCGCGCCCTACGCCGCCGACCGCAGGCCCGAGGGCCTGCTCCATGCGGCGCTGGCGGTCGCCACGATTTCACGCGGACGCGTCGTTTCGCTGAATGTTGCGGCGGCCAAGGCGCATCCGGGCGTCGTCGAGGTGATGACGACCGCCAACCGCCCGCCCATCTTCATCGACCCCGACACGCACGACCAGCCGTTCAACTTCTGCATGGACCTGTTGCAGAACGAGCGCGTGCGTTACGCCAACCAGCCGATCGCGGTGGTGATCGCCCAGACGCTGGAGGCCGCCACCGAAGGCGCGGCGCTGCTGGCGCCAACCTACGAGTGCGAGCCGGCCCGCGCCCATCTCGACGCCAGCCCCAGCTACGTGCCGCCTATGGTCGGCGTCGGGAACCCGGCGACCGCCGCCAAGGGCGACGTGGAGGCGGCGCTGGCCGAGGCCGAACTGATCCTCGACGCCACCTACGAGACGCCGGCGCAATATCATAACGCCCTGGAGCCGCACGCCATCGTCGCAGCGTTCGAGAACGGCAGGCTCGTCGTCGACACGCCGAGCCAGGGCCTCGCCTTCGCCGCCTCCCGGCTTGCGCAGATATTTGGGCTCTCGCCGCAGGACGTCCTGGTGCGCAGCCCCTATCTGGGCGGCGGTTTCGGCGGCAAGGGGCTCATCAGCGGGCCGCAGGTGCTGGGCGCGCTTGCGGCCAAATTGACGGGGCGCCCGGTCAAGCTGGTCGTCACGCGCGCGCAGCTCTATGGCCCGTTCGGCCACCGCCCGCCGACCCGCCAGCGGCTGCGGCTTGGCGCCAAGGGCGACGGCGAACTTACCGCGCTATCGCATCACACCAAGACGGCGACGTCGACCTTCGATCATTTCTACGAGCCCGCATCCGACATTTCGCATGTGCTCTACGCAAGCCCGACGATTTCCACCTCGCACGAGGCGGTGCAACTGGATGCCGGCACGCCCCTGTTCATGCGCGCGCCCGGCGAGGCGACGGGGTCCATAGCGCTTGAAAGCGCCATCGACGAGATGGCGGAGAAAGCGGGCCTCGATCCGCTCGCTTTCCGGCTCAAGAACTACGCCGAAGTGGAGCCGATGTCGGGCAAGCCGTTCTCGTCGAAGGCGCTGCGCGAGTGTTTCGCCGAGGGCGCGGCGGCGTTCGGCTGGGCGCGACGGCCGTTGCAGCCTCGCCAGATGCGCGACGCGGACGGGCTTTTGGTCGGCTGGGGCGTGGGCGTCGCGACGTTTCCCGCCGTGATGTTCCCGGGCGCCGCGCGTGTTCGCTTGAAAGCGGACGGCGGCGGGATTCTGGAGGCGACTGGCCATGACATGGGGCAGGGGGCCTGGACCGCGCTCGCCCAGATTGGGGCCGACGCGCTCGCGCTGCCGCTCGACCGCATCGAATTTCGCTCGGGCTCTTCCGATCTGCCCGACGCGGGGTTGGCCGGAGGCTCCGGCCACACCGCGACGGCCGGGCTTGCCCTTCACAACGCAGGCGGCGACGCCCTCGGCAAGCTGATCGACCTGGCCGTCAACGACGCCCGTTCGCCGCTCTACGGCGCGGGGAACGCCGGCGTGATCGCGCGCGACGGGCGCCTCTATCGCAGCGACGACGAGGCGCGCGGGGAGACCTATGCGGACGTCATGGCGCGGGCGGGGATCGCGGAAATCGTCGGCGAGGGGCGCGGGGCCGCCGACCCGGCCGCAAAACAACGCTACGCGATGTTTGCGCACGGCGTGGTTTTCGCCGAAGTGAAGGTTGACCCCGATTTCGGCGTGGTGCGCGTCAGCCGGCTTGTCGGGGCTTTCGCGGCGGGCCGGATCGTCAATCCAAAACTGGTGCGCAGCCAATATCTTGGTGGGATGATCTGGGGGATTTCGTTCGCGTTGCACGAAGGCGCGGTGGTCGACAGGCGTACGGGGCGCATCGTCAACGCCGATCTGAGCGAATACCTTATCCCGACGCACGCCGACGTGCCCGCCATCGAGGCGATCCTGATTGAAGAGCGCGACCCGTTCGTCAATGCGCTCGGCGTGAAGGGCGTCGGCGAAATCGGCGTGACAGGAACAGCGGGCGCGATCGCCAACGCGGTCTGGCATGCGACCGGGAAGCGCCTCAGAAACTTCCCCCTGCGGCCGGAGGCGGTGATGGGCTAAAGGCGCCAGCGCCGATTGCGGCGCTGGCGAACGGGCATGGAACGCCCGTTGAGTTCAAGCGCGCACGCGCGACCCCGTGGGATCGTACGGCGGTTGGAGGAACGCCTGCGCGGGAACCCGCTCGCCTGCGACTTCGAGGGCGTATTCGCCAGACAGAACAAAATTGGGGTCGACCCCCGCCGCAAGCCGGACATAACCGTAGCCAATCGCCTTGCCGATCGTGTGGCCATATCCGCCGCTCGCAAGCCAGCCGACGCGCTCGCCGTCGCGGTAGATCGTCTCGCGGCCCAGCAGGATGATTTCGGGCGCGGCGGTGAATCCGGCGAGCAGACGGGGCAGAGGCGCGGCGCGTTGCGCCTCTAGCGCCGTCCGGCCTCGGAAGGCCAGGCTCGATTTCAGCTTCACGAAGGCGCCGAGGCCGGCGACAAGAGGGCTATGGTCGGGTCCGATCTCAGCGCCCCAGGCGCGATAGCCCTTCTCCAGCCGCAGCGTTTCGATGGCCCGATAGCCCGCCAGTTGCAGACCCTGTGGCGCGCCTGCCGACAGAATCGCGTCGAACAGCAACGCGGCGAATTCCATCGGCGCATGCAGTTCATACCCAAGCTCGCCGACATAGGTGATGCGCAAGGCCAGGACAGGCGCGCCCGCGATGACAAGGTCGCGCGCGCTGGCGAACGGGAACGCCGCGTTGGAGAGGTCGTCGCGGGTCAAGGGTTGCAGGATCTCACGCGTCCGGGGACCCATCACGACCAGCACCGCCGTTTGCGACGTGACGTCGGACAACCAAACGTTCGCGCCTGACGGTATCGACGAGGCTATCCAGTTCAGATCGCGGGTGGCGAAGCCCGTGCCGGTGACGAGGCTGAAACTATCCTGCGCGTGCC
>JAYVYJ010000272.1:0-1952 GCA_043784465.1 Hyphomicrobiales bacterium
GTTCCGGGCGTCCACCTTCAGGCGAACGTGTAGGACGTCTTGACGGTCGTGTAGAATTCGGCCGCATAGCGTCCCTGCTCCCGGGAGCCGAGGCTGGAGCCTTTGCGCCCTCCGAACGGAGCGTGATAATCGACGCCGGCGGTGGGCAGGTTGACCATCGTCATGCCCGCCTCGATGTTGCGCTTGAAATGCGTGGCGTGCTTCAGGCTTGTCGTGCAGATACCCGCACACAGGCCGAATTGCGTGTCGTTGGCCAGTTCCAGCGCCTGCTCATAGGATTTGGCGGGGATCATCGCCGCGACGGGGCCGAAGATTTCCTCGCGCGAGATGCGCATGTCGTTGGAGGCGTCCACGAACAGAGCCGGCGCCATGTAGAACCCCGGCGATTCGCGATTGAGCCGCTCGCCGCCGATTTTGAGCTTCGCGCCCTCGCCCCGGCCGATGTCGACGTAGCGCAGGTCCTGCTCAAGCTGGCGCTCGTCGACCACGGGGCCGATGTGCACGCCTGCGGTCAGCGCGTCGCCGATCACCAGCCCGTTGATGCGCTCGGCCAGCGCCTCGGCGAAGCGGTTGTAGATGCCCTCGGTTACGATCAGCCGCGAGGAGGCCGTGCAGCGCTGGCCTGTCGAGAAATAGGCGCCGTTGATAGCGCTCTCGACGGCGATCTTGAGGTCGGCGTCGTCGAGCACGACCAGCGGGTTCTTGCCGCCCATCTCCAGTTGCACCTTGCGCATTTGCTCCGCGCACGCCGCAGCGACCCGTTTGCCGGTGGCGACCGAACCGGTGAAGGAGATGGCGTCGACGCCGCGATGGTCGAGCATCGCCTGCCCCACCACCGTGCCGCGCCCCATGACGAGGTTGAACGCGCCCTTGGGAAAGCCGGCGCGCACGATGATTTCCGCCAGAGCGTGCGCCGATCCCGGGACCAGATCGGCGGGCTTGAAGACGACCGTATTGCCGTAGGCGAGCGCGGGCGCGATCTTCCAGGCGGGGATGGCGATGGGGAAATTCCACGGTGCGATGATGCCGACCACGCCGACCGCCTCGCGCGTCACTTCGATGTCGACGCCGGGCCGTACGCTGGCGAATTTCTCGCCGGGAATGCGCAACACTTCGCCTGCGAAGAAATCGAATATCTGCGCCGCGCGGGCGACTTCGCCGACCGCTTCTGGCAGCGTCTTGCCCTCCTCGCGCGCCAGCAGCCGCCCCAGTTCGTCCTTGCGCGCGATGATTTCAAGCGAAACCTTGAGCAGCCAGTCGTGCCGCTCCTGCGGCGTGGTGCGCGAATAGGCGGGGAAAACCGCGCGCGCCGCCGCCACCGCCGTCGCCACCTGCGTGGCGTCGGCATGAGCGAAATGCCCGATCACGTCGCCCGTGTTGGAGGGGTTCACGTCGGGCGAAGCGCCGACGCCCTCGACCCATTCGCCGGCGATGTAGTTTTTGCGCAGATCGGTCATGTCGGTCCTCGTAACGCTTTGCGCGGCGTTGTAGTCGCGACGAACGCGCGCGGCCAGCGGTTATCTCACCCCGGCGCTCGCAAATCGTCCGGCGTATCCACGTCGCGCCCGACCCCGGGGTCAGGCACCGCCACCGTCAGCAGCCGAGCGGGGTCGAGACCGTGCAACAGCCTACGCGCGCCTTCGTCGCCCGTCAGATGCGTCGCGCGCTCGAACAATGCGCGTCCCAGCAGGGCGGGATTGCCCCGCGCCCCGCCGAAAACGGGAACCGCCGCCTCCGCGCCTGGCGTGCGAACGAAACCCTCGATCAGCGCATCTATCGTGAGAACCGCTGCGTCCGGCATGTCGCCCAGCAGCACGACGGCGCCCGAGACCTCAGCCCCCAGCGCCAAGATACCTGTCGTGAGTGAAGTCGACAGCCCCGCAGCATAGTCCCGATTGTGCACGAACGTCACGTCGAGCCCCGCCAGCGCAGCCTCCACCTCGGCGCGCGCG
>JAYVYJ010000273.1:0-5433 GCA_043784465.1 Hyphomicrobiales bacterium
ACTTATCTTAGCAAGCGGTGCGTCAAAACGCCCTTGGTCAGAGCAAGCTGCGCGGCCCCGACCCCAACGGAGACGAGCGCGGCATAGGCATGGGCCTGAATCAAAGGCGGTGCGGACGTAAGCGGCGCCAGGTTCACATGCCAGCCTCCAATGATTACGATGATAACAATTGGCATCGCCCTATTCAAACCGTCCTTTGCTCGCTTGCGCACAGAGACGTGAGGTCATAATGTAGGCGCCATGTCGAATGCGCAAAGTTTGAGCACCCCCCCGCTGTATATCGGCGGGCTGGCGCTTTCGGGTCGTGTATTTCTCGCGCCGATGGCCGGCGTGACCGACGCTGGGATGCGCCGTGTCGCCCATCGTCGCGGCGCGCCGCTCACTTTCTGCGAGATGGTCGCGTCCGGGGGCCTGATGGACGGCGACGCCGAGTGCCTCGCCCGCGTCGAGGCCGCGCCCGGCGCCCCTTTCGCGGTGCAACTTGTCGGCTGCGACGCCCGCCCGATGGCGCAGGCCGCGCGCCGGCTGGAGGCTCTTGGCGCCGGTTGGATCGACGTCAACATGGGCTGCCCCGCCCGACGCGTCGCCGGCGCGCTCGCCGGCTCTGCACTGATGCGCGACGTCGACGCCGCCGCACGACTGCTCGCCGCCGTCGTCGAGGCGGTCGACGTGCCGGTCACCGTCAAGATGCGGTTGGGGTGGGATGAAAACAGCCGCAACGCCCCCGCCCTCGCCCGCGCCGCCGAAAGCGTCGGCGTCAAGCTCGTCACCGTGCATGGCCGCACCCGCTCGCAATTCTATCGCGGCGCGGCGGACTGGCGCGCCGTCGCCGAAATCGTCGCGGCCGTCCATATTCCCGTCGTCGTCAACGGCGACGGCCGCAACGTCGAGGACGCCCGCGCGATGCTGGCGGCGAGCGGGGCGAGCGCGGTGATGATTGGGCGCGCGGCCCTTGGCCGCCCGTGGCTGATCGGCGCCGTCGCCCGCGCGCTGGAGGGCGGCGCGGCGACGCCCCCCTCCGCCGCCGAGCGGCTTGAGGACGCTACCGACCATCTCGACCATCTTCTGACCCGGATGGGCGCCATCATGGGTCTGCGCCATGCGCGCAAGCATCTGGCCGCCTACGCAGAGGCGGAGAGCGCCCCCGCCGACCTGCGCCGCGCGCTGGTGACGACGGACAATTCCGCGCAAGCCTTTCGGCATCTGGCCCAGGCCTTCGCGCCCGCGCTGCGGGAGGCGGCATGAGCCGGCGGGAAATCGCTCGTCCCGACCCGTTGCGCCTGCTCAACGCGCTGCCTCAGCCGTTGATCGCGCTCGACGCAAACGGCGCCATCGTCGAGGTCAACACCGCCGCCGAGACCTTCTTCGAAATGGGCCGCGCGGCCTTGACCCGCTCGACCCTGCGGGACCTGCTGCCCTTTGGCTCCCCAGTGTTCGCTTTGATCGCCGACGCGCTCGAATCGCAATCGACCGTCAACGGCTACCGCCTCGACATCACCACGCCGCGCCTCAGCCAGCCCCGCCTCGTCGACGCCTTCGTCGCGCCCCTGCCCTCCGACGGCGGAGTCGCCGTTTTGCTGCAAGAACGCTCAATTGCCGAAAAAATGGACAGACAGCTCACGCATCGCAGCGCCGCGCGCTCGGTGACGGCGCTCGGCTCCATGCTCGCGCACGAGATCAAGAACCCCTTGTCGGGCATTCGCGGCGCGGCGCAATTGCTGGAAAGTTCGGTGAGCGACGAGGATCGCGCGCTGACGCAACTGATTTGCGCCGAGACCGATCGCATCGTCGGTCTGGTGGACCGCATGGAGTCCTTCGGCGACGAGCGCCCCGCCCCGCGCGACAGCCTCAACATCCACGCCGTCCTCGACCATGTGAAGCGGCTGGGGCAGGCCGGGTTTGCGCGCCACATTCGCATCACGGAGATCTACGATCCTTCGCTTCCGCATGTTCTGGGCGCCCGCGACCAGCTCATCCAGGTGTTTCTCAACCTTGTGAAGAACGCGGCGGAAGCCATTGGCGCCGACGCCATCGACGGCGAAATCACCATCACCACCGCCTATCGCCACGGCATGCGCCTAAAGCTGCGCGCAAGCTCGGATCCGGTGAGCCTGCCGCTCGAAATCTGCATCCGCGACAACGGCTCGGGCGTGGCCTCCGACATCGCGGCCAATCTGTTCGACCCATTCGTGACCACCAAGGCGAACGGAACTGGCCTGGGTCTTGCACTAGTGGCCAAGGTGATCGGCGATCACGGCGGAATCATCGAGTGCGAATCTCTGCCGCGCAAAACCACGTTCCGCATCCTCCTGCCCGTGGAAGCGGGACCTCGAAGGCTCGAAGCGTGACGGCGTTCCCGCATCTTACATCAGAGGTATGACCCCATGCCGACCGGCAGCATCATCGTCGCCGACGACGACGCCGCGATCCGCACTGTTCTTAGCCAGGCGCTGTCGCGCGCCGGCTACGAAGTGCGGACCACCGGGACCGTCGCCGGGCTTTGGCGCACGGTCGCCAGCGGCGAAGGCGATCTCGTCATCACCGACGTCATCATGCCCGACGATTCGGCCTTTGAACTTCTGCCGCGCATCAAGCGGATGCGGCCGGACCTGCCGATCATCGTGATGTCGGCGCAAAACACGTTCATGACCGCGATCAAGGCGTCCGAGCGCGGCGCCTATGAATATCTGCCCAAGCCCTTCGACCTGAAGGAGCTTGTCGCCATCGTCGGCCGCGCGCTCGCCCAGCCGCGCAAGCGCGAGCCCGAGCCGGAGGACGCGGCCGAGAACATGCCCCTGGTCGGCCGCTCACCCGCGATGCAGGACATCTTCCGCTCGCTCGCGCGCCTGATGCAAACCGATCTCACCGTGATGATCGCGGGCGAATCCGGCACCGGCAAGGAACTGGTCGCCCGGGCTTTGCACGATTACGGCAAGCGCCGCACCGGCCCGTTCGTCGCCATCAACATGGCCGCGATCCCGCGCGACCTCATCGAGAGCGAATTGTTCGGCCACGAGAAGGGCGCCTTCACCGGCGCCAACGCGCGCTCCGTGGGCCGGTTCGAGCAGGCCGAAAGCGGCACGCTGTTTCTCGACGAAATCGGCGACATGCCGATGGAGGCGCAGACGAGGCTGCTTCGCGTGCTCCAGCAGGGCGAATACACGACCGTCGGCGGGCGCACGCCGATCAAGACCAACGTGCGCATCGTCGCGGCGACCAACAAGGACCTGCGCACAGCCATCGCCACCGGCCAGTTCCGTGAGGACTTGTTCTTCCGCCTCAACGTCGTGCCGCTGCGCCTGCCCCCGCTGCGCGAGCGCGCCGAGGACATCCCCGATCTCGTGCGCCATTTCTTCCAGCGCAACGTCGCCGAAGGTCTTTCCCTCAAGGCGCTGGAATCCTCGGCGCTCGACCGGCTAAAGCGCTACTCCTGGCCCGGCAACATCCGCGAACTTGAAAACCTGACCCGCCGACTGGCCGCCCTTTATCCCCAGGAGGTCATCACCGAGCAGATCGTCGAGCAGGAACTTAGCCTTGCCGCGCCCCTCGCCTCGCCCGGTTCCCGCGAGAGCGCCGTCCTTTCGCTCGGCCCTGTCAACCACGAGCGCGGCGCCGGCAACGAGCAGTTCGCAGCGGGCCTCGACCGGCACGTCGCCGAGCTTTTCAAGGCGTTCGGCGACAATCTGCCGCCTGCCGGCCTTTACCATCGCGTATTGCGCGATCTGGAAGCGCCGCTGATCGCCGCCACCCTCGCGGCCACGCGCGGCAACCAAATCCGCGCCGCGGAGGTGCTGGGCCTCAACCGCAACACCTTGCGCAAGAAGATCAAGGATCTCGACCTGAGGCCGATGCGCAGCTTGCGCTGAAGCGAGGCGGGCGAAGGCTGATCCCTTCGCCTTTGAGCGACCCCGCTGAAGTCGCGAGCAAAGCGCTGACGGGTCCTCGTTTCTCTCGGCCCCAAACCGCGCGTCGCCGGCTTCGCGCGCGCGACCTCTGAGTCACGTCTAGTCCAACAAAGTCGATGTCTATGATGTTCGTCCCTTTAATGACGTAACGTCACCATATTTACCAAATTATCGATTCAAAATGTAGACTCTAAAACTTCACCCCAGAGTAACAACCGGAACCTAGGACTCGACCTGCGAGCGTTTCGCGTGGCGTAGACCGGTCTTGTTTACGCCGCAGCGCGCGAGATCATGGCGAGTGGCGTAAAATGGCCAATCCATCACTGGGTAATTCTTTGGGGGTCGCCGTCACGATTCCCTATAATGTGCGCGCAGGCCAGCAGAGGGTCGTCGCCAGCGACACGGTCGCGACGCCAGTGATGGTCTATGGCGCCACCAGCGATGTTCAGGGTGGGCTTCTGACCGTTCAATCCGGCGGCGCCGTCACCGGAACGATCTCGTTCTTCGGGGCGGGCGGTGAGGTCGACGACCAGACCGGCGCGGCCAATAGCTATCGCGTCTACGGCGGCGGCGGCGTGCTGCGCCTGACCGGCGCCGGCGCCAGCGCCACCTTCGCCAACACTCAGAACGATTGGGACAGCGTCTACGGCGACGGCGTTTCCCTGACGTTGCAGGGCGCGCAGGTCAATGTCTACGGCGGCAACGACGTCGTAACGGTTTCCCGCAGCGAGGACGATTGCGTCAGCCTGTACGGCGCGGCCTCGCAATGGAACACAGTCCAGGGCGACGGCGGCCTCGCCGTGCTCGCCAGCGGCAACGCCTCCGTGTTGGGCGCCTCGCATACGATCTATGCGGCCGCAGGATCGTGGCTCAGCCTTTATGGCACCGACTCCGGCGCCGATCAGGTCAGCGCAAATTCCACATACGTGATCCTCAACGCCGCATCGGCTAACGTCACCGGAGGCGGCAACGCTTTCTTCACCAACGGATCCTGCGCCCTCGCCCTCAGCGGCACGGCGGGGAACTGGGACGGCGTGTTCGGGTCAGGCGGCGCGGTCGTGCTTAACGACGCGCAGGCCGCGCTGTTTGGCGGAAACCAGACCGTCACGGCGACAGCGGGCTCGTGGATGAGCCTTTTCGCGACGGCCGGCCGGCCCGACAGCGTAACGGCGTCAGGCGCCAATATCATCCTTAACGACGCTGCCGCGTCGGTCACGGGCGGCGGCGACCTCATCTACACGACGGGCGCCTGTGCGCTGACGCTGAACGGGACAGCCGGCGCATGGGACACGGTGCGCGGTTCGGGCGCAGACATCGTTGCGACGCAGGCGCAGGTCTCGATCTTTGGCGGCGCCAATGACGTCGCCGCCTCCCATTCCGTCATCAGCCTCTACGCTACCGGGGCGGCCCCCGATCGCGTGACCGGGGCCAACAATTGCCTGACGCTCACCGACGCCGCCGCCACGCTGACCGGCGCGAACGACAGCGTCTATCTATTTGGAGATTCCGCGCTTACGCTATTGGGAGG
>JAYVYJ010000274.1:0-3351 GCA_043784465.1 Hyphomicrobiales bacterium
ATAACGAAGATGATGGAGAATATTTGCTTCCCGAATTTAAACATCTTGATTTTTTATGGCTTATAAAGGCGCCATTTCAAGAGGCAGGCGATCAGGGCGCGAATCATCGGCAGCGACAGCGCGTTCAACGCCTTGCTCATTCGCCGTATGCGCGGGCTCAGGAAACCCATCGTGGTGGCGGTCAACGGCGTGGCGGCGGGAGCGGGGGCGAATTTCGCGCTGGCGGGCGACATCGTGCTGGCGGCCAAGTCGGCCAGCTTCATCCAGGCTTTCGTCAAGATCGGCCTGATGCCCGATTGCGGCGGCACCTGGTTCCTGCCGCACCTGTTGGGACCGTCGCGCGCGATGGCCCTGGCGCTGACCGCCGAGCCGCTCTCCGCCGAGAAGGCCGCCGAATGGGGGCTGATCTGGAAAGCCGTGGACGACGCCGACCTCTTGCGCGAAGCCATGGCGCTGGCCAACAAACTCGCCGCCTTCTCGTCCTCCGCCGTGGCGGCGATCAAGCGGGCGGTTAATGACGCCACGCATCGCTCGCTCGACGAGGCGCTCGACCATGAGCGCGATGCGCAGCGGGAACTGGGTTACGGGGAGGATTTTGCGGAAGGCGTCGCGGCGTTTCTGGAGAAGCGGGCGCCGAAGTTCGGCTAGACCCGCGCGTCGATGAAACTTCCCGCGACGCCCTTCTCGCTAACGGATTGGTCCGCCGTGGCGGCGACGGCTTATCCCGGAGAGACGGGCGAGGCGGTCTGGCGCACCTTCGCCGCCGGCGACCTGCGCGTGCGCATGGTCGATTACTCTCCGGGCTATTTGGCCGACCACTGGTGCGATCGCGGTCATGTCCTGCTGGTGCTGGAAGGCGAACTCGTTGTTGAATTGCGCGACGGCCGGACGTTCGCCCTGCGCCCCGGCATGAGCTTTCAGGTCTCCGATTTCGGCGACGCGGCGCATCGCGCGCGCACGCAGACGGGCGTAAAGGTCTTCATCGTCGATTGAGCCGTTCCACGGAGTACGGACTCAATATCTAAGGGTGGGCTCGCCACGAAGGCCGCCAATTTCAGGGCGGACGCGGGTTCCCCTTTCTTGCGGACCCCGGCCAAGCTATAGCCCGGCGCGACATTCCGCCCCGCCCCATGATTCCCGGTTCTCACCTGCCCATGAAAAAGCCTGACATCGCCGCGTCGGAGACCAATCTCGACGTCTCCATCGTCGCCGCGCTCGCCGAAATCGCCGCGCTGCACGATCTCAGCGAGGTCGAGGTCGAACATAATGGGCTCAAGATCCGGGTGGCGCGCGAGCGGCGGCCCGCCCCGGTGCTCCACACGATCGCCGCGCCGGTTGCAGCCTCCCCTGTCGCCGTCGCCGCGCCGGCCCCCGTCGTCGCCGCGCCCGAGGCGCATGCAGGGACGGTGCGCTCCCCGATGGTCGGCACGGCCTATCTTCGCGCGAGCCCGGAATCGCGCCCTTTCATCGAGATCGGCTCGACGGTCAAGGCCGGCGACAAGCTGATGCTGGTCGAGGCGATGAAGACCTACAACGAAATTCTCGCCGAGCGCGCCGGCCGGGTGACGCAGATCTTCGTCTCCGACGGGACGCCGGTGGAGTACGATCAGCCGCTGATGGTGATTGAGTGAAGCGGCGATGTTCGACAAGATCCTGATCGCCAACCGGGGCGAAATCGCGCTGCGCGTGCTGCGCGCCGCCAAGGAACTGGGCATCGCGACGGTCGCGGTCTATTCGACCGCCGACAAGGAAGCCATGCACGTCAAGCTCGCCGACGAGTCCGTCTGTATCGGCCCGCCGCCCGCGCGCGACAGCTATCTCAACATCCCCAACCTGATGGCGGCCTGCGAAATCACCGGCGCGGACGCGGTGCATCCGGGCTACGGGTTCCTGTCCGAGAACGCGCGCTTCGCCGAAATCCTGGGCGAGCACGCCATCGCGTTCATCGGGCCGCGCCCGGAACACATCCGCGTCATGGGCGACAAGATCGAGGCCAAGCGCACCGCGACGCGGCTTGGCATCCCCTGCGTGCCGGGCTCGGAGGGCGCGGTGTCGGACGATGACGAGGCGCTGCGGATCGCGCGCGACATCGGTTATCCCGTGCTGGTCAAGGCCGCGTCGGGGGGCGGGGGGCGCGGCATGAAGGTCGCGCGCACGGAGGGCGATCTGATTGAAGCCATCGCCACCGCCAGCACCGAGGCCAAGGCCGCCTTCGGCGACGGCGCGGTCTATCTGGAGAAATATCTCACAAAGCCGCGCCATATCGAGATTCAGGTGCTGGGCGACGGCAAGGGCCGCGCCATCCATCTGGGAGAGCGCGATTGCTCCCTGCAACGCCGCCACCAGAAAGTCTGGGAGGAGGGGCCCTCGCCCGCCCTCAACGCCGGACAGCGCGAGGAGATCGGCGGAACCGTCGCGCGCGCCATGGCGGAGCTGGGTTATGTTGGAGCGGGGACGGTCGAGTTTCTCTACGAGGACGGCAAGTTCTATTTTATCGAGATGAACACCCGCATCCAGGTCGAGCATCCCGTCACCGAGATGATAACAGGCATCGACCTCGTCAACGAGCAGATAAGAATTGCCGCGGGCTCGCCCCTGTCGATCACGCAGGACGACGTGAAGATCAACGGCGTCGCTATCGAGTGCCGCGTCAACGCCGAGCATCCGCGCACGTTCATGCCCTCGCCGGGGCGCATCGCGACCTATCATCCGCCGGGGGGTTTGGGCGTGCGCGTCGATTCCGCCGCCTATCAGGGCTATGTGATCCCGCCCTACTACGACAGCCTCGTGGGCAAGCTGATCGTTCACGGACGCACGCGCACGGAGGCGCTGATGCGGCTGCGCCGTTCGCTCGACGAATTCGTGGTCGACGGAATCGAGACGACGTTGCCGCTGTTTCGCGCGCTGGTGCGCAACGTCGACATGCAGAACGGGGCCTACGACATTCACTGGTTGGAGAATTATCTGAAGGCCGAGCCGGCCTGAAGGGGTCGACTGCCTTTCTTTGACCCGTGCAATTTGCGTTTGAAAAGCCGTTTGGCGCTGCGCTCGCGACGACGGAAAGACCACCAATCTAAATATATTCAACGTGTTCCAGGTGCGGAAACTCTCTCACTTTTGCCGCCCGACTTTCGCCGCCTCGCGCGCGAGCAGGCTACGCACCAGCTTGTGGGCGGGATCGGCGGCCTGGCGGCGGTGCCAGGCCATAAAGACCGAGAAGCGCGCGCCCTCGACCTGAACCGGCAGCGGGCAAGCGGCGAAGCCGCGCATGACGCTCGCGCAAAGGCCGCTCGGCAGGCTCGCCAGTCGCGACGTGCCGCGCAGAAACGCGGGAACGCCCGCGAAATTGGG
>JAYVYJ010000275.1:0-20515 GCA_043784465.1 Hyphomicrobiales bacterium
GGCCTCCCGGTAGATCGCGTTCATCGGCTCCACGGCGCCGTGGCTGAAAATCGGGCCTATGGTCGGATCGACCATCGCCAGCACGCGCTGCGCCTTGCCAAGCGAATAGGCGTAGACCACGCTCGTACGCCCCGCCTCCGCATTGTCGCGCCACCAGCGGTTGATCTCGGCGCCGATCTCGGCCTGCGGACGCCAGCGGTAGATCGGCAGGCCGAACGTGCTTTCGGAGATGAATCCATGGCAACGGATCGGCTCGAACGGCGCGCAGGTTCCGTCAGGCTCGATCTTGTAATCGCCCGAGGCGACCCAGACCTCGCCCTTGTGCTCCACGCGAATTTGCGCCGAGCCCAGAATATGCCCGGCGGGATGCAGCGACACGCGCACCGCGTCGCGCTCTATGGCCTGGCCATAAGCGACGCCCTCGACGGCGATTTCGCCCAGACGGCGCCGCAGGATGGGCACGCTGTCGGCGTGGCACATATACCTGCCGGAGCCAAAGCGCGCGTGATCGCCATGGCCATGGGTGATGACCGCGCGGGCGACGGGGCGCCAGGGGTCGATGTAGAAATCGCCCGGCGGGCAATAAAGGCCCTCGGGCCGGGCGACGATCAGGCTCATATCCCAGACCTAAGCATCGGGTCGCCGCTTGAAAAGGCGCGTGTTCCGAAGGGGAATCTTTACCCGCCCTTGCGAGGATCGCATCCGGAGGCCCGCGATGTCGTCTGCGTTCAACCATCCCGTCTTCGACGAGCCCGACGCCGTCGACGCGACCGTCAAGCCCAAACGGTTCAAGTTCGCGCCGACCTTCTTGCTCGACCTCGGTTTCTCGGCGGCGATGCTTATGGCGCTGACTCCCGTCTGGCGCCATGTGATCGCGTACAAGCCCTGGGCGGCGGTTCCCAGCGTGTTCATGCTGATGGTCATCCTCGCCTGCTACGCCATGAAGCCGCTCACCATCCGCCATCTCGACGGCAAGGGCGGCGACGCGCGCACCTATGTGAAATCGGGCGCGCTGGTGACCGACGGCCCCTACGGCTGGTCGCGCCACCCCACCTATGCACTGGCGATGCTGCAATTCATTTTGTGGGCGGAACTCGGCGTCTATTTGCAGATGTTCGCGCCGTGGAGCCCGCTGCTGCTGGCGGCGGTCGTTTGCGTGCCGCTTGGCTTCTTCCTCGTCAACGACCGCGTCGTCATGCCGACCGAGGAGGCGATGCTGCGCTCCCTGCACCCGCAAGAATTCGACGCCTATGCGGCCCGCGTCAGCCGCTGGTTCGGCCGCAAGGCGGCGTAGCGCGGTGAACTCAGGCGGGCGGCTCCGGCCGGGTGGCCGCCGCCCGAAGCGCCCGCCAGCGCGCTCGCAGGGCGGAGGGCCGCTCGGGGTAGCGCGTTTGGCGAAACTCCGCCCCGACAATGCGATCCAGCCGGAAAGGGCGGAAAGCGCCGCGCCATTCGCACCACGCCGCCAGCATCCTGACCTGCTCGACATAGGCGACTACCACCGGCCAGACGTCACGCTCGCTCTGGCGGCCCTGAGCATCTCGATAAAGCAACCGGACGATGAGGCCCTCGCGGATGCTGGCCCGCGCCTGCGCGACGTCGAACCCGTTCGCCGCCCGCACGAGCGGGGCCGCCGCCTCGACGCTGGGCTCCAGCACGAAGGGGCGCAATCGCTCGGGCGTCATGACGGCGATCTTGGCGAGCAGGTCGCGGGCGGCGAGGGCGAGCGGCGCGTCGCCCCGCCCCGCCACCCATTGCGCGCCCAGAGCGGCGGCCTCCAGTTCGTCGGGCGTCAGCATCAGCGGCGGCATGTCGTAATCGCGGCTTAGCACATAGCCGACGCCCGCTTCGCCCCGGATCGGCGTGCGCTGCGCCATCAGGTCGGCGATGTCGCGGTAGACGGTGCGCGGGGAGACCTCCAATTCTGCCGCAAGCGCCTGCGCCGTCCGGGGCGCACGGTCGCGGCGCAGAATCTGAAGGATCTGGAACAGGCGGTCGGCTCGGCGCATAGGGGACGTTATTGCCGCCAGAACGCTGTCAGCAAGCCCGTGCGAAGAGACGGCCGCCGCGATTCCTGCGGCGCTTGGGGATTGTTCATGAAATTTGCCTCCGTCCGCCTCATCGCCGAGGATATCCAGACCCTCGTCGCGTTCTACGAAACCCTGACGGGCCAGCGCGCCGATTGGCTGGCGCCCGCTTTCGCTGAAATCGTCACCCCCGGCGCGACGCTGGCCTTCGGCGACGCGGCCACGGTCGCCCTGTTCGCGCAAGGCAGCGCCGAGCCGAAGGCCAATCGCACAGCGACGCTGGAATTTCAGGTTGCGGACGCCGACGCTGAATTTGCGCGGCTTAAGAGTAAAGCGGTCCTCGTCCACGAGCCCCGGACAATGCCGTGGGGCAACCGCACCGTGCAATTCCGCGATCCGGAAGGCACCCTGGTCTCGCTCTATACGCCTGTCACCGAAGCGGCGAGGGCGCGCTTCGGCGCGCGGTGAGAGTTTCGGGAGCCTGCCGCGCCCGCCGCGCAAGCATCTTCAGGCGCGGAAGAGGGTCTAAGGCAACGCGGCGTAGCGAATTTTCGCGCCGCATGTTATCTGACGGACATGCCGGCGCTGGCGCAGACCCTTTTGACCGTAGACGAGTTCCTCGCCACCGCCGAGGAGCGGGAAGGTCGATGGGAGCTTGAGAACGGCGTCGCGTATGCGATGGCGCCGGAGCGGGCTGCCCATGCACGTGTCAAGGGACATGCCTATATGGCGCTCTGGAACGCGGTCAGGAAAGCAGGGTTTTCCTGCGAGGCGCTGCCCGACTCGATAGCCGTTCGGATTTCCTCTCGCACGGCCTATCAGCCCGACGCCCTGGTTTATTGTGGCCCGCGCATTGAAAGCGACGCCCGCGAGATTGAAAGCCCTGTCATTGTGGTTGAGGTGACGTCGCCCTCCACCGGATGGCGCGACGCCGGCAAGAAGCTGACAGGTTATTTCTCACTTCCCAGCGTCAAGCATTATCTGATGATGCACCCCGACGACCGCGTGCTGGTGCATCACAAGCGCGCCGAAGGCGAACTGATCGAAACGCGCATCTGTTCAAAAGGCCAGCTCCACCTCGACCCGCCGGGCCTCGATCTGGCGATATCCGACCTATTCGGCGAACCCTGATTTGGCGCGAGAACCTGCGGGCGCCCTCGCGCCGGCGCCTCCGGACCTCGACGCCTATTTCGCCACGCGCGGCTGGGCGCCCTTCCCCTTCCAGCGCGACGTCTGGGCGGCGATGGCGGCGGGGCGCAGCGGCCTGCTGCATGCGACCACCGGCGCGGGCAAGACGCTCGCCGTCGGCCTCGGCGCCTTGGCGCTCGCCCGCCCCGCCCCACCCGGCGAGGCGTCGCTGCGCGTCCTGTGGATCACCCCGATGCGCGCGCTGGCCAGCGACACCGCGCGCGCGCTTGGCGCCGCGCTCGGCGAGATCGCGGGGCTGTCGGTCGGCCTTCGCACCGGCGACACCGACGACAAGACCCGCGCCGCCCAGCGCCGTCGGCTCCCGGACGTGCTTGTCACCACTCCCGAAAGCCTCACACTTATGCTCGCCCATCCCGATACGCGCGCCCGCTTCGCCGGGCTGGCGGCGGTGGTGGTGGACGAATGGCACGAATTGATCGCCAACAAGCGGGGCGTGCAGGTGCAACTGGCGCTGGCGCGGCTGCGGCGCTGGCGCCCGGACGCGCCGATCTGGGGCCTCTCGGCGACGCTGGGCGACCTCGACGTCGCCCTGCGCGCCCTGCTCGGCCCCCACCGCGAGGGGCTGGTGGTGCGCGGCAAGATCGACAAGACGCTTTTGATCGACACGGCTCTTCCCGAGCGGCCCGAACGCGTGCCCTGGGGCGGCCATCTCGGCCTCGCCATGCTCAAGACCGTGATCGCGGAGATCGAGAGCGCCTCGACCAGCCTCGTGTTCACCAACACCCGCTCCCAGGCGGAAATCTGGTACAAGGAGATCCTCGCCGCACGCCCCGATTGGGCGGGGATCGTCGCCCTGCACCACGCCTCGCTGGAGCGCAGCCTCCGCGATTTCGTCGAGGACGGGCTCAAGAGCGGCGCGCTGAAAGCCGTCGTCTGCACGTCCAGCCTCGATCTGGGCGTGGATTTCCTGCCCGTCGAGCGCGTGTTGCAGATCGGCTCGCCCAAGGGCGTGGCGCGGCTGCTGCAACGGGCGGGCCGTTCGGGCCATGCGCCGGGGCGGCCCTCGCGCGTGACCATCGTGCCCAGCAACAGCCTCGAAATCGTCGAATCCGCCGCCGCCCAGCAGGCCGTGCGTGAAGGCCGTATCGAGAGCCTGCATAGCCCGGACGCGCCGCTCGACGCGCTCGTGCAGCATCTGGTGACCATCGCGCTTGGCGGCGGCTTCCGGCCCGACGAACTTCTCCCCGAAGTCCGAGACACCGTGGCTTACCAGAACCTGGCCGACGCCGACTGGCGCTGGGCGCTGGATTTCGTGGCGCACGGCGGACCGACGCTCGCCGCCTATCCCGATTTCCGCCGCGTCGAGCCTGACAAGGACGGCCTTTGGCGCGTTCCCAACGCCCGGCTCGCCCTGATGCATCGGCTCAACATCGGCACGATCACCGCCGACGCGGGGATCGTCGTGCAATATGGCCCGACGCCGCCCGGCGCGCGCCTGGGCGTCGTGGAGGAGAGTTTCGTCGCGCGGCTGCGCGTAGGCGACAAATTCTGGTTCGCCGGCAAATTGCTGGCGCTGGCGCGGATCCGCGATTCTATCGCCTATGTCCGGCCCGCGAGCGGGACCCGTGCGACCGTGCCGCGCTGGGGCGGCGGGCGCATGCCGCTGTCCACGACGCTGGCCGACGCGATGGTCGAACTGATGGGCGGCGCCGCAGGGGGACGCTTCGAGGGGCCGGAAATGCAGGCGGCGCGGCCGATGCTGGAACTTCAGGCGCGCTGGTCCGCCCTGCCCGGCCCAGGCCTGTTGCTGGCCGAAACCCTGAAAACCCGGGACGGCTGGCATCTGTTCGTCTACCCGTTCGCGGGCCGCAATGTGCATCTGGGCATGGCGAGCCTGCTCGCGTGGCGCGCGGCCCAGATCGCGCCCGGAACGTTTTCGCTCGCCGTCAACGATTACGGCTTTGAAATTCTCAGCGCGACCGCACGGGATTTTCCCGCCGAACTCCCCATTCTGCTCGCCCCGTTCGCTTCGCGCGACGAGCTTCGCGGCCAAGTGCTGGCGAGCCTCAACGCCGGCGAATTGACGCGCCGGCGCTTCCGCGACATCGCGCGCGTTTCCGGGCTGACCCCGGCGGCGCATCCGCAGGCCAAGCGCAGCGCGCGGCAGTTGCAGGCGTCCTCGGGGCTGTTCTACGACGTGCTGCGCAAATACGACCCGGGCCACGCCTTGCTGCGCCAGGCCGAGCGCGAAACGCTGGAAGCCGAACTCGACGTGGACGAACTGCAAGCCAACCTCGCGCGCATGGCCGCTCGCGCCCTCATCGTCAAAGCGCTGCCGCGCTGCTCGCCGCTGGCGTTTCCCCTGATGGTCGAGGGCTTTCGCGAGAAGCTCACCAACGAAGCCTTCCACGAGCGCGTCCAGCGCATGGCGGAAGCGCTGGAGCGGGCCGCCGGGCGATGAAGAGCTTTTTGTGGAACGGCCTCGCGCTGCTGCCCGAGCGCGCCGTCTGGCGCGCGGACACCAAAACGCTGTTCGTCGCCGACGTCCATATCGGCAAAGGCGCGCATTTTCGCAGCCTGGGCGTGCCCGTGCCCGCAGGCGCGACGCGCGAAAACCTCGCCCGCCTCGACGCGCTGATCGACGTTTACAATCCACGCGAACTGGTGGTGCTGGGCGACCTTTTCCACGCGCCCGCCGCCTACCGCGAAGCTTCGCTCGGCGAATTCGCCGCGTGGCGGGCGCGACGCGCGGCGCTGCCGTTGCGCCTCGTGGCGGGCAACCATGACGCAAGGGCGGGCCGCGCGCCGGTCTCGCTGGGACTGCAATGGGTCGAGGAGCCGCACGTCCTGGACGGCCTCGTCTGCCGTCACGCGCCCCCCGATGCGCCCAACGCCGAGGGTCCGCTCGTGCTGGCGGGCCACCTCCATCCCGCCGCGCGGCTCCACGGGCCGGGTCGTGACCGATTGCGGCTGCCCTGCTTCCTGATGCGCGGGCGCCTGCTGGTGCTGCCGGCCTTCGGCGAATTCACCGGGGGCGCGGCGGTCGAGGCCGACGAGGATTGCGCATTGTGCGTGACGGCGGGCGAGCGCCTCATCCACATTCCCGCGCGGAACGGGCGCGCCGCACGACGGTGAGGCCCCGCAATAGCGATCCGTCGAACACGCGTGGACAAGGCGGCGTCCTGCGGCGTTGCGAAAGGGATTCGTCGCGAAAGCAGGCTAGCGCCGTAAGATGCATGTCGTTTTTGCGCAGCGCAAAACCTTTGCATGCAAACGAGGCCCGACCTGCGAAAATTCTACGTAACAGGCAAATGAAATTTACGTTGCGTTATTTCTAATTCTCATACAACTTACGTTTAACTCAAGTCCTCCGAGGAGAGAGGCGCAATGGCCGGACCGATCCCCGTCTTTTCCTTTGTCTTCGCCGCTTACGCGGCGACATCAGGCGGGTCGGTCCGCGCCGCGATTTCAGGCGAGGTGATCCCCTGGAACCCCCGCGCCCCCTTTCGCACGGTATGGAGGACGCAATCGGCGCGTGGAAACGCAGTGTTCGCGAAGGTAGGATTGATAAAGGGTTCGGGGGGGAGAGACCCGCAACTGGCGGTGAACGGGGCGTGCGAAGCGCGCGAGGAATTCTGGGTCGGTGGGATCGTCGAGTCGGGCCTTGGCTTCGTCGGCTCTCCGGTGGCGACACGGAGCCGGCCGCCGGAGACCGCCGCCGGCTTACAGGTCCGCTTTCACGTCATCAATGTTCTGGACTGGCGCATCGGCGTGTGCCCGGAACTCTGCCCCAAGGCGCAAGCTCCCTGCCCCCATCCGGAGCCGGAGCGGGTCTTTGCGCCGTCGCCGGAGATTTTGCCGCCGTTGTCGGAGACGGCGGGTCCCTGAACGAAGGCCCCCCCGCCGCAGCGGGGGAGCGTCATCTCAGGCGCCGACTTGCGCGGCGGTCTGGACGGTGGCGAGGTCGAGCTTGACGCCGGGACCCATGGTCGAGGAGAGCGCAGCGCGCTCCATATACGTGCCCTTGGCGCCGGCGGGCTTGGCCCGGTTCACCGCGTCCACGAACGCGCGGATGTTGGCGGCGAGCTGCGCGTCTTCGAACGAAGCCTTGCCGACCGAACCCTGCACGATGCCGGCCTTCTCGGTGCGAAACTCGACGGCCCCGCCCTTCGACGCCTTGACCGCCGCCGTGACGTCCGTCGTCACGGTGCCGACCTTGGGGTTGGGCATCAGGCCGCGCGGGCCCAAAACCTTGCCCAGACGGCCGACGAGCGGCATCATGTCCGGAGTGGCTATGCAGCGGTCGAAGTCGATTGTTCCGCCCTGCACGGAGGCGACGAGATCTTCCGCGCCAACGAGGTCGGCCCCGGCGTTACGGGCTTCGTCCGCCTTGGCCCCGCGCGCGAACACGGCGACGCGCAGAACCCGGCCCGTGCCGTTGGGCAGGTTGACGACGCCGCGCACCATCTGGTCGGCATGTTTGGGATCGACGCCCAGATTGAGCGACAATTCCACCGTCTCGTCGAATTTCGACGTGGCGTTGGCTTTCACGATCTTCAGGGCCTCTTCGAGCCCATAGACCTTGGTGCGGACGATAGCCTCGCGGGCCTTTTTGATGCGTTTTCCAGCCATGGTCTTACCCCACCACCTCGACGCCCATAGCGCGGGCGGACCCTTCGATCATCTTCATCGCCGACTCGATGGAGTCGCAGTTGAGGTCGACGATTTTCTTCTCCGCGATCTCCTTGATCTGATCGCGGGAGATCTTGCCGACCGACGGTCCCTTGCCGGGCGTCTTGGAGCCTGAAGCCGGCTTCTTGCCAATCTTGAGGCCGATAGCCTTCTTGATGAAGAAGGTGACGGGCGGCTGGCGCATCTCGAAGGTGAACGAACGGTCCTGATAGGCGGTGATGACGACCGGGATCGGCGAGCCTTTTTCGATCTGCGCCGTGCGGGCGTTGAACGCCTTGCAGAATTCCATGATGTTGAGGCCGCGCTGACCTAGCGCGGGACCGATCGGGGGCGACGGATTGGCCGCGCCTGCCGGCACTTGCAATTTGATGTAGCCGGCGATTTTCTTCGCCATGAGGCTGCTCCATAAACGACGAGTGCCCTACGGGTCGCCCCGAACGGCCTCGCCAGTTGCAGTTCGTGGTGCGAGCGGGCTTCCGGCTGGCGACCGGACGCTCTTCCACGGGTGAGAGGCGGCGCTAGCAGATTTCAAACGCAGGCGCAACCTTATCGCCGGGGCGCGAGGCTGTTTGGAGCCTATCGTGCGCCGCAGGAAATTTCGTCGTGAGCGTCTCCAAAATCGCTCGCGCAGGCAAGCTTGCCGTCCACCACGAGGAGGTGCTGCTGCGGTCGCGGCGACTGGCGCGGCGGCCGCAACACGGGCGTTTCGCTGAGTTCGACATCGCACATCAGGTCGACGAGATCGAGTACGTCGGGAAGAGCGCAGAACGTGAATTGGCTAGCTGCTGCCCGGTCTTAACGACGGATCTGCTGCATTGGCGTTTGCAACACTCGATAGGATTGGGTTCTGGGCGAGCGACGATAGACGTTCAAGAAGATCGGATCGCGATGGCCTGGCAACAAACCCGCGGTCTCACGAACTTGCCGCGCGAACCTGAACTGCGCCGCCGGGTTCGGCTCGACCCGCAGATATAAGCCGTCAAAGCTACGCGTTTCAAAGCCGATGTTTTGCCCAAGGATACGCGACGGTCGCTTGAGGACGCCGTACACCCTAACCTCTGGCCGGAATGGCGCTTTTCGAGGCGCCTTTACGCCGCCCGAGCGCGCTGCCTCATCGCCGCCGCCCGCAACGTGGCGAACGACCATGGCCTCGATCCCACGCGCAGCAAGCGCCGCGCCGCCGCGCCCGCCGCTCCCACTCCGGTCGCGATCGCGTCGCAGCGCAACCGCTTCTCCCAACCCACGAAGCTTTCATCGCCGGCTTCGCGCCACACGCAGATCAGGATCTTCGCCTGCGGGCACCTGCGCCGCGCTGCCGTCGTGGCCGCACGCAAATGGGCGACCGTCATGGGCTCAATGTAGCACAGGCAGACGAGGCCTACCGACGCGACCTCCGTGCCCGACGCCAAATTGGCGTCTTCGACGCTGACGATACGGCTCGTCATTCCGCGCCGTGTCAATAAATGCGTCAGCATCGCCGCGGCGAGCGGATCAAGCGGGTGATCGCCGTGCAGCACGGCGACTCCCCGACGCTCGACCACAGACGCATCTTGCCTCACTTCGCTGACCGCGCCGTCGCCTCTGGCGGCGAACGACGCCAGCCGGCGCAGCATCGCGCGGATGCGCCCGCCCTTGACGCCATGCGTGCTCAGCCACGCGACAAGCCGCGCGGTCGATTGCGTCAGCGCCTCCAGCCGGCTTTCGTCGAGATCGCCGCGCGCAACATCCACATGGGCCCGTCGCAGAGCTTCCAGCGCGACGTCGTCGTAGTAATTGGCGATCGCGTCGCGCTTCAAATATGGCTTGGCCTGCGCCGCCGCCTCGCGTGGATCGCCCGCCAGCATACGCTGGTAGAACGTCTCCTGAGCCGTTAGGGGGGGCGCGTCGCCGAGCAGCGTCTCCAGAAAGGCCAGACGCGGCGAATGGCGGCCCAGCACGACCAGGCACGTCGTCAGCGGCGTCGCCAGCACAAGGCCGATCGGGCCCCACAGGAACGCCCAGATCGCCGTCGTCACGACCACCGCCATCGGCGAGAGGCCGGAGCTGTGGCCATACACGATAGGTTCGATCAATTGGCCGGTGATCCCTTCGGCCAGAGCGAACACGACCGCTGTCCAAAGAAACGGCGTCCAGCCGGGATCAACGGCAAAAGCGACCAACAGCGGCGGGATCACGCTCACCAGCGCGCCGATATAGGGCAGGAACCGCGCCAGCGCCGCGATGGCGCCCCACAGCGCGGGATTAGGCACGCCGATGCCCCACAGCGCCAAGGCCACGAACAGACCGAACGAACTGTTCATCACGACCTGCGCGAACAGCATGCGCCCGATGCGACGTCCCGCGTCGTCGATGGCTTCGGTCGTGCGGTATATGTCCTTGGAGCCAATCAGCTTGATGACGCGGTTGCGCAAATCTTCTTGCTGGGCGAGCAGGAAGGCGGTGAAAATCAGAACTATGAAGAACTGCGCGACAGGCGACAACACAGGCGAAGCGAAGGCGCCGAGCACCGTGATGCGCGCGAACGGCGAATTGTCGACAACGACGACCCGTTGCGGCGCAGCGACGCCAACGTCGGCGGGCGACACCTCCTTAGCCGTGTCCGACAACATCGCAATCAGACCCGAGGTCTTTCCCTCGCCGCCGAATTTGAGGGCGAGGCTGTGAATCTTGTCGAAGATGTTGTGGCGGTAGGCGGGGAGGCGTTCGGCAAGATCGCTCATCTGGCCGCTGACGAACCAGACCCAGACCGCGATCGCCCCCATAAACAGCACCAGAGCGACGAACGCGCCAAGCCCGCGCGGCACCCCTATCTTCTGTAGCGCCCGCACAACCGGGGAAAGCGCGAAGCTCAATAGCGTCGCCAGCGCCAGCGGCACCAGAATTTCCTTGGCGAGCATCAGGATAGCGCCCAGACCGAGCACCAGCACGACGGTCTGCGCGGCTTCGGTCAGGCCAGCCGGGGAGCGGGCGTCGGCGTTCATGCTACGTCTCCGTCCCCGGGCGCGGCGGTCGTCTTGATGAGGCGAAGCAGATTCGGAAAGTCGATGGGCTTGCCGTGGAGCGCCGCACAGCCGTTCTGCATCGCCAGCGCGCGCGCCGCTTCCGAGGGGTTGGCGACAAGACCGAGAATGGGAATGTCGTGCGTCTGGTCGTCGAACTTGAGACGGCGCGCGGCCGCCCAATCCTCGCCGCCGCGCAATTGCGCCTCCATAATCACGAGTTCGGGGTGGAACGCTTTGGCGCTCGCCTGCGCTTCGTCGACCTCCTTGGCGACAATCGCCTGATGCCCACGCTTTTCGAGACGTCGAGCCAGGAGGGCGCCGAGTTGCTCGTTGTCCTCCACGATCAAAATTTTCATGAGCCCCCGCTCCGTGTTGATCCCCAAAAACGCAAAAGTTTGCCGGCGGTTCCCTCCCCTCGGCCAAACATGATGCGGGGCGACGGGACGAGCGCAGGCGCGCCGCGCGCTCCGCCGCCCCCCATCGCCACGATCCGTCCCTACTTGCGCATACGCTCGATGAGCTCGGCCTTGTCTTGGGGAAGCGCCACAGCCTCGACTTCATCGTTTGCGAGTTTGCACGCCGTCGATGGCGAAGAAGATCAGCGTCGCGCGGTCACCGATGACGGTTTAGCGAACCTCGACCACGACGATCACGCCCCTGCCCGACGGCGCATCGCATGCTCCGATCAGCGCGAGCGCGAGCTTGCGCTCCGAGTCGGCCCGCACAATCGCCGCCGACGGCGAGTGTTCGGCGCCTTGTTCAAGGTTCGCAGCCAGCCGCAGCCCGTCGTCCTCGCCAAAGCCGCCTGTGTCGGCCAGAGGGCGACGCGTTTCGGTTTGTCTTGCTTTGGCGTCGCGGTCTCGTCGGCGACCGGCGGCGTGCGTCAGGAACGCGCGTTCGGCGCTACGAAAAGGGGGGGCAGACCTCTGCCTCGACCGGGGGCCGGGCGGTGACGCAGCCGCGCTGCCGATCCGATCCGCGTGGCCAATCGCGCGTTCGTCATGGACGGAGCCATGTCCTGGAACCGTCGTGCGGGAACTGGGACACTCATGCGCGGAAGCTTTCCACGGCGCAAACAAGACCGTCTCCGCCATTGCGACGACTGTCCGCACCAGCTTGCGCAGCCGCCAATCAAACAACGTCGGACCTCGACGCGCCTTAAAAGGCTTCTTGCGGCTTTCCCATCGCCGCCGTCGCCCAACTCCTGGCGGCACGCCGTAGAGACGCCCGGGCGGCGTCATTACCGCCATTTCGGCAAAAAATCCGCCAGCGGCCGATTGCACATTTTTTTCACAGCAAGCAAAACACGCTAAAACGCCGGACTTGCCTGCAAGATGTCGAGACTTTGCCGGAAAAATGGTCGGAGTGAGAGGATTCGAACCTCCGACCCCCTGCTCCCGAAGCAGGTGCGCTACCAGACTGCGCTACACTCCGATGCGCGGGCTTATAGGCCGGGGTCGCCGCCGGACGCAAGCCTTTCCACCGCCCCGGCGGATCCCTTAAAACGGCGGCTTCCGCCGCGCTTTGCGGGTCATTGCGGCGGAGCCCCATCGACAGCCCAATCTTTCGCCCCCGCGTCGCGCTCGACTTTCGTAGGGGTTTGCAGCCGGGAGCCAGCCTGATCTTGTGCGCGAGACATCGGGGGAGGTCAAAGTGGGGGACGCGCGGCGAGGCGCGAATTTGGACGACACTTTCGCTAAGCTCATGCGCGTCAATGCGTGGGTGCGCGGCGAACGTCCGGGCTTTCGGCTGAAAGAACTGGGAATTTGGCGTACCTGGACCTGGGCGCAGGCCTATCAGGAGACCCGCGCGCTCGCGCAGGGGCTGACCGATCTCGGCGTCGAACGCGGCGACCGCGTCGCGATAGCGGGCGCCAACCGGCCCCGCCTCTACTGGTGCGTCGCCGCTGCGCAGATGCTTGGCGCGATCCCCGTCCCGCTCTACGCCGACGCCGTGGCGGATGAGATCGCCGACGTGCTGGAGATGGCGGGCGCGAAAATCGTCGTCGCGCAGGATCAAGAGCAGGTCGACAAGATGTTGCTCATCTGGCCCCGACTGCACGGCCTCGCCCACGTGCTCTACGAGGAGCCGCGTGGCCTTGAGGATTACGACGATCCTCGCCTCGCTTCGCTCGACGCCATCGCGACGCAAGGCCGCGACCGCCTCGCCGAGCCTGAACTTTCACTGGCGATGGATGCGCGCATCGACGCCGGGCGCGGCTCCGATCCCAGCGTCATCCTGTTCACCTCCGGCACCACCGGGCGCTCCAAGGGCGTGGTGCTGACGGGCGAGCGCTGCATCGCCGCCGCGCGCGACACCGTGGCCTTCGACAATCTGACCGACCGCGACGAGGTGCTGGCCTATCTGCCGCTCGCCTGGGTCGGCGATCATTATCTCAACTACGCGCAAGGGTTCGTCGCCGGCTTCTGCATGGCCTGCCCGGAGAGCCCCGATACGTCGGCGGAGGATCTGCGCGAGATCGGGCCGACCTATCATTTCGCGCCGCCACGCGTGTTCGAGCAATTGCTGACACGCGTGACCATCCGTATGGCCGACGCCAGCGCCTTCAAGCGTTGGCTGTTCCAGCATTTCATGGCGGTCGCGCAGCGCTGGGGCGAGCGGATCGTAAACCGCCAGCCCGTACCGCTCCTTGCGCGGCTGCATTACGCTCTGGGCGGCCTCGTGATCTACGAGCCGCTGAAGAACGCGCTGGGGCTTTCGCGTGTGCGCGTCGCTTACACGGCGGGCGAGGCGATCGGGTCGGAACTGTTTGCTTTTTACCGTTCGCTGGGCCTCAATCTCAAACAACTGTATGGCCAGACGGAAGCGTTCCTGTATGTGAGCGTGCAGGCGGACGGCGCCGTACGCTCCGACACCGTCGGTCCGCCCGCCCCCAACGTGTCGCTGCGGCTCTCCTCCGAGGGCGAGGTGCAGTTCAAATCGCCGGGCCAGTTCGTCGGCTATTACAACGAGCCGGAGAAAACCGCCGAGGCGATGACGCCGGACGGCTACGTGCGCACCGGCGACGCGGGCCTGATCGAGGCGGACGGGCAACTCAAGATCCTGGACCGCGCCAAGGACGTCGGGCGCCTCGGCTCCGGGCAATTGTTCGCGCCCAAATACATCGAGAACAAACTCAAATTTTTCGCCGACATCCGCGAGGCCGTGGCTGTGGGGGGCGACCGCGATTACGTCGCCGCGATGCTAAATATCGAACTTAACGCGGTGGGCGCCTGGGCGGAACGCAACGGCGTGTCCTACGCATCCTATCAGGAACTCGCGGGCCACCCGCAGGTCGCGGGGTTGATCGTCAAGCACGTCGAGGCCGTCAATCTGGCGCTGTCGAAGGAACCGGCGATGCGCGGCGCGCAAATCCGACGCTTTCTCATTCTGCCCAAGGAACTGGACGCGGACGACGGCGAACTCACGCGCACCCAGAAGGTGCGCCGCCGCTTCATCGCCGAGCGTTACGCGCCGATGGTGGAAGCCTTGTTCGAGGGCGCGCGCGAGGCCTCGATTTCGGCCGAGATCACCTACGAGGACGGCCGCAAGGGGCGCCTCGAAGGCCGCGCGGTCATTTATGAGCCGCGCACCTTCGGCATTGACAAACCCCTTGCCGCCCGGGTCGCCGCATGAGCGACGCGCCGCTGCTCGTTCTCAGCAACGTCTCGCTGTCGTTTGGCGGCGTCAAGGCGATTTCCGACGTGTCGTTCGACATAAGGGAGGGCGAAATCCGCGCCATCATCGGCCCCAACGGCGCGGGCAAGACCTCGATGCTCAACGTCGTCAACGGTTTCTACCACCCGCAGGCGGGGACCATCGCCTATCAGGGCCGCACGCGCCGGCGCATGAAGCCGCACGAGGCGGCGGCTCAGGGCATCGCGCGCACGTTCCAGAACGTCGCTCTTTTCAAGGGCATGACGACGCTCGACAATATCATGACCGGGCGCGGCCTGCGCATGCATCGCGGGCTGTTCTGGCAGGCGTTGCGCTTAGGCCCCGCGAGAGCGGAAGAGATCGAGCATCGCAAGGTGTGCGAAGAGATCATCGATTTTCTGGAGATCGAAGCAATCCGCAAGACCCTGGTCGGCAAGCTGCCCTATGGCCTGCAAAAGCGCGTGGAGCTGGGCCGCGCGCTGGCGATGGAGCCCAAACTCTTGTTGCTCGACGAGCCGATGGCCGGGATGAACCGCGAGGAGAAGGAGGACATGAGCCGTTTCATCGTCGCCGCCAACCGGCGCTTCGGCACGACGGTCGCGCTGATCGAGCACGACATCGGCGTGGTGATGGACCTGTCCGACCGCGTCGTGGTGCTCGAATACGGCCGCAAGATCGCCGATGGCACGCCCGACCAGGTCAAGGCGGACCCGAACGTCATCGCCGCCTATCTGGGCGTCGCGCATTGAGGCGCTTCATGTTGCACCATCCACCAACCCCCACTCCGTCATGGCCGGCCTTGTCCCAGCCATCCACGCGGTCCCGACGCGAGAAGGTGTTCGGTCTCAGGCGCCCGTGGAGCCGCGCTTCCGCGTGGATGGCCGGTACAAGGCTCGTAGGCGCTGGCTCATGCGGTTTAGAAACGGCGAATGGTCCGATAGCCGTCTCGGCGAGGCTCGTTACGGCTAACCCTGGCGCCAGGTCCTTACGTAACGCAAAAGAGGAGGGTCCGAGAGCCGTGCAAGGCTTTGGGCCGTGCCTTCAATCGAACGGCGCGGATGGCCGGGGTAAGCCCGGGCTTGACGTCTCGGGGCGTCTGGCCGTCTTTAAGCTAGCGCCTATGGGTACAATTCCGGCTATGACGGGAGCGCGCGTGGGGGGGCGGTCATGAACCCGTTCCACGCTCTCTTTGTCGACCCCTTCCTGCAAATGGCTTCCGCGCCGGACCTGCTCGTGCAGACCGTCTGGGAGGGCTTCGTCGGCGGCGTGCTCTACGCGCTGATCGCGCTCGGCTTCGTGCTGATCTACAAGGCTTCGGGCGTGTTCAATTTCGCGCAGGGCATCATGATGGTGTTCGCCGCGCTGACGCTGGTGGGCCTCTACGAGCACGGCCTGCCTGCGTGGGCCGCATTGATCGCGACGCTCGGCGTCATGTACGGTCTCGCCTTTGCGGTGGAGCGGGTGGTGTTGCGTCCGCTTGTCAATCAGCCCGACGCCATCCTGTTGATGGCGACTTTCGGCCTCACCTATTTCCTCATCGGCTTCGGGCAATTCGTGTTCGGCGGCGCGCCCAAGCAGATGCCGACGCAGGCGCTGGGTCTGCCGAGCGGCGCCATCGACCTGCACATTCTGGGCGGCACGGTCACGCTGCAAAAACTCGACATCGCAGCCGCCGTCATTGCGCTCTTGATGGTGGCGGCTCTCGCTTTGTTCTTCCAGAAGACCCGGATCGGCCGCGCGCTGCGCGCCGTGGCGGACGATCATCAGGCGGCCTTGTCGGTCGGCGTCTCGCTGGAACAGATCTGGGTTGTGGTCTGGTTCGCGGCGGGCGTCGTCGCGCTGGCGACGGGGATCATGTGGGGCGCGCGCTCCGACGTTTCGTTCGCCTTGCAGGTCGTCGCGCTGAAAGCGATGCCCGTCCTCATCCTGGGCGGCCTCACCTCGATCCCCGGCGCCATCGTGGGCGGCCTCATCATCGGGATCGGCGAAAAACTCGGCGAATTCTATTGGGGACCGCTGGCGGGGGGCGGAATCGAGCGATGGCTCGCCTACGCCATAGCTCTCGCCTTCCTGCTTTTCCGCCCGCAAGGGTTGTTCGGCGAAAAGATCATCGAGCGGGTTTAGCGGGTCCGGAGCGTCCGATCACGGAAGCGTTACCACGATGGGGAAACCTTAAGGCCCGGCGCCCGTATGTTCTTTGTCCCCGCTTGAGGGGAACAGGGAGCCTTCCATGACCAAGATCAATCTCCGCACCGCCCTTCTACTCGCCGGCGTCGCGATCGCCGCCCCGCTCGGCGCCACCGTCGCTTACGCCGAGATGACCAAGATGGTCGGCGGCGCGCCGATGTATCCTTCCAAGAACATCGTAGAGAACGCCGTCCATTCCAAGGATCACACAACTCTGGTGGCGGCCGTCAAGGCGGCGGGCCTCGTGCAGACGCTCGAAGGCGCCGGCCCGTTCACCGTGTTCGCGCCCACCAACGAGGCGTTCGCCAAGCTGCCCGCCGGCACGGTCAAGACGCTGCTTGAGCCCGCCAACAAGGACAAGCTGACGGCGGTGTTGACCTATCACGTCGTGCCCGGCAAGGTCACCGCCGCCGACCTCTCCAAGATGATCGACGCGAACGGCGGCCACTACACCGTCAACACCGTTCAGGGCAGTCCGCTGTCGTTCTCGAAGGCTGGCGGCGGCATCATGATCACCGACGCGAAGGGTGGCACCTCGATGGTGACCATCGCCGACGTCATGCAGTCGAACGGCGTCATTCACGTCGTCAACACCGTTCTGCTGCCGGGCTGAAGTTAATGGGAACCGGTTCCGCGCCTCATACGTTTCTCTTGCGTTACACAGGAGATGGACATGAGCGCCACGGAACCGGTTGCGAAAATCTGGGAGTTGATGACCGGCATCGGGATGGCGATGCTGGTCACGCGCACAGATGGTGAAGATCTCCGCGCGCGGCCGATGGCGGCGCGCGTCGAGGAAGAGGACAACGCCGTCTATTTCTTCACAGACGCGGATGCGCCGAAGGATCACGAAATCGCTCACGACAGCCATGTCTGCTTGGCCTTTGCCGATAATTCCCGAACGCGTTACGTTTCGGTCGTCGGCGTGGCGGAGGTTTTAGCTGACGTCGGACTTGCGGAGCGTTTGTGGCGAACGGCTGACAAGGCCTATTTCTCGGATTACACGGATCCGCGTCTGCGTGTGATCCGCGTTACGCCGTCCAGGGGTGAGTTCTGGGAAGGCTCTGGCGTTCTCGCCACCGTCGTCTCCCTGCTGACCGCAGGCGCAAGGCACGAGCGGCCCAAGCTCGGAGAAAACATGAAAGTCGCGATGTAACGCCGACTTTCTGGCGAACGGCCGGGCGCGGGCCCGGCCGTTTTAGTAAGCAACAAACAGATTTCGCCGCTTCGATACACGCCGCTAGGTCTGCGTCACGGTCGGGGCTGTCCCGGTCATCACAGCGCCGCGTAATCAGAGTTACGCAACTTTCGTGAAGCGTCACGAAAGCGCCGGCAAACAACAATCATGCCATCTATTCCGCGTAGCCTAATGGATGGCCCCGATCCGTCCGGCTATGATGCCTAGCGCTTCTCAGCCGTGTGCGTAGTGGTCGTCAAACAACCAATCCCTTACCGTGTGGCCTTCCAGATATTCATCTCGACATGTTGCGTCGGATCGATGACGGTCCGCTCGACATGACGCAATCCCCGGCGCTCCAGCACCGCCTCCGCGCTGAGCCCCGTCTCGCAAGCCGAGAACACCGCCCGCCCGCCCGGCAGCTTCACGCCCCGCGCACGCGCCAGATGAAACACGTCATATCCGACACCTAAAAACAGATCGAACACGCCCTGCCCGCCCGGCGCCGCGACGTGTCCGCCCTCCGGCGCCGCACGCATAACAGCCTCCGCCCAGCCGATCTCCGCGGGGTTCCACCACCAGACCCCCGCCCGGCTCTCCAGACCCCGCGCCTCGCGCGAGACGACCATGCGCGGGCGCCCATGCGTCTCAGGCTCGTTCTCATGGCTCTTGCGCGCGAAAACGACGAGATCGCTCTGTGCGAGCGCGTACTGATAGGCGACGAACTCCTTTTCGTTGCGCAGGCTCGCCGGCACTTCGCCGTGCGCGTCGGCGATCCTGTCGTCGTCCGAGACGATGGCGTAGCCGTGAATTTCGACAGGTCGCATGGGAGCCTCCCTGGCCTCTCTACGCAAAGGCGAAGCGCGAAGTTTCGCTCAAAGCTGACCCAGAAGTTTTTCTAGAATATTCTTCGGGGCGCCAGGGACCGCGCCTACCTGCGCGGGCGGGATCGGAGCCTCGGGGTTTTTGGGCGCCTCGGGAGCCCTGGCTCCCCGGCGCGCATTGGCGGGCGGCGACGCCTCCATCGGCTTGCTGCTGGCCGTCGGGCCGCCCGGCGCGAGCGCAGGCTCGTCCGAACCGCGCCAGTCGGCGAGCGGCAGGCCGACGGGGGGCAGCCCCGCATGGGCGTCCTTCATGAACCGGCTCCAGATCTCCACCGGCAGACTGCCGCCAGAAACCTTTTTCGTCGGCGAATTGTCATCGTTGCCGAGCCATACGCCCGTCACCAGATGCGACGTGTAGCCAATGAACCAGGCGTCGCGAAAATCCTGGCTGGTGCCCGTCTTGCCCGCCGCCTGCCAGCCCGGCAGCTCCGCCTTCTTCGCCGTGCCGGTCGCCAGGGTCTCCTGCATCATGGCGTTCATCATCGCGACATAGCGCGGCTCGACGACACGGCCATAATTATAGGCGTGGCGGCGGTAGAGCGAGCGCCCGTTGGCCGTGCGCACCGTCATGATGACATAAGGCTTCACGCCGATGCCGCCGTTGGCGAAGGCCGCATAGGCCGACACCATCTCGATGGGCGCGACCTCGGACGTGCCCAGCGCGAGGGAGGCGTTGGGCTCCAACTCCGACAACACGCCGAGCCGATGGGCCACCTTGACCACCGCCTTCGGCCCGACCTCCTGCCCCAGCCGCACCGCCACAGTATTGAGCGACTGGGAAAGCGCACGCGTCAGCGTGACGGGGCCGAAATAGTCGCGCGAGTAGTTTTCGGGCGACCAGCCCTTGATGCTGATCGGCGCATCCTCGCGCGTGTCGTCGGGCCGCAATCCCTTTTCCAGCGCCGCCAGATAGACGAACGGCTTGAACGACGAACCCGGCTGACGCTTGGCGGAAATCGCGCGGTTGAACTGGCTGTCGGCGTAGTTGCGCCCGCCGACCAAAGCCTTGACGCCGCCGTCCGGGTCCAGCGCCACCACCGCGCCCTGATCGACGCCAAACTTGACGGATTTGGCGTCGAGTTCCCACGTGAGCGCGCGCTCCGCCGCGCCCTGCAACTTCGGATCGATCGTGGTGGTCACCACGATGTCCTCGTCGATGGCCCCCACAGTGTCGTCGAGCGCGTCCATCACATAATCGGCGGCGTAATTGACGGAGCCTGCGCCCCTGACGTTGGCGACCTGCGCGGGCGCGCCCAGCGCCACCTTCGCCATCGACTGCGTGACATAGCCCTGATCGACCATGGCGGTGACGACCTGCGCCGCGCGCTCGTTGGCCCCTTTCAGATTGTGATTTGGCGCCAGTTTGGTCGGCGATTTCATCAGGCCCGCGAGCAGCGCAGCCTCCGAAAGCGTCACGTCCTTGGCGTCGTGGCCGAAATATTTGCGCGCCGCCGCCTGCACGCCATAAGCGCCGGAGCCGAAATAGACGCGGTTGAGATAAAGTTCGAGGATCTGGTCCTTGGAATATTTGCGCTCCAGCCACAGCGCGAGGATCGCCTCCTGGAACTTGCGCGCAAACGTGCGCTCCTGCGTCAGGAACAGGTTCTTGGCGAGTTGCTGGGTCAGCGTCGAGCCGCCCTGCACCGAGCCGCCGCCCGCCACGTCGCGCAACCCGGCGCGCAGGATGCCGAGCGGATCGACGCCGAAGTGATAGTAGAACCGCCGGTCCTCAATGGCGAC
>JAYVYJ010000276.1:0-1675 GCA_043784465.1 Hyphomicrobiales bacterium
GGCTATTAACCCAGCCAAGCTTCTGGCCGTATACGCGCCGCGGCTGAAACCGAATATGTAAATCTCGTCGCCATCGCTGTAGTTTTCGACGAGCCATTCGTACGCTTCGCGAATATTCTCGTCCAATCCCTTTCCAAAGACTCCGCCGAGAAAACCATTGACCCCGACCTCATAGTAGATGAGTTGCGGTCCACCATCTCTGCTCTTGGAGGAGCACAACGCCCGCATCCTCCAAACATTCGTATTGCTTTCAACGCTATTCCATGTGCCATCAAGGAAAATGGCGAGCCGCTTTTTCTGCTGCTCAACGCCCACGAAGTTCGGCTGGCTGCCGCTCTTTTGTGAGGGACGACCTATTATCACTCCAACGGCAACGATCGCTATGATCGCAAGAAGCAAAGCGAACCAGTGAGCGACTCTTTCGACGAAACGGAATATCTTCATTGAAGTCCCTCTCCAAAGCCCAGCGCCTGTCGGAGGATCGACGGCGGAAAATGCATTGACATGTTGTCAGGTCGCAGTTTCGGCGACGGACTTTCGGCTGCGGCTCTTCGCCTTGACCTTTGGAGAGTTCAGCGCGTCAATAGCTTCCACCAACCGCCGCGCGTAGGCGAATGATTGTCGACGAAGACCGGACTTCGAGAGACCGAAAGTCAACGACAAACCGTAAATGGTCGCGAGGATCGCGACGTTGCCGTGTGATCGCCCCAACCATGTCAAGAGGGCATCAGAGCCCACGCATAAAATGGCTGCGGTCAACGCATACGGTCTGCTGCCCAGCAGGTTTCGCACGAAGCCATAGTTGATATTCTCCTCGAAGATCAGCGGGAATTTCTTGACGTCCCGCGTCTTTCCGCGCAGCCACGTGGCGGCCGCGGTAAACGCGATATCTGCCCCGACGGGGTCGGCTGCCTCTTCTTCCTTCGTCGGCATGGATTCAACCGCCTCCACTTCAATCAGCCGTTTATGAAATCTGGACTTCGTCGTCTCGTCATAGGTAGAATCACGGTGACGAAGGACTGCGGTCGACGGCCAACCTCCCCACGCGAGAATGAGGCGCTCTTCCAGTCGCTTTCCGGCGTCCCGCACAATATAAGACAGCGCGTAAGCCAGCGGGACGAAGATCGTCGCAGCCGTCGCCCCCTTGGTGAAGTTCAACTCGAACGGCGCCCAGGTGTAGGCGATCAGCGCAGAGGGGAACGCGACGATGGACGCCGGCAATACCCGGGCTACGATCGTGTATCTATCCATGACAAGCATCTTGGCGACGTCCAGCATCGAATTCATCCCCGCAAGTCGTAAGTCGTCTCGGCCACCAGCATGCGGTAACCGCCGGGCGTGTGGATCAACAGAAGCGCGGGAAACAGCTGTTGCAACGCGAGCACGGCAGCGGTTGTCGCGTCCAACCCAGACGGTGGCGACGTGATCAAGTGGTTGTGCCAAGTGCCGAGCGCATACAGAGAGCCGCCGGAGTCGCTGACGACATCGTCCAGGCTCTTCCGAAGCCCTTCGACGCCAAGGACGAATTCGGATGCCGAAAACTTGCTGTCGCGCGGTGCCGGCAACAAGTCGACGACATGGAAGGTTTCAGTGACGTCGCACCAACGACCCAGGATCACTCCGCCGGTCTCGCGCCCGGGCTTAGAGGCCACTTCTCGGGCAATGCGCTCGTCGA
>JAYVYJ010000277.1:0-3314 GCA_043784465.1 Hyphomicrobiales bacterium
CCGCTCGCGCCGGGGCTGCGCTTCGCCTACGGCCTACGGCCTCCGGCTCCGCGCAGTCCCGGCGCGAAAATTACACCATCTCAAGGGACACGACCCGCACTCCCTGCGTTCGACCCTTTGCGGTCATTTCCGGCTGCGTTCTGCGACCACTCGAAACTCGGCGGAAGATTAGGGTTTCGAGAGACGGTTCTTGCGAATGAGTTTTGGGAGGCGTTTTCGAGCGTTCCCAAAGCGAGCGCGACGGGCGGCGAGGCTCTCTAAAACGGGTTTCTTTTCGAGAGACGCCTTTTGCTTTTCAACACTTTAGGCGGCTGCATGTTGACGGATTGCGTTCAACTACGACTGATCATCTCAAGAGACGCGTGTCGACCTAACGGCGATGATCGTCCCGCGCCTTTTTGTGGTAATCTTGCGGCGGCTTGGGGAGCGCAATGACCGAGAGGCGCAAAATCGCTGCGATTCTTGCGGCGGACGTCGTTGGCTTTAGCCGCATGGCGTGCACCGACGAGGATCGCACGCTGGCACGATTGCGCGCGCTGCGCTCCGACGTGATCGATCCCATTATCGCCAGTCTGAACGGCAGGGTGTTCAAGCGCCTGGGCGATGGGGCGCTGGTCGAATTCCGCAGCGTGGTGGAAGCGGTGCGATGTGCGATCTCGGTGCAGAACGCGATGGCCGAACGCAATGCCGGGACGCCGGACGATCAGTGCATCGTGTTTCGGATCGGCATTCACCTCGGCGACGTCGTGGAGGAGAGCGACGGCGATCTCATGGGCGACGGCGTAAATATCGCAGCGAGATTGGAGGGCATCGCCAAGCCCGGCGCAATATGTTTGTCCGAGGACGCCTTCCGGCAGGTGAAAGGCCGGCTCGATCTCGCGATCACCGATCTCGGGCCGACGGCGCTGAAGAACATCGTCGAACCCATAAGAGCCTACTCGGTCGAGGTCGGCTCGCCGCGTCGCGCGATGGCGAGACCGAAAATCGACGCGGCGCTGACCCTTGGATTGGTGGCGGCCGTCGTCCTGATTAGTGCCGGAATGTGGGCTTGGGTCGCGCGTCGGCCCGCGTCCGTCGCGACAAACGCTGTGGCCGCGCATCTCTCCATCGTCGTGCTGCCTTTCGCCAACCTCTCCAACGATCCCGCCCAAGACTATTTCGCCGATGGGGTCACTGAAAACCTGACAACGGACCTCTCGCGCATCCGCGACAGCTTCGTCATCGCCCGCAACACGGCGTTCACTTACAAGGGCAAAGCGATTGACGCCAAGGAGGTGGGCCGGGAACTGGGCGTGCGCTACCTGCTCGAAGGCTCGGTACAGCGCGACCAGCAGCGCGTGCGGGTCAACGCGCAATTGATCGACGCGGTATCAGGGGCGCATCTCTGGGCCGACCGGTTCGAGGCTGATGTCGCCAACCTCTTTAAGTTGCAAGACGAAGTGGTGGCTCGGTTGGGCAATTCGTTAGGTTTTCAACTCATCAAGGCGGAGGCGGAGAAAAGCGCGCGCTCGAAAAATCCGGACGCGATAGAGCTTACCATGCGAGGCAAGTTGTTGCTCGCATCGGCCTCAATAACCAGGGAAAACTGGCGTGCCGCGCGAAGCCTGTTCGAGCAGGCGCTGGCCATTGACCCAAATAACGCGGACGCCCTCGGCGGCTCCGCGCAAGCCTATTTGGGCGATATCGCCTACGGCTGGAAAGCGCCGGACGTCGATTATGAAGAGAAGATACTGGAACGAGCGACCCGCTCCATCGCGCTCGATTCCAGCAACGTTACCGCCTATTATGCAAAGACGCTGTATCTATTGTTCACCTCGCGCGCGGAAGACGGGTTCCGCTCGGCCGATTCTGGCGTCGAGATGGTTCCAAGCTCCGCCAGCTTGCACGCGGCGCTAGGGCTCGCGGAAAGCTTCTTGCATCGATTTGAGCGAGGCAAGGCCGAAATCCAACTGGCGATGCGGCTGAGCCCGCGCGATTCCAGAATCGCGCAATGGCACAATTTCTTTTCCGACGACGAACGCGAGCTCGGACGTCTCGACGACTCCACCGACGAAAGCAAAAAGGCTCTCAGCGGCGGCTACAATCCTTTCTTTCCGTCGCTGAATCTCGCCGCCGCCTACGCGCTCAAGGGCGACGAGGTCAATGCGCGCGCCTCGCTCGCCGAAGCTCTTCGGTTGAAGCCGGATCTCACGGTGAACTGGGTGGCAGAGCGAACGCCCATGCGCCAGCCCGCGCTGGTGGCTCTGCGCCGCATCGGCCTGCCCGACCAATAGCCCGCCCCGCGCCCTCGATTGCCCCCGTGTCGGAATTATACGCGTTCATATTTCACGTAGTCTGCTGCTGAAAAAAGGGGGCATTGCGTTTTGCGTAAGAAGCCCTGACGTGTATATCCCACGAGGTCAGCGCCCGAGCTTTCCTGACGGATTTGGCCATCGACGAATTCCGAACGCGCTCGCAAGGTTGGCGCGCGCCTCTCCTAGGGTGCAGACTCATAACCAATAGCTGACGGGTGCGACGATGCAGACGGCGGCGAGGAAGTTGACCGCGTTTGGATCGTAGCGGGTAGCGATACGGCGGAAGTCCTTGAGGCGGCAAAACATGCGCTCGATGGCGTTTCGGTCGCGATAGAGAACGGGGGAGAAGCAGTTCTTCCATATGGGATTGATCTTGGGCGGGATGTTGGGCATCGCGCCATGCGCCTCGATTTGGCGACGGATAATGTCGGAATCGTATCCCTTGTCCGCACGCACAATTTGGCGGTCGGGAAGTTGATCGAGCAGCTTCGAGGCCGCCTTGCAGTCGGCGAGCTGACCACCAGTAAGCATGAAGGCGATGGGCCGGCAGAGCGCGTCCGTCAGCGCATGGATTTTGGTCGTTCGACCGCCTCGTGAGCGACCAATCACCTGGTTTCGCTCCCCCTTTTTCCCCCCGCTCGCGGACCGATGGGCTTTCACAGCGGAGGAGTCGATCAACACTTCTTTGGGAGGTCCGCCAGCTCGGGCGAGGGTCTCAAACAAGGCGACCCAGACGCCTTTCTCCGCCCATCGGAGGTAGCGATTGTAAAGCGTCTTCCTGGGCCCATAATCGGAGGGCGCATCGATCCAACGACCGCCTGATTTCAGCACGTGCACGATCCCGCTGATCACACGCCGATCATCCACACGAGGCTTGCCGCACGTATCCGTGGGCAAATTCGGAGCTATTTTCGCGATCTAATACCAACGGCCCTATGCAATGACCGTTGCCCAATCGCGGCTTGTGATAGAAGCGACCCTGTCCTTGTCGTTGGCGAAGAACATCCAAGCCTCGCAAGC
>JAYVYJ010000278.1:0-8720 GCA_043784465.1 Hyphomicrobiales bacterium
CTGGCCACGTGACCGGGGCAAACTCGTGGCCTATTCCGTCGCCGCAACGGTTGTCGGAGCAGCCTGCTTCGGATTGTCCTATATTCTGGCCATGCGCGCCTTCGCCGCCGGTTCCTGATCGGGACGACGGCGTCGCGCGAGGCTTTTCACTTCCATGCCGCCAGCGCTTGCGCGATCATCTTCTCGCCGTCCCCGCCTTTTTCAAACGTCAGTTTGGCGATGCGGTCGTCGTCGAGTTGCATGGGGAAATCGAACCAGCCGCGCTCGCCGATCTCCGCAATGTTCTTGGCGACGTCGGCGTCGGCGCGGTTGAGGCCGACGAGGAAATAATTGTCGGCGATCTTTACGCGAACGCCGGTCAGCGCATCGGCGGCGGGGGGGTCGTCGTTGCGCATCAGCGGCAGCGCAATATCCTTCACGCCCCTTATCGACGAGCCCGGATCGAACGATACGCGCAGGTCGATGGTGTGGCTCGCGGGAAGGCTGGGATCGAGGTTCTTGCGCATCACCATCGAGGCGTGCAGCTTGAGATCGGGAATGTCGATCTCCGACTTCACGCCGATTCCGGCGGGCTGACCCTGCGGCGCGGGTACCAGCGACCAGACCGCGTTGCCTACGTTGATCGAGGGTTTCGCCGCGTCCGCGACGGTGGCGACGAGCATCGCCGCGCGGCTCGCGATCGGCACAGTCGGCGCGGGCGCAGGCGCCGGCGCGGGGGGCGGGGCGGACGTCGGCGAGGGTTCCGGCGACGCCACGACAGTCGGGTTCGTCGAGGGAGCGGGATCGGGCGTCGGCGATCCCACGCGCGGCCGGTATTTTTCCGGAGACGTCGGGGCCGACGCCGCCATGGGGCTGTCGGGCGCTGCGGGCGGGGAGAGGTCCTGCAACGCCGGGCGCATCAGCAACGCGATCACCGCGACGGAACCTGCGAAGCCGACCGCGACCGCGCCGCCAACCCAGAGCCATGTCCGAGACCGCGGTTTTTGCGGTTCGCCCAGCGTAGGGCGCGAGGGTTCGCGCTCGGTGCGGGCGCCGCCCAGCGAGGGGGCCGCGTCCCGCGCGGACGGCTCCGTCCGGCTCGCGGCGCCGAGGGCGGGCTCGAACGCCGCCTCATAGGCTTCCTGCGTATCGGAGGAAGGCGGATTCAGGACCGGAGCCCGAAGGGGCGCGGCGGGGGTCGATCCCACCGGTTCGCTCGGCGGAGGCGGCGGAGGCGGCGCCGCGCGCTGCGGCTTCGGCGCGGCGGGGCGCGGCCCCGGCGCGGGCGGGCGGAGAACGGGCGCTTCCGGCGCGAGGGTGCGAAGGCTCGGCGCTTCCGCCCTCGGCGGGGGTGCAGGGCGCGGCGGAAGCGGAGCAGGCGGAGCCTCGGCGACCACTGCCGTCTCCGACGTCGGGAAGGCATGAACCTCAGCGACCGCCGGCTCGAACTCGGCCTCCAGCCGCGCCACGGCCTCATCGAGCGCGCGCTCCTCGCGGGCGATGTCGCTTTCGGGCAACTGGGGCTTTAGCGAGCGAAGCTGGTTGGTCAGCGCCTTGCGGGCGCGCTCATAGATCGCACGCCGCGTCGAGGGCGGGCTCGACTTCGGCAAATTGGCGACCGCGCGAGCCAGCAACGAATAGTAATCGGCCATTCAAACTTCCCGACCGGACGCAATGAACACGTCGGCCATCGCTCAATCCTGGAAAGGATCGTGGACCAGAATCGTGTCGTCGCGCTGCGGACTGGTCGATAGTAGCGCAACCGGCGCCCCAATCAATTCCTCGACGCGCCGCACGTATTTGATGGCCTGCGCCGGAAGCTCGCCCCACGAGCGCGCGCCGCCCGTCTTGTCGCGCCAGCCTGGCATAGTCTCGTAGACCGGCTTCAGGCGCGCCTGCGCGGCGGGGTTGGCGGGCATGTAATCGATGCGCGCTCCGTCCAGATGGTAATGCGTGCAGATCTTGATCTCGTCGAAGCCGTCGAGCACGTCCAGCTTGGTCAGCGCCACGCCGTCGATGCCCGACGTGCGCACGGTCTGGCGCGTCAGCGCCGCGTCGAACCAGCCGCAGCGGCGGGGCCGGCCCGTGTTGGTGCCAAACTCCTTGCCGATCCGGCCGATGCGGGCGCCGACCTCGTCATGCAACTCGGTCGGGAACGGACCGCCGCCGACGCGGGTCGTGTAGGACTTCGCGATGCCCAGAACGTAGCCGATGGCGCGGGGACCAAGGCCAGATCCTGTCGCGGCGTTGGCGGCCACGGTGTTGGAGGAAGTCACAAAAGGATAGGTGCCGTGATCGACGTCGAGCAGCGCGCCCTGCGCGCCCTCGAACAATATGCGCTTGCCCGCGCGACGCTCGCGGTCGAGCAGCTCGAAGGTCGGGGCCATATAGGGCAGCACCTTCGGGGCGATGTCGAGCAACTCCTTGCGGATGGCGTCGGCCCGGGGCGGCTCCAGCCCCATGCCGCGCCACAGCGGCGTGTGATGGGCGAGCAGGCGGGCGATCTTGGCGTCGAGCGAAGCCGGATCTTCCAGATCCATGAGGCGGATCGCCCGGCGGCCCACCTTGTCCTCGTAGGCCGGGCCGATGCCCCGCCGCGTCGTGCCCACGCCATAAGCGCCGGAATCGCCCTGTTCGCGATGCGCGTCGAGATCGCGATAGAACGACAGGATCAGCGGCACGTTCTCCGCGATCTTGAGATTGGCCGGACTGACCTCGACCCCCTGCGCCCGGATCGCCTCAATCTCGCGGTCGAGATGATAGGGATCGAGCACGACGCCGTTGCCGATGACGGAAAGCTTGCCCGGGCGCACGATGCCGGAGGGCAGCAGCGCCAGCTTAAAAACCTTGTCGCCGATGACCAGCGTATGGCCGGCGTTATGGCCACCCTGAAAGCGCACGATCACGTCCGCAGAGACGGACAACCAGTCGACGATCTTGCCTTTTCCCTCGTCGCCCCATTGGGCGCCGACCACTACGACATTCGCCATAGAAACCCCGCGAAGATGTCGCCCGCGTACGCGAAACGCGCGCCTGAGTAAAGGGAACCGCCCCCGACATGTCGGCGTTGTAATTCACAAGCCATATGGCGGGAAAGGCTGCGCGCCTATATATATGGACGGGCGTCAAGCCCAGAGGGAGACAATCATGACCCCCCAAGAACGGCAAATGCTGGACGGTCTGTTCGAGCGGGTGCGCACGGCCGCCAACGGTCCGCGCGACGCGGAAGCCGAACGTTATATCGCAGACGCCGCGCGCGCGACGCCCTCCGCCGCCTATGTGCTGGCGCAGACGGTGCTCGTTCAGCAGCAAGCGCTGGAGAACGCCGCCAAACACATTCAAGACCTCGAAAGCCGTGGCGGTTCGGGAGGTGCAGGCGGCGAGCCGACCAGCTTCCTCGGCAACCTTGGCCGCAGCCTGTTCGGCGGCGGTCCGTCCGCTCCGCAGCCTCCGACGCCTGATCCGCGAACCTACAATTCCGGCTATGCGCCGCAACAGCGTCCGGCTTATGCGCCGCCGCCGCAGCAGGCGGGCCCTTGGGGCGGCGCTGCGGCCGCGCCCGCCGCGCCTGCGCAGGGCGGCGGTTTCCTCTCCGGCGCCGTGCAGACGGCGACGGGCGTGGCCGGCGGCATGCTGCTCGGCAATGCGCTGGGAGGCTTGTTCGGCGGCCACGGCGGCGGATTGTTCGGAGGCGGGATGGGCGGGGGCGGATACGGCCGGGGCGAGACGGTCAATGAGACCGTAAACAATTATTACGCGGACGATCCCGCCGGACAGCACGCGCAGGATGTCCTTCAGGATATGGATCAAGATCAGGATACGGCGCAGGATTCCGGGGACTATAGCGGCGGCGGCGGCGACGATAACGCCTGATCCAAAGCTTCTCTCCTGAATCCCGATCTCCTCGCCGTCGATCTCAAAGCCAGGGCGAAGGCGCTCGGCTTCGACGTCTGCCGCATCGCCTCCGCCTCGGCCGCCCCCGAGGTGGGGCGACGTTTGGTCAAATGGGTCGCAGAGGGCCGCCATGGCGATATGGCCTGGATGGCGGAAACCGCCTCCCGTCGCGCTTCTCCCGACAGTCTATGGCCCGAGGCGCGCGCTTGCGTGATCGTCGGCGTAAACTATGCGCCTTCAGGCGATCCCCTGGCGGCGACCCGGCGCCCTGAAGTCGGCGCTGTCTCCGTCTATGCGCGCCATCGCGACTATCACGACGTCATCAAGGGCCGGCTCAAGCAACTGGCGAGCGGCCTTGCGTCGCGCACCCCTTGCGCCGTCAAGGTCTTCGTCGACACGGCGCCGGTGATGGAGAAGCCGTTGGCGCAGGCGGCGGGGCTGGGCTGGCAGGGCAAACACACCAACCTCGTCAGCCGGGAATTTGGCTCCTGGTTGTTTCTCGGCGTGCTGTTCGTCGACGTCGCGCTGCCGCCCGATCTGCCTGAGCAGGATCATTGCGGCACGTGCCGCGCCTGTCTCGACGCCTGCCCGACAGGCGCCTTCCCCGCGCCCTATCAACTCGACGCGCGTCGGTGCATCTCCTATCTGACCATCGAGCATAAGGGCCACATCCCGCTGGAATTGCGCGCGGGCGTGGGCAACCGGATCTATGGTTGCGACGATTGCCTGGCGGCCTGTCCATGGAATAAATTCGCGCAGACCGCTCAGGAGGCGAAGTTGATTGCGCCCGATTGGCGCGATCCGCCACTGGCCGAACTCGCCGCTATGGACGATTCCGCATTTCGCGCCCGATTTGCGGGCGGCCCGATCAAGCGGATCGGTCACGCGCGCTTCCTGCGCAATGTGCTGATCGCTATCGGCAATTCCCGCGATCCCGCCCTCCTCGCCGCCTTGCGTCCTCATCTTCGTGCGCCCTCGACGCTGGTGCGCGGCGCGGCGGTCTGGGCGCTGGCGCAACTCGCGCCCGAAGAGGCCGCCGCGTCGTTTAGCGAAGATCCCGACGCTGACGTTGCGCTCGAATGGTCGCGCGCGGCGGGCGCAACAAAAAGCCGCGAAGCGTGACTTCGCGGCTCTAAATCATGGCGATGTTGGCTTTGTCAGTGTTTCGTCTCGCCCTTCGAGGAACTCCGCAAACGTTCGATCTCGTCCTTTAACGTCAGCTTCTTACGCTTGAGTTCATGCAGTTTAAGCGGATCGGAAGCGCGGCTCGCCTCCTCCGCCGAGATGGCCTGTTCAATCGCGTGATGACGACGCTCGAGTTCGACGAGGTGCGATTCCAGCGACATGCGCATGCTCCCTGTCAATGGCTGACGACAAAAGTGTGACACAACAATGTGGCTGCGCAAGTCGGTTGTGTCATCGTCATGTATTATTTCTGCTTCGCACGATCACGTTTTTTGGCGATCGCGGGACGAGCGTAACGGCGCCTTGCGTGGCGCCCGGTTCTGCCGCCATAGTTGTCCGCATAGGGGCGTCGAATACGGAACAGGGCCGGCTTGGACGAAGACGAGAATCAGACGATCCGCGATCACCTCGAACGGCTGCGCGAGGAGCATCGCGATCTTGATGCCGCGATCGAGGCGCTTACCCGCGCGGGTCCTGTTGATCAGTTGCAGCTTCAGCGGCTCAAGAAGCGTAAGCTGGCGCTGCGCGACCGTGTGCACGCGCTCCAGGACGAATCGACGCCCGACATTATCGCGTAACGGCGGCCGCGACCGGATGGGCGGCAAGCGCCTCCGCCGCCGCCTCCTGCGGCGTGCCGGCGAGCGCGTCGGCGTCCTTCAGTTCCTCGCGGGAGCCATAGCCCCACAGCGCGCCGATGACGCGAACGTCAAGCGCCCGCGCGCCCTCGACGTCATAGGAGCGGTCGCCGATCATCACGGCCTGGGCGGGCGCCAGCGCGTGCGCCGTCAAGGTGTCGCCAATGATTTCTCTCTTTCCCGCGCGCGAGCCGTCCGCGCGAGCGCCGTTGATCGATTCGAACCGCTCGGCCAATCCGAAATGCACGAGGATGCGCTGGGCGTCCCCCTCAGTCTTAGAGGTCGCCACGAACAGACGCGCCCCCGCTTCGCGCAGATGGTCGAGCGCGGCGACCGCGCCATCATAGACGCGGTTCTCGAACGCCCCGACCGTCTCGTAGCGCTCGCGGTAAAACCCGATCAGTCGCTCGACATCCGCCGCGCCGCCGTAGCGCGCGAAGCTCTGCCGCAGGGGCGGGCCGACGATGTCGCGCAAGACGTCGTCGCCCGGCAGCGTGACGATAGGGCCGCCGGTCTCGCGCCACCGCAGGAAAGCATGGCGGAAACATCGGAAAATGCCGAGACTCGAATCGGTCAAGGTGCCGTCGAGGTCGAACAGGACGGCCGTCGTCATCGCAGCAGCACGAAAATGTCGACCTGAAGATTGGGATCATCGGCGCTCTTGGTCTCGTTAAGATATTCCTCAACGAACACGTCTTGCGCGTCGACGCCTTTTTCGTCGAGCCAGGCGGTGATCGCGTCATAGGTCGAATCGATCTCGTCGTATTCGCCGCGATGCTCGAACTTCATCGCCTTGCCGACCGGCGTCTGGCCTATCTTCACGCCGTCGGCGAGTACAGTCTTGGGATCGGGCGCGCTTTCGACGGGGACCATGGCGCGGAAGGTGAAGCCGTCGTCGTCGGCGGTCAGGAACACGCCGAGCGGATGGCCCTGCGGCTTCAATCCCGCCTTGTCGACCGCCGCGCGGATCTTGGCGAGGGCGCCGAGGATCGCGCCATAGACCTCCTCGCGATTGGCCTTGGCCTCCAAATAGAGGCAGGGATGAGTGGCGAGCTCCACGACCTGTCCCGTCGCGCTCTCCGTTGCCGCGGGCGTCGGGGAGGCGACGGGCGCGGGGATTGGGGTCGGCGAGGGGGGGGAGGGCGCGGGCGTCTCCGCCGCGAACGCGGGCGCGGCGGCGAGCCAGAAAGCCGCAAGCATCGCCGAAAATCTCATGTTGCGTCCTGTCCGCATGCCGCAAGCTTTGTTATGCGGGCGCCGGGCCGCCGCGCAAGCGCCATCTTCCTCACGCGCGATAGCCGGGGTCGAGCCGGTCGAGCTTGCGCAACAGCGCCGGCCACACAAGCCTGTCCGCCGCCGCCGAGAGGCCGCCCGACGTCACGAGCCCTGCGTTCTTGTCGATGACCTCGGGCGCGGTCGGATAATCCTCGCCGGGGCCGGCGAGGATGCGGGTGCGAACCTGCATCGTGCAGGCGCGCTCCAGGAAATACATGCGCAGGAACGCTTGCGCGCAGGTTTGTCCAACGGTCAGCGTGCCGTGGTTGCGCAACAGCATGATGTTCTTGGTCCCCAGATCCTTCTGGAGCCGGGGCCGCTCGTCGAGGTCGAGCGCGACGCCCTCGTAATCGTGATAGGCGAGGTCAGGGGTGACCAGCTGCGCGGTCTGGTTGAGCGGCTTCAGCCCCTCGCGCGAAGTTGCGACCGCCGTGCCGTCGGGCGTGTGCAGGTGCATGACGCAGCCCGCGTCCTCGCGCACCTCGTGGACCGCAGAATGGATGGTGAAGCCCGCCGGGTTGACGGGGTAGGGCGATTCGCCGACCTTCTGGCCGTTCATGTCGATCTTGACGAGGCTGGAGGCGGTGATCTCCTCGAACATCAGCCCATAGGGATTGATAAGGAAATGATGCTCCGGGCCGGGGATGCGCGCGGAAATATGGGTGAAGACCAGATCGTCCCAGCCGTGCAGCGCGACGAGCCGGTAAGCTGCGGCCAGATGCACGCGGATTTCGGCCTCTTGAGTCGAGGCGGCGGCGACGGGCGCGTTCATGGGCATCCTCCCTGATTTGCGCCAAGCATCGCGCTTTGGAGCCGGACGGGCAAGGGCCTTGCAGCCGCTGGGACTTCTCGCTTAATCGGGGCGGGGTCGCATCAGGGGAACGTCATGGATCTGGCTTCGCACATCCGCACGATCTCCAATTATCCCAAGCCCGGCATCCTGTTTCGCGACATCACGACGCTGCTCGGCCATGCCGGGGCGTTCCGTCGCGCGGTGGACGAGTTGGTGCAGCCCTATGCGGGAGCCAAGATCGACAAGATTGCCGGCATCGAGGCGCGCGGGTTCATTCTGGGCGGGGCGGTGGCGCACCAGCTCTCGGCTGGCTTCGTGCCGATCCGCAAGAAGGGCAAGCTGCCGCACGCGACGCTCTCGGTCGCCTACAGCCTCGAATACGGCGTGGACGAGATGGAGATCCATACCGACGGGGTGGTGAAAGGCGAGCGCGTACTGCTGGTCGACGATCTCATCGCGACCGGAGGGACGGCGGAAGGGGCAGTGAAGCTGTTACGCAGCGCGGGGGCGGAAGTGGCGGCGGCGGTCTTCGTCATCGACCTTCCCGAGTTGGGCGGGGCCGACAGGCTGCGCGCGATGGGAGTGGAGGTCAGGACGTTGATGGCGTTCGCGGGGCATTGAACGCCGGTTTTCCGGTAACCCCATTGATACCGTGACGCTGATTTCCGGACTATAGTGTGATCCTGTTGACACGGCGGCGGCAGGAGGCCGGTTAAGCCTGCCGCCGCGGTGTTTTATGCGACGATAAACGGTTTGACGGCTGCCAAAACTTCGGCTTTCGTCAGAGGCTTGTCGAAAGCGCCTGTCCACAGCTCAACGCCGCGAATTCGCCGGATTTCCGAGGCGTGACGCGCCTCGACCGAGTGTATGCGAAGTGCTGTAGTGAGGATGTCTCCGGCCAACGCTGGCGCCTGGCCCTTATAAGCTGCGACGCCGGTTTCTTCGAACGTCTGTGAGAC
>JAYVYJ010000279.1:0-6747 GCA_043784465.1 Hyphomicrobiales bacterium
CCCATATCCCGCTCGCCCAGGTCCCCGCCACCCTTTCGGCAGCATTGATCGAGGCGCGCGGGCGGGCGGCACTGCGTGGTTTACAAAAGAATTTCGGGATCGCCGAGCCGCGCCTCGCGGTCGCCGCGCTCAATCCCCATGCCGGCGAAGGCGGTGCGATCGGGCGCCCAGTGAATGCCGCCCTGCCCGTCCGGAAACGCCGCCCTTAGCCCGTTGGCATGCGGCAAACACAGACCCACATCGCCCCAGATACTCCGCCTGCTTTTCGCTAAGCTTTGTCAATTTCACGCCGATCTTGTCAAGATGAAGGTAAGCAACTTTTTCATCTAGGTGCTTGGGTAGCGTGTAAACCTGTTTTTGATACTGACCAGGCTTGGTGTACAGTTCGATTTGTGCAAGCGTCTGGTTGGTGAATGACGCCGACATCACGAAGGAGGGATGGCCGGTCGCGTTGCCCAGGTTCACCAGACGACCCTCCGAAAGCAAGATCATGCGACGGCCGTTGGGGAACTCGATCTCGTCGACCTGCGGCTTGACGTTGCTCCATTTGTAATTGCGCAGCGAGGCGACCTGAATTTCCGAGTCGAAGTGACCGATGTTGCAGACGATCGCCCGGTCTTTCATCTCGCGCATATGCTCGATCGTGATGACGTCAACGTTGCCGGTCGCGGTCACGAAGATGTCGGCGCGCGGGGCGGCGTCCTCCATCGTCGTGACTTCATAGCCTTCCATCGCAGCCTGAAGCGCGCAGATCGGATCGACCTCCGAGACCAGGACGCGGCAGCCGGCGTTGCGCAAGCTGGCGGCGGAACCCTTGCCGACGTCGCCGAAGCCCGCGACCATCGCGACCTTGCCGGCCATCATCACGTCGGTGCCGCGACGGATGCCGTCCACCAAGGACTCGCGGCAGCCATAGAGGTTGTCGAACTTCGACTTGGTGACGCTGTCGTTGACGTTGATGGCCGGGAAAAGCAGCTTGCCTTCCTTGGCCATGATGTAAAGGCGATGGACGCCCGTGGTGGTCTCTTCGGTCACGCCCTTGATGGCCTTGGCGTTCTTCTCATACCAGCCGGGATGCGACTTGAGCCGCGCCTTGATCGAGGCGAACAGAACTTCTTCTTCCTCGTTGCCGGGCTTGTCGAGGAAGGCGGTGTCGCCCATTTCGGCGCGCAGGCCCAGATGAACCAGCGCCGTGGCGTCGCCGCCGTCGTCCAGGATCATGTTGGGCGTGCCCCCGTCCGCCCATTCGAAGATACGGTGGGTGTAGTCCCAGTAATCGGTGAGGCTCTCGCCCTTGATGGCGAATACCGGCGTGCCGGCGGCGACGATCGCGGCGGCGGCATGGTCCTGCGTGGAGTAGATGTTGCACGAGGCCCAGCGCACGTCGGCGCCGAGCGCCTTCAGCGTCTCGATCAGCACGGCGGTCTGAATGGTCATATGCAGCGAGCCGGCGATGCGGGCTCCTTTAAGCGGCTGACTCTCGTTATATTCCGCGCGGGTCGCCATCAAGCCCGGCATTTCAGTCTCGGCGATGGCGATTTCTTTGCGGCCATATTCGGCCAGCTTCATATCGGCGACGGCGTAATCGGCAGCCATGTGGCCCCTCCTCGGTTGCGTTCGCGGCCTCGTACCAGAGACCGCGACATAGCGCAATAAACATATAAGGAAGTCTTTATGTCGCCGCGTCCGCATCAAAGGTTTCGTTAAGGCCGAAGGCGCGAAGCGGCTTTGCAATGGCGGCGGGGTCAGGTAAACTCACAGGGTAAGCAAGAAACGCGCCGGGTCGCGCGTCTCTGTCAGGGGTCGGTGTAAAGTATGGCGTTGTCTGCGAAGCTTGCCCTACGTCAGGGCCAGACGATGGTCCTCACGCCGCAATTGCTGCAAGCCATCAAGCTGTTGCAGATGCCCAGCTACGAGCTGACGGCGTTCGTGGAATCGGAGCTTGAGCGCAATCCGCTGCTCGACCGCGCCGACGAGGGCGTCGAATATGTCGCAGCGCCCGTCGAAGCCGCGCCCGAGCCCGGCGACTGGGCGTCCGAGTCGATGCCCACCACCATCGCCGATCTTGCGAGCAGCCTGGGGACGGAGGTCGACAACGCCTTTGATCCGGACCGTGCTGCGACTCCCGCCGAACCGGCGGCGACCGGAGACGGCGAGGGGCTGACGCTGGGCGCGTGGTCAGGCGGGGGCGGCGGAGGGGGAGGCGCTGGCGGCGACGAGAACGCTTCCGATCTGGAGGCCTATGTCGCCGCGCAGGAGAGCTTCGGCGAGTTTCTCACCCGCCAGGCGATGGTCGCCCTGCCCCACCCCGTCGACCGCATGATCGCCGCCGCCTTGATCGACGCGCTGGACGAAGCCGGCTACCTGCGCGCCGATCTCGCCGAAGTCTGCACTCAACTCGGCGCGCCGCTGGGTGAGGTCGAGCGCGTGCTGGCCATTTTGCAGACGCTGGAACCGACCGGCGTTTTCGCACGCGATCTGGCCGAGTGCCTCAAGCTGCAACTGATCGAACGCGACCGCTTCGACCCCGCCATGGCGGCGCTGATCGCCAATCTGCCGATGCTCGCGCGGCGCGAGATCGCCGGGCTGAAGCGGCTGTGCGGCGTTGACGAGGAGGACCTTGCTTTGATGATCGGCGAGATCAAACGCCTCGACCCCAAGCCGGGGCGCGTCTACGGCGGCGCGCCGGAGCCGCTCGCCATTCCCGACGTGGTGGTGACCGCCGCGCACAATGCGGGCTGGCGGGTCGAACTGAACCCCAACGCCCTTCCCCGCGTGCTGGTCAACGAGACCTATGCGGCCATCGTCAAACGCGGCGCCAAGCGCGACGAGGACAAGCAATACGTCTCCGCGCAGCTCCAGAGCGCGCATTGGTTGACCAAGAGCCTCGAACAGCGCGCGCGCACCATCCTGAATGTCGCTACCGAGATCGTGCGACGGCAGGACGCGTTTCTCATCGAAGGCGTTGCGTCGTTGAAGCCGTTGAACCTCAAGACCGTCGCCGACGCCATCGGCGTACACGAATCCACGGTGTCGCGCGCCACCTCCAACAAATATATCTCCACGCCGCGCGGCATGTTCGAGATGAAATATTTCTTCACGGCCTCCTTGCCGTCGAGCGGCTACGGCGAGGCCCATTCGGCGGAGGCGGTGCGTTACCGGATCAGGCTGATGATCGAGGCGGAAGACCCGCGCAAGGTGCTCTCCGACGACGACATCGTGGTCAAGCTGCGCGCGCTCGACATCGCCGTGGCGCGGCGCACGGTCGCCAAGTACCGCGACAATTTAAAGATACCGTCGTCGATGGATCGCCGTCGGCAGAAGATGTCGGCGTTTTCGGGGAAGTAGACGGCGCGTCGGGCGTGACGGGTAGGCGCAAGCCTCCATGGCTGTGCTTCTCACCGTCATTCACGCGGCGGGGCCGAAACACGCCGTCGTGAGAGGCGACGCGAAGAACCGTTCGGGCCTTCGGGTAATGTCTGAAACGGCGCGGCGTGGATGGCCGGGACACGCCCGGCCATGACGAGGTTGGTTGGAGGAGCCTATCACGACCGCGCTCACGAGCGGCCCCCGTTTCACACCGTCGACGCCTTCAAAGCCTGATCGAGATCGGCCAATATATCGTCGATATGTTCGATGCCTATCGAAAGCCGCACATAGCCGTCGCTGACGCCGGTGGCGATCTGGTCCTCGGCGGAAAGCTGGGAATGCGTCGTCGTCGCGGGATGGATGGCCAGCGAGCGGGCGTCGCCAATATTGGCGACGTGATAGAACAGTTTCAGCGCGTCGATGAAGCGTTTCCCCGCCTCGCGTCCGCCCTTAATCTCGAAGCCGACGAGACCGCCCTGCCCGCCCTTCAGATATTTGGCCGCGCGCTGCGCCGCTACGCCGGACTGACGGCTCGGGTGGATGACCGCCGTCGCCTCAGGCCGTTCGGCGAGGAAGGACGCCACGCGCGCGGCGTTGGCGTTGTGGCGCTCCATGCGCAGCGGCAGCGTCTCGATGCCCTGGATCGTCAGGAACGCGTTGAACGGCGACATCGCGGCGCCGAGATCGCGCAGCAGCGTCGTGCGCGCCTTCAGGATATAAGCGATGGGGCCGAGGGGCTTGACGGCTTGGCTCCAGACCGCGCCGTGATAGCTGGGATCTGGCGTATTGAGCGCGGGCTGGCGCTCGGGAAAATCCTCCCACGGGAAATTGCCGCCATCGACCAGCAATCCCCCGATGGACGTGCCGTGTCCGCCCAGATATTTGGTCGAGGAATAGACCACCACCGCCGCGCCGTGCTCGAACGGCCGCGCGATCAGCGGCGCCGCCGTGTTGTCCATGATGAGCGGGATGCCGAGAGGGCGCCCGATCGCGGCGACCTCGGCTATGGGGAAGGCGATCAGCTTGGGGTTGGGCAGCGTCTCGGCGTAATAGGCGCGGGTGCGGCCGTCCGTCGCGCGCGCAAAGTTCTGCGGGTCGGATGGATCGACGAAGCGGACCTCGACGCCCTGATCCTTCATCGTGTTGGCGAACAGGTTCCAGGTGCCGCCGTAGAGATCGGTGGAGGACACGATGTTGTCGCCCGCGCGCGCAAGGTTCTGCACCGCCATGGCTGACGCCGCCTGCCCGCTCGCGACCGCCAGCGCCGCCACGCCGCCTTCGAGCGCTGCGACGCGCTTCTCCAGCACGTCGTTGGTCGGATTCATGATGCGCGTGTAGATGTTGCCCAGTTCTTTGAGGGCGAACAGGCTGGCTGCGTGTTCCGCGCTTTGAAACTGAAAGGACGTGGTCTGATAGATCGGAACCGCCACCGCGCCCGTCGCCGGATCGGCCCGCCAGCCAGCGTGCAGGGCCAGCGTTTCCGGCTTGTAAGTCTCCGACATCGAACCCTCCCCAAGGCGCGCGCTCTTCGGGCGCCGGCGCACCTGTTCATCATTCCATAAATGTTGTCAACTTATGGCGCTCTCGGACTCGCCGCGCGACCGTTCAGGACAGCGCGCGTTTGAGCATCGCCTTGTAGAGGCTGGCGTCGAAGTTCCAGCAGATGTCGGCCTGCACGCCGGAGGCGAGCGCGTCGGCCCAGACGATGCGATTGCTCTCGTCGTGCGATACGCCAAGCCGGTCGACGACCGTCATGCCGCGCGTAAGTTCGCTCGCACATTCCACCTCGACAAAATGGCGGCTCCAGCGCGTGCCGACTGCGCGGTCGAGCGCCACGGCCATGGCTGTAGGGTCGGCGAGAGAGAGGCCGCGCTCGCCCGTCTGGATGAAATAGGCTTCGCGCGCCCGCGTGTTGCATTCCAGCGCGAAGCGCGCCTTGGGCGTGCCGAGCGCCAGAATGTCCGCGCATTCCTCGTCGCTCAGCACCGAAGGTCCGCGCGAGACGTGCCACCCGATCATCTCGATGGGCAGCTTCGAGCGAAACACCCGGCGCGCGCCCTCGGGATCAACCCAGATGTTATATTCGGCGGCGGGCGTCACGTTGCCTTCGCAGCACGGCGCGCCGCCCATCACCACGCAGCGTCCGACATTCTCCGCAAACCGAGGGTCGCGGGAGAGCGCGAGGGCGACGTTGGTGAGCGGGCCCAGCGTCACCAGCGTCAACCCCGGGTCGGCGGCGGCTTGGGCGATCAGCACGTCGACGGCATGGCCGGGATCGACCGCGCGACGGGGCGCGGCATAGTTGCGGTCACCCATACCGTCCTTGCCGTGGAACCAATGAGCGTCGAGATGGCGGCGCATCAGCGGCGCATCGGCCCCCAGATAAACGGGAACGTCGGCGCCGGCGATCTCGCAGGTCAGCAGCGCGTTGCGGGCCGCCTGCGCGGCCGAAACATTGCCCGCAACGATGGTGAGCGCGGCTACACGCACGTCTGGCGCGGCGAGCGCCATCAGGATCGCCACGGAATCGTCGGAGGCGGTGTCGGTGTCGATGAGGAAAGTGCGCATCACGTCTCCGCCGTCAGACGAGCGAATCCGGCGGCGAGGTCGTCCTTCAGGTCTTGGGCGTCTTCGAGGCCGATTTGCAGACGAAGACCGGGACCGCCGGGCGCCCACGAGGTCGCCGTGCGATACGTTTTGCAGTCGAACGGGATGACGAGGCTCTCGTAGCCGCCCCACGAGAAACCGAGGCCAAACAATTCCAGGCCGTCAAGCATCGCCGCCACCGCCTCGTCCGAGACCGGATTGAGGATGACGCTGAACAGGCCCGAGGACCCAAGAAAATCGCGCTTCCAGATTTCGTGGCCGGGATCGTCGGGAAGGGCTGGATGCAGCACGCGTTTGACCTCGGGGCGCGTCTGCAACCAAAGCGCGATCTCCAAAGCCTGACGGCCGGATTCGCGAAGCCGCAATTCCATCGTGCGCAGGCCGCGAAGTGCCAGAAACGTGTCGTCAGGCCCCGGCGGGATCGCGTAGAGATCGACGAAAGCGCGCACCCGCGGCCACCATTCGGCGTTTGCCGAGATGAGGCCGAGCAGCAGATCGGAATGGCCCGACAGATATTTGGTGCCGGCCTCGATGGCGATGTCCACGCCGCGCGCGTGAGGCGGGAAGAAAATCGGCGTCGCCCAGGTGTTGTCCATCAGCACGCAGACGCCCTGCTTGTGAGCGGCCTCGGCAATGGCGGGAATGTCCTGCATCTCCAGCGATTGCGAGCCCGGCGCCTCGGTGAGGATAGCTTTGGTGTTGGGGCGGATGAGCCTGCCGATGTCGGCCGCCAGCGCCGGATCGTAATAAGTCGTCTCGACGCCATAGGGG
>JAYVYJ010000280.1:0-16525 GCA_043784465.1 Hyphomicrobiales bacterium
TTAGCGCTGGCGGCTTATACGGCGGGCGAAGCGGCGCGGACGCGTGCCGGCGCTCTGGCGTGGCATGGGCTGGCCGGCTTTTGTCTGGGGCTCGCGGGCGCCTGCAAATGGTCGGGTTTCTTTCTGGCCGCGGGTCTCGTGGCGCTCAAGGGGGTAGGCGCGCTGCTGCGCCACTGGGGCGCGCGCTTCGAGGCGCCGATGGTCGAGGACTTTTACCGGCCCGAGGCGCCCGCGCTGGGAGTAACGGGGGGGATGGCGACTTATGGACTGGCGCCGTTCCTCGCCTATTTTATCTGCTATGTGCCGCAACTTGTTCATGCCCATAGCTTATATGAGTTTATCGCCACGCATAAAAATATGATTTCGATCATGACCGGCAAGTCCGCCGACCATCCCTATAAATCGCTGTGGTGGACGTGGCCGGGGCTGTGGCGGCCGGTGTGGTATCTCTTCGACACCCCGGCGAAAGAGGCGGGCGGCTGGACGGAGACGGCCAAGGCGGCGGCTGTCGTGGGGCTGCCCAACCCGTTTGTGCTTTTTGCTGGCGAGGCTGCGATCCTGTGGGCGTTGTTTGCGGGGGTATGGGAGCGCCGCCGCGCGCCGCTGATCGTGGCGGTCGCGTTCTTCGCGCAATGGCTGCCGTGGGCGATCAATCCCAAGGGGCTGGAGTTCTATTATTACTTCTACCCGTCGGTCCTCTGTCTTGGTCCGGCGCTGGCGCTCGCTGCGGGGACGCTGCCGCCGCCATGGCGGGGGGGCGCGATGGCGGCCTGCCTGCTCGCGGCGACCGTCATGTTCGTCTATTTCCTTCCGGTGCTGGCGTCAGGAATCGGCGTCGGCCCCCAGGCTTTCGAGGCGCGCGTGTGGCTGCCGACTTGGCGTTAGGCGAGAATTTGGCGTTAGGCGAGAATTTGGCGTTGAGCGAGAATTTGGCGGCGACGGCAAAACTCAAGCGCGGCTCGCCGGGCTTTCTGCGGATCGTGACCGCGTTTTTCATCGGCGGCTTCGCGATCTTCGAATTGCTCTATTGTGTGCAGCCCCTTCTGCCGGAATTCTCGCGTCGCTTCGGCCTGACGCCCGCCAGCGCCAGTCTTGCGGTGTCGGTCTCCACCGTCGCGATGGCCTCCTCGCTATTCTTCGGCGGACTGGCGGCGGAGCGGTTCGGGCGCAAGCCCGTGATGGTCGCCTCGCTGATCGCCTCGGCCCTGGGCACGCTCGCAGCGGCGCTGGCGCCGTCATGGCCCACCCTTCTGGTTTCGCGCGGCCTGATGGGGCTGGCGCTGGCGGGGCTGCCCTCCGTCGCGATGGCTTACCTTGCCGAGGAGATCGAGAACTCGGCGCTCGGCTTCGCCATGGGTCTCTATATCGCGGGTTCGACGCTGGGCGGCATGTTCGGGCGCCTGGTCGTTGGCGCCGTGGCGGACCGGGCGGGCTGGCGGGTCGCGCTCGCCGTGATGGGGGCGATCTCTCTGGTCGGCGCGGGCTTTTTCGCCCGCTCGCTGCCGGGCGAGCGCCGGCCCGCGCCGGGCGCGGGTCTGGGCGGGTTGGCGGCGGCGCTTAAAGACCATTTCGCCGACGAAGGACTGCCGTGGCTGTTCGCGGTCGGCTATCTCGTGATGGGCGCGTTCATCTGCACATACAATTACATCGGCTTCCGGCTCGCGGCGCCGCCTTTTTCGCTCGACCAGACGCGCATCGGTCTCATCTTCACGCTCTATCTGATCGGCGCCCTCTCCTCGACCGTCATGGGCGATCTGGCCGCTAGGCTGGGGCGCCGGCGCGTGCTGTGGATGGCGCTGGTCATCGGCGTGGCGGGGACGCTGGCGACGCTGCCCGATTATCTGCCGACTGTGGTGCTGGGCGTGGCGATGGTGACGTGGAGCTTCTTTGGCGCTCATTCGATTGCGTCGAGCTGGGTCGGCTTGCGCGCCGCGCAGAACCGCGCGCAGGCGTCCGCGCTCTATTTGTTCTTCTACTACGTGGGATCTAGCCTCAACGGTTGGTTGGGCGGCCTCGCCTATCAGCGCTTTGGCTGGCCCGGCGTCGCCACGCTGATCGGCGCGCTGCTGGGTTTGGCGTTGCTGGCGGCGATCAAACTCTCGGGCGTGCCTCCGCCGCGTCATCTGCGCTGATGGAATGGCGCGACGAGGGCCTCGTCATCGGCCTGCGCCGCCTTGGCGAAAACGCCTCTGTGCTGGAAGCGATGACGCGTGGGCACGGCCGCCATCTCGGCCTCGTGCGGGGCGCGAAATCGCGACGGCTGGCCGCCGCTTTGCAGCCGGGCAACACACTGGGGCTGGTGTGGCGCGCGCGGCTCGACGAGCATCTGGGCGCCTATGCGGTGGAGCCGCTCGCGTTGCGGGCGGGGCGGTTTCTACCGAGCGCGGCGGCGCTGGCCGCGCTGGCGACGATCGGCGAGCTGCTGCGCCTATTGCCCGAGCGCGATCCGCACGAGACGCTCTACGATGCGCTGCGCCCGCTGATCGAGGGCCTCGACGATCTCAAGAGCACGCCGGCGGCGCTCGCGCGCTTCGAATTGCGTATGCTGGAGGAATTCGGCTTCGCGCTCGATCTTTCCGAATGTGCGGCGACGGGCGCGACGCAGGAACTGGTTTATGTTTCACCCCGGTCCGCGCGTGCGGTGAGCCGGGCGGCGGGCGCGCCGTTCGCCGACCGCTTGCTGCCGCTGCCCGCCTTTCTGCGCGACGAAACGGTCGAGGCGAGCGCGGAAGACGTCGTCGCCGCGTTCCGGCTGACGGGCTTTTTCCTCAACCGCGAATTGTTCGCCCCGCGCGGCCTGCGCACCCCTTTGGCGCGCGAAACCTTCCTCAAGGCTATGGAGCGCGGTCGCTGACGGGGCGCTCGCTCGCATCGGGCGCGCGCGATTTCATGGTGAGATAAAGCGCGATCTGAAAGCTGCGCGCCGAGAGACGGGCGGGCAGGTCGACGTCGCAGCCAACATCGTAGACGCGCACGCCCCGGCCTCGCGCTGCGGCGGTGCGCAGCTTGACGGTCACCCGCAAGACGAGGATGACGAGCAGGACGACGATGCCGAGCAAGACGACGATGCCGAGTGCGACGGCGGCGAGCGCGAGTAGGCCATAAATCGAGGCTTTCATGCACGGCGTCCTTCGGCGAGGAGGGCGCCGAGCGGCGCCATTTCTGTTGAAATTTGTTTACAACATTTTGTTAACCATATCTACTTTCCAACAACACTTTTCCACAGAATTTTCGCTATTTTTATGCCGAGAGGGCTTTTCGCCGGTGGCGAGCGTTGCTGCTACGTCTTGTTGGTAGTAGGAAAATTACATAGGCGCCGAGGCGCGCTCATGGCGTAACCGACATGGCACTATCGGAATTGAGCGACCGTGCGGCGAGCGTGCGGCTCCGGCTGCAACTTGCGGAGTCGGTCGAGCGCGTGCATGCGTTGGCGTGGGCCATCGTGAGGCTAGAGGGCCGCGCCGAGGGCGGCGACGCCGAACGCGCCGCTCGCGACGCGATCCTCGACGCGCTGGCCCCGGCAACTCACGACACGAACGTTGTAAGTTTCAGCCGACCTGACTCGCGCGTCCCCGACGGTCGCGCCGCCGAACCCGCCGCAAGCGCGCAGGAAATGCTGCTCGCCATCCTCAAGGAAAACGAAGCGTCGGTGCGCGAGTTGCAGACCGCGCTCGACGATTGTGGCCTAACGATCACGCCTGGAAATCTGTCGGTCATCCTGTCGCGCATGAACCAGGCGGGTCTGATCCAGCGCACCGGGCGAGGGCTCTACCGCTACGCGCGTTAAGGCGGCGAACCGCTCAACGCGCCGATGTCCGAAGATAGCTGCGACCCCCCTGCATCGCTGAGGGTCCGAAAATCGCTCTTCAAGGGGCCAACCTGTTCGCATCGCCGCCCGGGCTCCGGCGTCCACATCGATCGTCGCAAGCCTTTTTGACGTTCGCCATACGGTTGCGCGCGGTCGTAATGCATGACACGATATAGCGGTACGTCGGGACACTCGGAGAGATCAAAATGAAGCTCAGCGCGCGCAACCAGCTGACGGGCGTCATCAAGTCGGTCGCCAAGGGGCAGACGACGGCTCATGTCGAAATCGAGGTCGGCAACGTCGTGTTGACCGCCTCCATCACGAACGAGGCGGTCGATGCGCTTGGCCTCAAGGTGGGTCAGCCGGCCTATGCGGTCGTCAAAGCATCGGACGTGATGATCGGCGTCGACTGATCGGGCCGGACCATGTTGCGCCCCCTTATTTTTGTTTCCGTCCTGATTGTCGGCGCCGCGCCGGCGTCGGCCGATTGCGATCGCTTCAAATGGAGCGTCGCGAAAGAGCGGGAGGCGTTCGCCACGCCTCAGCCTTTGCCCTCGGTCAGCGATTCCGCTGTCGTCGGAATAGGCTACGCGGTGACGTTGATGCAGGGGCTTGCGTTGCCCACCAAGCCCGAGCGCGATTCCACGCCGGGCAGCTACGCCGCCGTGATCGATGTGAACAAACTTGAGGCAGGGCGCTATCAGATCACCCTGTCGCGGGATGCCTGGATCGACGTCGCGCAGGGCGGCAGGAGCGTCAAATCCAGCGATTTTTCTGGCCAGCACGATTGCCCCACGGTCAGGAAATCCGTGCGTTTTATGCTTGAGGCCGGAGCGGCGACGATCGAGATCAGCAACGCTCAGGCGGACGGCCTCAATGTCGCGATTGAACCTGCGCCCTGAGCATGGGCGATACGCGTTGTCGGGGTTGCTCGCGGGAACCAGACACCCCTAAAGCCGTTTCCCAATTGGTTATGGGAAATGGGGCGGCACGTGAATCGTCGACAATGGTTGCAAGGCTCGCTCGCGGTGTCCGCCGCGACTTTAATTCCCCAAGCGGACGCCGTTTCCGCTGCGGACCCGACGTTTGCGCCCTCCCAGGTGCGCGACCTCGCGCGCGCGCTCGCCGCCAAGCCCTACGCGCCGCCTGACGAGACCTTGCCCGACGCGCTGAAGACGCTGACTTACGATCAATACCGGTCCATTCGATTTTTGCCTGACCACGCATTGTGGCGCGGCGAGAACCGGGGCTTCGAGGCGCAGTTCTTCCATCGGGGATTTTTCTTCAAGAGCAAAGTCGATCTTTTCGAGATCGTCGACGGCAAGGCGCAGGCGATCCGTTACAAGCGCGAAGATTTCTCCTTTGGCGAGGGGGTCGGGGCGTGGCCCGACGGCGACATGGGTTTTGCGGGGTTCCGCCTGCATGCGCCGCTCAACAAGCCCGAATATATGGATGAAGTGTGCGTCTTTCTTGGCGCCAGTTATTTCCGCGCCGTGGCGAAGGGTCAGATCTACGGTCTGTCGTCGCGCGGCCTCGCCATCGACACAGGCGAATCCAAGGGCGAGGAATTCCCCCTGTTCCGCAGTTACTGGATCGAACGGCCGGCGGTGGGGGCGTCGTCCATCGTGGTCCACGCGCTGCTGGATTCCAAGAGCGCGGCGGGTAGCTACCGGTTCACGATCCGACCCGGATCGACCACGATTTTTGATGTGGAGATGACGCTCTACCCGCGCGCAGACATGCCTCATGGCGGGCTCGCGCCCCTCACGAGCATGTATTTCTTCGGTCCCAACGGCCGTAGAAACATCGAGGATTTCCGCCCCGAGGTTCATGATTCCGACGGCCTCATCATCCTCAACGGGCACGGCGAGGAGCTGTGGAGGCCGCTCGACAATCCCAAAAACCTCCAGGTCAGCGCCTTCGCCGACCAGAACCCGCGCAGCTTTGGCCTCGTTCAGCGGCAAAAGGATTATGGGGCCTATCAAGACCTTGAGTCGAATTACGAGAAACGTCCGAGCCTCGTCGTCGAGCCCATCGGCGATTGGGGGGAGGGGGAAGTGGTTTTGTTCGAAATTCCCACCGACGAAGAAATACACGACAACATTGCAGCGTTTTGGCGCCCCAAGGCCCCGCTCGTGGCCAAGAGCGAATATCCCTATACTTACCGTCTCCACTGGGGGCCAGACCTCGCCAAATCCGATGTGCTCGCAAGGTTCACGCGCACAGGAATAGGCGCCAAGGGGACCGACGCGCGGCTGTTCGTGCTTGAGCTTTTTGGCGAGCGGCTAAAGACGATCGACACCAAGACCCTCAAGGGGATCGTGAGCGCAGACAAGGGCGAAATCCGCAACGTCGTGGCGCAGCCCAATCCCGAGACCGGCGGCTGGCGGCTCAGCTTCGAAATGGCCCCCAAAGACGCGCCGTCCGTCGAACTGCGCGCTTATCTCTCCGCATCCGACAAGCCGGCGTCGGAGACTTGGATTTACCGATGGACGCGCTGAAGCGCGAGGCGGCGCGGCCCGCCTTTTTGCCCGCTCCCTCGCCGCTTCGCATGGAGCCGGGGCGGCTGTCCCAACGCGCGGGCGCTCTGAGGGCGAGCGCCGGAGGGTCGCTCTGGGCGCGTCGGGCAGCGATTTTAGCGGGCACGCTCGCGCTCACGGCGGGCGGCGGCTGGGAGATGTACGACGTCGTCGCCGTGGGAGGGGTGACGGCGTTGGAATGGGCGCTGCTGGCGTTTTTCGCCGCGCTTTTTGCGTGGGTCGCGTTTTCGTTCATGTCGGCGCTTGCGGGGTTCCTGGTCACCCTTTCGGGTGCGCAAGCGGGGATCGAGGTGGATGTGCAGGGACCGCCGCCAGCGCTGGGACTGCGCACGGCGATGTTGCTGCCCACTTACAACGAAGATCCGCATGCGGTGACCGCACGGCTTCAGGCCATGTGGGAATCGGTGGAGGCGACAGGTCGCGGCGCGCATTTCGATTGGTTCCTGCTGAGCGACACCACCGATCCCGATATCTGGATCGACGAGGAGGCGGCTTTTCGTCGCCTGACCGGAGCCTGTGCGGGGCGGCTCTATTACCGCCGTCGCGTCAACAATTATGCGCGCAAGTCGGGCAACATCGCCGATTGGGTGGAGACCTACGGCGGAGCGTACGATCACATGATCATTCTCGACGCCGACAGCCTCATGTCCGGCGACACGCTGGTGCGGCTCGCGCAGGCGATGGAAAGCCGGCCCGAGGCGGGGCTGATCCAGACCGCGCCCGTCGTGGTCAACGCGCGCAGCCTTTTTGGTCGCTTGCAACAGTTCGCCGGGCGGCTTTACGGGCCGATGGTGATTGCCGGCAACGCCTGGTGGCAGGGGCCGGACGGAAATTACTGGGGCCACAACGCCATCATCCGTCTGGCTGCTTTCGCCGAGGAAGCGGCGTTGCCAGAACTTAGAGGGCGCAAGCCGTTCGGCGGGCATATCCTCAGCCATGATTTCATCGAGGCGGCGTTTCTGCGCCGCGCAGGTTATGCGGTTTACTCAGCGCCTTGTTTGAGCGGCAGCTATGAGGAGGGTCCGCCCTCGCTGATCGATTTCGCCGCGCGCGACCGGCGCTGGTGTCAGGGCAATCTTCAGCATCTGGCGATTTTGCCCGCGCGCGGTTTGCGGTGGGGCTCTCGGCTGCATCTGTTGACCGGCATCGGCTCATATTTGACGGCGCCGATGTGGTTCGCCTTTTTGATCCTGGGCCTGTTGATCTCGTTGCAGGCTGCGTTCGTTCGCCCGGAATACTTCGCCAAGGGCTTCAACCTTTTCCCTGCTTGGCCGCAACAGGATCCTGTACTGGCGGCCTGGGTTTTTGCGGGCACGATGGGATTGCTGCTGCTGCCTAAATTCATGGCCTACGCGACTGTGCTGGCGCGGCCTGCGGAACGTCGGGCGTTTGGCGGCGGATTTCGGGCGCTGGCGGGCCTCCTCACCGAGACGTTGCTGGCGGCGTTGATTGCGCCCTCGATGATGGTTTTCCAGTCGCGCGCGGTCAGCGAAATCCTGATCGGTCATGACGCGGGCTGGCAGGTCCAGCGTCGCGACGACGGGGCGGTTCCGCGCGCCGAGGTCGCCCGCAAGCTGATCGGGCCGACGCTGATGGGCGTGGCGATGGCGCTGGCCGCCTACAGCATTTCGGTGCCGCTCTTGTTGTGGATGTCGCCGGTGGTGATGGGCCTGTTGCTGAGCATCCCGGTGGGCCTGCTGACATCGATGCGTCTGGCGGGCCCCGGCGTGCTGGCGACGCCGGAAGACAACGCCCCGCCCGAAGTCGTCGCGCGGGCCTCCGCGCTGGCGAGAGCGCCGCGCCTCGTCGCCGAACCCGCCCTTCTTCGCCTGCGTGAAGACGCGGACCTTCGGGCGCTGCATATCGCGCATTTGGCTCCCGCGCCGTTGCGAAAGGGCGGCAAGGTCGATCCGGCGCTGGCGACGGCGCGCGCCAAGGTCGAAGCCTGCGAGACGCTCGACGACGCGCTGGGCTGGCTCGACGCGCGCGAGATGCGGGCGCTGCTTGGCGACCCCGGCCTGCTGGGGAGGGCGCTCGCGCTGGGGTGAGTTTCGCGGCGCGGCGTTTGCGGGTACAGTTTGCGCCGGAGACCGAGCATGGCCGAGACGCGTGAACGCCGTTGGACGTTGGACGAGTTTTTAGAGTGGAGCGAAGGAAAGGCCTCGCGATATGAATTGGTCAACGGGCAGCCGCTGCGAATGACGGCGGGCGCCAAGAGGATTCATGACGATATCGTGGCGAACATCACGCTAGACTTGGGTCCACAGGTCATAAACCCGGGATGCCGCTCTTTTGCGGGCGATGGCGCTGTGCAGCCTGTTTCCGGTCAGATTGGAAGGTCCGACAGCGCCGTCGATTGCGGACGGTGTCCCACCAAAGCCTTTGAGGCGCAGACGCCACGCGCAGGGGGCGAAGTCCTTGCTCCTTCGACGCGAGATGTCGACATTCGGGAAAAGTTGGAAAACTATAAGAGCGTAGCGACGCTCAAACACATTGGGGTTGTCGAACCCGACTCGTCTTTCGTTTCGTTGTGGTCCCGTGAGACAGGCGTCGTCTGTAGCGAGCCGCGAATTCAAAATTTCGGGGAAAGGGTCAGGCGACCTGGGGTCGGCGCGGACGTCGCGATGCGCGCGTTTTATACAGGCGTAGCGTTTCTCTCCGAAACGCATCTCGTCGTTTCCACGTGAGCGCCAATCGCCTGCGCGAAAGCGCCTCGCCCTATTTGCTCCAGCACGCCGACAATCCCGTTCATTGGCGGCTGTGGGGCCGTGAGGCGCTTGAGGAGGCGCGCGTGCGCGACGTGCCGGTTCTGCTCTCGATCGGTTACGCCGCCTGTCACTGGTGCCATGTGATGGCGCATGAATCCTTCGAGGATGAAGAAGTCGCGGCGGAAATGAATCGCGATTTCGTCTGCGTGAAGGTCGATCGCGAGGAGCGGCCCGACGTCGATCATCATTACATGGGCGCGCTGCACACGATGGGTTCGCAGGGCGGGTGGCCGCTCACGATGTTTCTGACGCCCGAGGGGGCGCCCTTTTTCGGCGGTACGTATTGGCCGCCCTCGCCGCGCCACGGTCAGCCGTCTTTCCGCCAGGTGCTGGCTTCCGTCACCAACGTCTGGTTGACGAAGCGCGAGGCGGCGCTGGGCAATGGCGCGGCGATCACGGCGCATCTCAGCAGTCTCGCCGACGCGCGCGCTCCCGGCGAGTTGACGACAGCCGATCTCGATGCGGCCGGCTTCGCGTTGCTGCGGTTGATCGACACCCACAACGGCGGGATCGGGCGCGCTCCCAAATTCCCCAACGCGCCGATCTTCCGGTTTCTGGGAACCGAATTCAGCCGCCGCCACGATCCCCGTTTCCGCGACGCCGTGCGCGGGATGCTCGACGCGCTGTGCGCGGGCGGCATTTACGATCATGTCGGGGGCGGCTTCGCGCGCTATAGCGTCGACGCCGAATGGCACGTGCCGCATTTCGAGAAGATGCTCTACGACAACGCGCAGATTCTCGAACTGCTCGCCGCCGCTCACGCCGAGACGCCATCGCCGATCTACGCCGCCCGCGCCCGCGACACGTTCGGTTGGTTGATACGGGAGATGAGGGCGGGCGCCGCGTTCGCCGCCTCGCTCGACGCCGATCAGGAGGGCGAGGAAGGCAAATTCTATGTCTGGACGGCGGCGGAGATCGACGGAGCGTTGGGTGAGGAGGCCTGCGCGTTCAAGGCGGCCTACGACGTGAGGCCGCAGGGCAATTGGGAAGGCCATAACGTCCTCCGGCTCACGACGCCCGCCGACCCAACGCTCGACGCTTCGCTCAGCGGCGCGCGCGCAAAGCTCGCCGCGCTTCGCGAGCAGCGCACACGTCCGGCGCTCGACGACAAGGTGTTGACTGACTGGAATGGGCTGACCATCGCCGCGCTGGCGCGCGCCTCGGCGATCTTTGCGGCGCCCGAGATGCTGCGCGCGGCGCTGGCGGCGTTCGACGCGCTCGACAGCGGGCAGCGCGACGCGCAAGGGCGGCTCGTCCATGCGACGCGTGGCGGGCGGATCGGCGCGGCCGGGATGCTCGACGATAGCGCAGGGTTTGGGCGCGCGGCGTTGGCTCTGTTCGAGGCGACGGGCCTGCCGCGTTACCTTCATAGCGCGGAGAGCGAAGCGCGCGCGGCGCTTGCACGTTTCGGGGCTCCCGACGGCGGGCTTTATTTGACGGCGGCGGACGCGGAAGACGGCCCTGCGGTGCGGTCGCGAGTTTTCCACGACAATGCGACGCCGAGCGGGATCGGCGTGATGGCCGAGGTTTTCGCCAAGTTGCATCATCTCACCGATGCGCCGGAATGGCGCGAGGCGGCGGAGCGGTTGATCGGCGCCTTCGCGGGCGCGGACCCGGGCGAACTCGCCAACGCGCCCTCGCTGCTGGGGGCATACGACAATCTGACGCGTGGTGGCTGCGTGGTGGTGGAAGGCGACGCGCTGCGCGCCGCCGCGCTCGCCCATGCCGATTCGGCCCTGGCCGTGTTCCCGCTCGACCGGACGCTTTGGCCGAACGGGTTACCGGGCGCGCGACCCCCGCCGCCCAACGGCTCCGCCCTGCTGTGCCGGGGCCAGACATGCAGCCTGCCGGTCTACGAGGCCGACGCGCTGCTCGCCCTTTTGCGCGCGTAGACGCGCCACATCGCGACGACGACGAAGGCCGAGATCAGCCCGCCAAACAACACGTCGGACAGGAAATGGCCGCCGAAGGCGACCCGCAGCGCGCTTGTCGCGACGGCGTAAATCACGGCGCCGACGACAGCCGCTATCTGGAAGGGCGGCGGCGCCAGCAGCGCTGGGGCTAGCATCCAGGCGCCCGACGCCGCCTCGCCCGAGGGGAACGAGCAATTGCGAAGGCAGGCGCCGTCGAAGCGGAACCAGGGGCGGAAGTCCTGATCGCCGCCGAAATCGCGCACATGCACGGGGCGCGGGCGGTGTGAATGATCCTTGAGGCCGAGATTAACGATAAGGCCGGAGCCGACGATCAGGCTCGCGCCCAGGAACACCAGAGCGCGCCATGAGGGAGCCGGAATCGTGTGCGCCACGAAGCGCCGCAGCAGCGCCAGCCCGACGAGGATCGCGAGCAGCCAGAAGGGCGCCTGCCGCAGAACGTCGCGAGCGTCCCGCGCAGCCTCGGTTCCCCCCCAGAATCCGGTCGCCTCGAACACCCCGCGCGTCGCCTCGATGTCGAGTTGCGGCGCGAGTCCGAAGACGACGCCGACCGCGACCATCGCCAGCGCGAGGCCGACAAGCGCACGATCGGAGGTCATCGTCAGTCCAGCGTCCGGCCGCGCGTCTCGGGCAGCGCGATCAGGGCGACAAGGGTGACGAGGCTGGTGGCGATCACGTAATAGGCGGGCGCGATGGGGCTTCCCGTCCAGTCGCTCAGTTTGACGACGACGAGTTGCGTGGAGCCTCCGAAGATCGTTACGCCGAGGGCGTAGGAGACCGCAAAGCCAGTGGCCCGCGTCGCCTTGGGCAGAAGCTCCGGAACGATGGCCAGACCGATGCCCGCCGACATCGCCGTGAGGCCGCCCACGACAAGCGCCGTCAGCCAGAGCGTCCCCAGGCTTGGCGCCGACGTGAGCCACATGAACATCGGCACGATCGCCACCAGCAGCGCCACGCGCGGCCACAGCACCAGAGCCTTGCGCCCGTATTTGTCGCCGAGCCAGCCGCCTAGCAGCGCAAATACGAAAGTCGCGCATCCGCCCACGAAAGTCGCCGACAGCGCCAGCGGGGCTGGGAGCTTCAGCGTGGCGATGGCGAAGGTCGACATGTAATTGCCGACATAGGTGGAGACCGTGCCGCCGATGATCAGCAGCACGCCGAGCGCGATGTATTTAACCTGCGTCCAGGCGGGGACGCGCATGGGCGCGGCGCGGCGCGGCGGCTCGACCATCTCGCCGCGCAGCCGCAGCGCGACCGGGATCAGCAACAAACACAAAAGGAACGGGACGCGCCAGCCCCAGTCGATCAGTTGCTCCCTGGTGAGGATCGACGACAGGATCACGCCGACCAACCCCGCCGTCGCCACGGCGACGCCCTGGCTCGCGATCTGCCAGCTCGCATAGAACCCCCGCCGGTGCGGCGGCGCCGCCTCCAGCAGATAGACGCTCGACGGCCCGACTTCGCCGCCCAGCGCGAAGCCCTGAACGATGCGGAAGAAGATCAATATCGCCGGCGCCGCCCACCCCAGCGTCGCGTAAGACGGCGTCAGCGCCAGACCAAAAGTGCCGACCGTGATGAGCGCGATGGTCAGCAAGAGGGCCGGACGGCGGCCGACGCGGTCGGCGTAGGCGCCGATGACCACGCTGCCGAGCGGGCGAAACAGGAAGCCCGCCCAGAACACGGCGAGGGTTTTCAGCAGATCGGCGTGCGGATCGGTTCCAGGGAAGAATGCAGCGGAGATGTAAACGGCGAAATAGGCGAACGACAGGAAGTCGTAGAATTCGATGGCGTTGCCCGCTACGGTCGCCGCGACCACGCGAGCGCTCGGCGGCGTGTTGGCGGCGTCGCGAGAAACTGCCGGGGCGCTCACGAGATCGGCAGTGCGCGGCGGGCGAGGTCCGCCCAGAACGCTACGCCATAGGGGATCGCCTCGTCGTTGAAATCGTAAGCTGGATGATGCACGGGCGCGGAGTCGCCGTTGCCCAAAAACACATAACAGCCCGGCACGCGGTTCAGCATGAAGGAGAAGTCCTCCGAGCCCATCACGGGCTTGACCTTGTCGTCGACGCCGTCCACGCCGACGACCGCGCGCATCGCCGCGATGGCCAGATCCGTTTCGGCGTCATGGTTGATGGTGACGGGATAGGCCCTGGTCGGCGAGGGTCGCAACTCGACCGTCATCTTGTGCGCGGCCGCGACGCCCTCGCAGATGCGCTTCAGTTCCACGACGATCTGCCCGGCCACAGCGTCCGACAACGCGCGAAAGCACATGCGCATCTCCACCTTGTCGGGGATGACGTTGTAAGCTTCGCCTGCGTGGATGGAGGTGATCGACACGACCGCCGGCTCCAGCGGGTCGATGCAGCGCGAGACGATGGTCTGCGCGGCCAGCACGATTTCGGACGCGGCGACTATAGGGTCGCGCGCCAGATGCGGCATCGCGGCATGGCCGCCGTAGCCGGTCACGATGATGTCGAAGCGGTCGGCGGACGCCATCGCCGGCCCGCGCGCCACGGCGAATTTGCCCAGCGGAACGCCGGGCCAGTTGTGCAGGCCGTAGACGCCCTTGACAGGAAATCGCTCGAACAACCCGTCCTCGATCATCGCATAGGCGCCCGCGCCGCCTTCTTCCGCCGGCTGAAAGCAGAACACCAGCGTCCCGTCGAAATCGCGGGTTTCGGCCAGATGCTTGGCCGCTCCCAGCAGCAGCGTCGTGTGGCCGTCGTGTCCGCAGGCGTGCATCTTGCCGGTGGTTTGGGAGGCGTAGGCCGCCCCGGTCGCCTCTACGATGGGAAGCGCGTCCATGTCGGCGCGCAGCAGCACGCGCTTGTCGGCGCTCATCGCTGCGCCTTTGGCGCCGTGGAGCAGGCCGACGACGCCGGTTTTGCCGATCCCCTCATGCACCTCGTCGAAGCCGAAGGCGCGCAACCGCTCTGCGACCAGCCCGGCCGTGCGCCCGCAATCGTAAAGCAACTCGGGATGCGCGTGGAAGTCGCGACGCCATTCGATCAGTTCCGGCACGAGCGCGGCGATGGAATTCTTGAAGGGCGCGTTCATGGGACTCGGCGGCGAGAGGGGGCGTCTCCTTCAAGCAGGAAGCGCGCGAATCTGCAATCTCGGCGGGCGCCATTGAAACCCGGGACGGCGCGGCTCTATATACGGCGAATGACAACGCTTCAGGGAGGCCGCGCATGACCGGCGCCGACGACGACATTCTCAACGCCGCGCAAGCCTGGGCGAGCGAGGGCCGCGGCGTCGCGGTGGCGACGGTGATCGAGACCTGGGGTTCCGCGCCGCGCCCGGTCGGCTCGCATCTCGTCATCGACGGAGGGGGCAACTTTTTGGGTTCGGTGTCGGGGGGCTGCGTCGAGGGGGCCGTCGTCGAGGAGGCGATGGAGGTGATCGGCTCGGGGATAGCCAAGACGCTGGAGTTCGGCGTGGCGGACGAGACCGCGTGGCGCGTCGGCCTGTCCTGCGGCGGTCGCATCAAGGTCTATGTCGAGAAGGTCGAGGCATGAGGCTCGCCGACCTCCAACGCATGAACGCCGCGCGGACGGGCCGCCGCGCGGGCGTGCTGGTGACGGGGCTGGTCGACGGGGCCCAGCGTTACGTCGAAGCCGACGCGACGCGGGACGACCCGCTGGCCGAACCGCTCGACGCCGCGCTGCGCGCGGGCAAGAGCGGGACGGTCGAGCACGAGGGCGCCAGCTATTTTCTCACCGTGCAGGTTCCTCCGGTTCGGCTGGTGATGATTGGCGCGGTGCATATCTCGCAGGCGCTGGCGCCCATCGCGCGCGTGGCGGGCTTGGACGCCATCGTCATAGACCCGCGCACGGCTTTCGCGACGCCGGAGCGCTTTCCCGACACGCCCGTGATCGCGGAATGGCCCGACGAGGCTTTGGCGGCAAAACCGCTCGACCGGTACACGGCGATCTGCCTGTTGACGCACGATCCCAAGATCGACGACGTGGCGCTGATTGCGGCGCTGAACGCCGATTGCTTCTACATCGGCGCGCTGGGCTCCCGTAAAACACACGCCAAGCGGCTGGAGCGCATGAAGGCGCAGGGGTTTGAGGAGGCGGCGCTGGCGCGCATCCATGCCCCTATCGGACTCGACATCGGCGCGGTCAGTCCGGCGGAGATCGCCGTATCCATCGCGGGCGAAATCATCGCCGGCTTGCGCAAGAAGCCGCTGCGCTTGGAGAATGCGTGAAATTTGGCCCGCTCTCCGTCGCCGACGCGCGCGGCGCGATTTCGGCCCATGCGGTGCGCGCGGGCGACGCCCGGCTGAAGAAAGGTCAGCGCGTCGGCGCCGCGGAGCAGGCGGCGCTACGCGCGGCGGGCGTCGAGACCGTGATCGCCGCGATGCTGGAAGCCGACGACGTGCCTGAAGACGAAGCCGCCGAACGGCTCGCCCTCGTGCTGGGCGGCGCGGGGCTGCGCCGCGAGCCGCCGTTCACGGGACGGGTCAATCTCTACGCCGAACAGGCGGGGTTGCTGATCGTCGACAAGGCGCGCATCGACGCCGTCAACCGGGTGCACGACGCAATCACGGTGGCGACGCTGCCCGCGTTCCGCGCCGTCGCGACAGGCGACATGGCGGCGACGGTGAAGATAATTCCCTTCGCCGCGCCGTCGAGTTCCCTGGATAGGGCCTGCTCGGCGGCGGGGGAGCACGCGGTTCGCGTCGCGCCGTTCCGTCCGTTGCGGGTCGGCGTGGTCTCGACGTTGTTGCCGGGCCTCAAGCCTAGCGTGATTCTGAAGACGCTGGGCGTGCTGGAAGCGCGGCTGGCCCCCGCGCGCGCAACCATTGAGGAAGAGCGCCGAACGCCCCACGCGCCACGTCCCTTGGCCGAGGCGCTGGCGGAACTGCGCAGCCGCTGCGATCTCCTGATCGTATTCGGCGCTTCGGCGATCACCGACCGGCGCGACGTGATTCCCTCGGCGATCGAGGCGGCGGGAGGACGGGTCGAGCATTTCGGCATGCCGGTCGACCCCGGCAATCTGCTGCTAGTTGGCGATATCGGCGGGACGCCGGTCATTGGCGCGCCAGGCTGCGCGCGCTCGCCCAAGGAGAACGGTTTCGACTGGGTGCTGGGCCGCCTGCTCGCCGACGTGCCGATCACGCGGGCCGACATTCAGGGCATGGGCGTCGGCGGGCTGCTGATGGAGATCGAAACGCGTCCGCAGCCGCGTGAAGGCGATGCCTGACGTCGCCGCGCTGGTGCTGGCGGCAGGGCGCGCCTCGCGCTATCGCGCGGCAGGCGGCGCGGCGCCGACGAAGCTGGTCGCGGACTACAGAGGCAAGCCGCTGGTGCGCTGGGCGGTCGAGGCGGCGCTGGCGTCCCGGACGCGGCCGGTCGTCGTCGTGACGGGACACGCGCGCGCCGAGGTGGAGGCTGCGCTGGCGGGGCTCGACGTGACGTTCGTGCACAATCGGGACTATGCTGCGGGGCTGTCGACTTCACTCACGACAGG
>JAYVYJ010000281.1:0-10969 GCA_043784465.1 Hyphomicrobiales bacterium
CCGGCAGAGACTCGGGGAAAGGCAGGTCTTCACGGGCCAGGATATCCATGGCCAAACGCTAAATCTAGTGGGTGTGGGTGTCAACCGGATAGGCAAGGACGAATCGTCAGTCGCCGCGCGATACTCCGGATGAACGCCCCCGCGGCGGCGGTCAGCACCAATTTCCTGCCTCAATTCATTGATAAACTTACTTTCAGAGCACTTGGTTAAGGGTGCGCTCTGGTCGCGCTGTTGTTGATAAGGGGTAGAATATGCTGAAATATCTTATCATAGGAACTTTTTCTGCCTTCGCACTGACGGTGACCCCCGCTATAGCGGATGACGATGGAATTAATCACTTCTTCCATGACTTTGGCATTCCCCATGCGCATGGTTTTCATGAGCACGGAGACGAAGATTATCACCATGACTATGATCATCACCATTATGACGATCATCACCATGATTATGATCATGAGTACGGGCATCATTATCATCATCATCATACCGATGATGATGAATGAATGGGGAGTGAATCCCATGTGCTTACCCAGCGCGGGGAGTTCCAGCAACCATCTGGCAGAAGTTCCACGTACCGTCTTCGCGACCTAAACTCCACGAAGACGTTTTAACCACGGCTGCGGCGGCTGGGCTGCCAAAAGCCGCCCGGCCTTATTCCGCTTCCCTTCGTCGCGGTCGGCCAGTCTATCGTCTCGGCTGGCGGTTTGAAGATGTCCGCGTGGTCCTATTCCTTGGCGTGCGCCGACTTTTTTGAAAGTGATGCCGTGGCGGTCGAAAGAGCGCAAGATCATCGAGGGCGACGTCTTCGCGCCGCGCGTGCGTTTCAGACCACCTCGGATTTCGTTGCGGATCATGTCCGGTTCGTGGCGGTGAAGCCAAAAAAGGTAATTGGCATGCGCCTCGACGCGCCGGGAACGCGGGTCGCCGCCCATCGGCAACGGCGCGCCGCTTGCCCAATCATGCAGCACCGCTTCCCCCCCGGATCGCGCTGGCGAAGTTCACGCCGAAACGATGCGCCGCCGCCCCGGAACTCATGCCTTCCACACGAACGGTAGCCATCACCCGCGTGCGCTAGTCCAACGACAAAAGACCCATCGCGCGCCCTCCGAATCGGAGAAATGCAAGAACCACATTGCATGGCGTTTAGAATTCCAATCCTTTCAACTCGGGCGGAAGCGATTAAAGGCAAGGCAGCGCTATGACATCGAAAAAGCCCACCTTGAGCATCAGGACCCTTACGGTGCTGCCTGGGCCGCGCGGGCGTGGCTGGTTGGCTGCGGGGCCAATGCGGATCGCCTGCGCGCTGGGGCCGGCGGGGGTGGTGCGCACCAAGCGCGAAGGCGACGGCGGCACGCCGGCAGGGCGATTCTGCCTCTTGTGGGGCTATTTCCGCCCCGACCGGCCGCGTCCCGATTCGGGCGGCGTGCCGCTGCGACCGATGCGGCGCGACGCCGGCTGGTGCGAAAATCCATCTAGCCGCAACTACAATCGGCCCGTGCGCGCGCCTGGCGCGGACGCGACCGACCGCATGTGGCGCAAGGACGCGCTCTACGACCTCACCTTCGTGCTGGACCAGAATTTTTCGGCCCGCGTAAAAGGCCGGGGCAGCGCGATCTTTTTCCACATAGCGCGCGAGGATCTGACTCCCACCGCCGGCTGCATCGCCATCTCCGCCGCCGCGATGCGGCGGCTGGCGCCGCGTCTCGCACGCGGCGCGATCCTCGTCGTCAAATAAAAAAGCCGCCCCGAAGGGCGGCGCAGGAGCGGCGCGCCGCTACTTAATCAGGAAGCGAATTTGACGCTTTTGGCGACAGAATCGCGAATCGGCGAGGCGGCTTCCTCGGCGACCGTGCGCGCCATCTCGGAGAAAGTTTTGGCGCGGGCCGTGGCTTCCTCGAAACGCTTGCGGACGAACTCCGTATTGAGCGTGATCATGTCCGACATCGACTTGACCGAGACTAACGACGTCAGCAGGGCGAAATTCGCCTCGGAGTCCGCCTTTAGCGCCTCGATCGCCTTGACGTTGAGCTGGGCGACGCCGTCGCGCGCGGCGCCAAAGCTCGCCTCGATCGCCGAGGAGACCTCTTCCATCGCGCCCTTGGTCTTCGCGTAGCGCGCACGCGTCTCGTGCAGGCTTTTTTCCATCAGGGTGCGCACGTTGTCGCCCAAACCCTTGACGGCGGCGAGGCCCTGCTCGCCGGCCTTCTGAGCCTGCGCCTGAAACGCCTCGGCGGCGTGCTTCCCATTATCCGTCTGCTCGGCGGCGACGTTCTGCATCTCGTGTTCGTCCATAGCAAGTCTCCTCATGCCCCGCTGATTTCAAGCTTTCGGCGTCGCGGCGGTCTGGATGGCCGTGCCGATTTCCTTGGCCTGCTCCTGCATTTTATGGAGCTGCGCCTTGAGGAACTCGCTCTGCAGCGCGAAAGCCTCCTGCGGGTCCTTGGCCTGAACGAGCTTGGCGGCGAAGTCGAAGGCGGCGGTGACGTTCTGTTCGGCGTAGCCCAGCGACTGCGAACTGACCGTCTTGGCGCTCTCGCGAAGATTATCGCCCGCGCTTGTCACGGACTCGGTGGCCTTCTGGGCGGCGCTGATGAAGCCCTCGAACGCTTTGCGCGCCTGATCGACGCTCTTCTGCGCGAAATCGCGCATATCGACGGGCACTTCAAATTGCGGCTGGTTCATGGCGTTCTCCTCTGAGGGTGAAAGGGCTCGTGCGGCCCCGATGGGCATTATATAGGCATTTTATTGCTGCAATGCAACATTCATTTTGCAATGCAGCAAGCGACTTAAGGTTAACGCTTGGTTTCCGTGGGCAATCCGCGGGGGCAGGCGCGTTTTCGTTAAAACTTTGCTAAACGTAGAACGAACAGAGCTGCGGTCCGTTCCAACCGGGCGCGCGTTCTCAAGCGCGCCGCGACGAGGAGATATGGAAAGAGGGTCCGCCGCCGAGCCGACATGGGAGCGACTGCTTGCGCGCACCCCCTTCGCCGCCGCCTTGGCGAAAGGCGCGCCGCTGTGGATTGCGCGCGGAGACGTCCCGCAAGCCGTGTTCGCGACGCCCGCCGCGCTGGCCGTGCTGGAGGTGAGCGATCTTGCCGCCTTCGGACAAGCGGTTTTGTCGGACGCGGCGCCCAGCGGTCGCCGCCTGCGCAAACTCGCCGCCGAAACCCCGCCCGACGGCCCGCCCCGTCTGGAGCGCCTGCGCTTTTTCGTCGACCGCAAGCCCGTCGCGCGAGACTGGCTTTGCGGGCGCCTCAACCGCGACGGCGAGAGCTACTTCGTCGCCGCCGAACCGAACGCCGCCGAAGCGCCAACGCCCGGAAGCGAGATCGCGCCGGACGCTTCGGTTCAACGCTTCGTTTGGCGGCTCGACGGCGACGATCGATTCGGCGCGCCCGACCCCATCGCGGTTTCGCGTCTGGGCGCCTCGACGCCACGGGACGGCGAGACCGTCGAAACGATGACCGAGAGGGTCGGCCTCGACCGCGCCTTCGCAGACGCGGTCGCCGCGCGCGCAACGTTCTCGCGAGTCCGTACGCTCTGGCCGGCTCCCGAGCCCGACGCCGCGCTCGTCACCCATCTTTCGGGGTCGCCCGCCTTCGGGCCGGGCGAAGCTTACCAGGGCTTTCGTGGCTTCGGCCTGCTGACGGGCGAGCGCGTGGCGACGACCCCTCCTGCATCGCATGCTCCATCCGCGCTCTCGACCCCGCCGCCCGCCGGCGACGCCGCTGCGCTGATTCGGCTCTTGCAACGCCAGCACGCGCCGTCGAGCCTCGCGGCGCCGTCGTCCGGGGCCGCCAACGCGCCCGCGCTCGCAGTCATTTCGGCGCTCGCGGCTCTGCTTCAGCCCCGAGCGCCGGGCGAGGCCAAGGTTTTGGGCGAACTGAAGTTGCTGAGCGAGACCAAGCCGGGGCGGCGCGCGCCGAGTTTCAGCGGTGCGGAGATCGTCGTCCTCCATCCCCAGGCGGGCCTACCTTCGCCCGCCGCCGAGGAAAGCGTGGAGTTGACCTCGCAGGAGCGCGATAATTTCAAGGCCATCGCGCGCGCGCTCGGCGCCAATGTGCGCGGGCGCGGCCCTACGACCGACGCCCCGGCGTCTCCCGAAGCGCTTGCGCCTGTTCAGGGACATCACGCGGGCGACGACGATTTCGCTGCCCTGTTCGACCTTCTCCCCATCGCCGTGCTCGTCGTGCGTGAGGCGGAGACGCTTTACGCCAACAAGACGTTGCTCGACCTCACCGGCTACCCCGATCTGGAGACTTTTCGCGCGCGCGACGGCCTGAAGGAGATTTTTCGCGGGCGCGATCCGCGTGCGCTGGCGCCGGACGGATCGGTGGAGGCCGCACCGCTGGTGACTTCAAGCGGACGCATCCTCACCGTCGACGCGCAGGTGCGCGAAGCGACCTGGGGGGGGCAGCCTGCGGAATTGGTTTCCTTGCGCCGCTCCTATGAAGCCGAACGTCAGGAAGAGATGCGCGCGATGGAGCGCGAGGCCGATCTGCACGCCGCGCGCGCCCGCGATTTCTCGACCGCGCTCGAAGCCGCGCGCGACGGCATGTTGAAGCTCGACCGCTCGGGCCGGATTCTGTCGATGAACAAGAGCGCGCAACGCCTGTTCGACCGCCATCAGAACGAGGCGGCGGGCGAGAGCGTGCTGACGCTGCTTCCTCCTTCGGCTCATGCGGCGACGCAGGCCGCGCTCGACCGGGTGGTGAACGGGGAGGCGAGCGCCGAGCGGCTTGAAGTCGAAGCGCGCGCCACCGACGGGAGGGTGTTCCCCGCCCAGATCGATCTGGGGCGGCTCACGGGCGAGCGCGATCCCGAATTTTTCGCGTTGCTGACCGATCTCACCGGCCTCGACAGCGGCGTCGCGCAGGCGAACGCCGCGCGCGAGGAGGCCGAGAAGGACAGCGTCGCCAAGACCGAGCTTTTGTCGCGCGTCAGTCATGAGATGCGCACGCCGCTGCACGCCATTCTCGGCTTCGCCGAAGTGATGCTGGAGGAGCGGTTCGGCCCGATGGGCAACGAACGCTACCGCGACTATATCCGCGACATCCACGCCTCGGGCCGGCACGTGCTGTCGCTCACCGACGATCTTTTGGACCTGTCGCGCATTGAGCTTGGCAAGATGGACCTGCAATTTGCGCCGCTCGACGTCAACGTCGTGGTGCGCGAATGCGTGACCCTGATGCAGCCGCAGGCCGCGCGAGAGCGGGTGATCATGAGGCTGTCGCTGTTCGACCGGCTGCCCAACGTAATGGCCGACGAGCGCTCGCTGCGCCAGATCCTGCTGAACTTGATGGCCAACGCCGTCAAATATAACGAGCCCGGCGGTCAGGTGATCGTGTCTACGGCGCTCGACGACGCCGGCTCGGTGATCTTGCGGGTGCGCGACACCGGAGTCGGCATGAACGACGCCGAACTCGCGATCGCGCTGGAGCCGTTCCGCCGCGTGCCGGGTGCGAAAGGCACGGACGGCGCGGGTATCGGGCTGCCGCTGACCAAGGCGCTGGTCGAGGCCAATCACGCCGATTTCTCGATCAAGAGCCGCAAGGATCAGGGGACGCTGGTGGAGATCGCCTTCCCCGTGCCACGCGCGGCGCAATAAGCGAGGCGACTCAAGCCAAACCGACGACTTTGGGCCGCAGCGTGACCTGAAGGCCGCGCAGCGCCGCGCCGCTTTCGACCGCGCAAAGCTCGCCGGACTTCGCGTCGGCCGTCAAAGCGCCCACGAACAGCCCGTGCGTGTCCACGCTAAATTGGCTCTTCGCGGCGTCGGCGATGCGCACACAGACGCCGCTGATCGCGCGCGCAAGGCCGCGTGTCCCCGCGAATACGCCCTCGCCGACCCATTCGCCCCATGCGCCGTCAGGCGCGCGCACGCGATATTCTAGCGCGCCGGTCTCCGATTCCAGCGTCAGGCCCTGGAACGTGAACAGGTCCGCGCCTTCGTCGACATACCCGGCGGGTCCGAAGATGTCGCCGCGCATGCCCAGATGGGCGCTGAGCGTAACCTGGAGCGCATCGGCGGGCTTGGGCGCCAGCGGCTCGCCGCGACTGACGCGCCAATCGACTTGCAGAACCCGCTTGCGTACGACGCAGGCGCGGCGATGGAAGGCCATCGACTCGATGGATCGGCCATAGGTGCGCAGAAAAGCGTCCTCGACGGTGGAGAGGTCCACCAGATCGTCGGCGACGAAAATATCCATCCAGCGCTTGAGGAAGGCGACGCAGGTTTGCGACGAGACGCCGCGATATTTGTCCTGTAGGGCGCCGTAGTTGGTCTGCAGGTCCTCGACGACATAGTAACCGCCGTTTTTCACGAACGGAAAGAGCGCACGCAGCGACGTGATCTGATGCTCCCACATATGGGAGCCGTCCTCGATCACGATGTCGAAGGGGCCGTGCTTTACGGAAAGCTCGGCCAGATGCTGAAGGTTCGACTGATCGGCGAGTTCGACATGGACGCGTTCGGATTCGAATTGTTTGGCGGTCGGCTGGATGTCGACGCCGACGATCTTCGCGTTGGGGAAAAATTCGCGCCACATGTGCAGCGAGGCGCCGCGAAAGACGCCGACTTCGAGCAGCGTGATCGGGGCCTCGCGCATCGGCGCCATGAACGATTCGTAGAAATTGAGGTAATTGTGAAACTGCGAGGACTTGTCCGTGCCGAATCGCATACCGATTTCGTCGAGCGTGGCGGCCATTAAATCGGGTCCTTGCACAAAGCCTTCGCCGCGTCTTTTGCGGGGCGGCGACGGGGAAGGCAAGGGTCGTCGTCGGCGCGGCGATTTGGATTGCGATTTTGAAACGGGGGACGACGTTGCGGGAGACCGACCTTTACGCGCCGGTAAAGGCCTATCTCGAAAGGCTTGGTTATCGCGCCAAGGGCGAGATCGGCGGCTGCGACCTCGTGGCGCTGAAGGACGGCGACCCGCCCGTCGTCGTGATCGCCGAACTCAAGATCGCCTTCACGCTCGAACTCCTGCTTCAGGCGGTGGACCGCGCGCGGGCGGGCGACGAAATCTGGCTTGCCGCGCGCCTCGCCCCCAAGGGACGCCAGAGCGACCGCCGTTTCCGCGATCTGTGCCGGCGGCTGGGCTTTGGCATGCTGGGCGTGCGTGACGACGGCGGCGTCGAACTGTTGCTGAGCCCCGCCGCGCCCGAACCTCGGCGCGATCCCAAGCGCCGCGCCCGGCTCGTGGAGGAGCACAAGAAGCGACGCGGCGACCCTCATGCGGGCGGTGGGCGCGGCGAGCCGGTAATGACCGCCTATCGACAGCGGGCGCTCGCCTGCGCCGCCATGCTCGCGCTTGGCCCCGCCCGGCCGCGCGACTTGCGCCCGTTGGCCGCCGACGCGGGAACGATGCTGCTCCACAATTACTACGGATGGTTCCGTTCGGTTTCGCGCGGGATCTACGAACTCACCGAGGCGGGCCGCGCCGCGCTGGCGCGCTGGCCGTCAGACGCGCGGCACGGCGGCGACGAAATAGTTGACGTCCATGTCGTCGCCGAGCGCCCAGTCGCGCCTTAGCGGATTGTAAACGAGACCGCGCTTTTCGGCGACGACGAAGCCTGCGCGGCGCAGCGCGCCGGTCAGTTCCAGCGGCGTGACGAACTGCTCCCAGCGATGCGTGCCGCGCGGCAGCCAGCGCAGCAGATATTCGGCCCCGACAATGGCGAGCGCAAAGCTCTTGGGCGTGCGGTTGAGCGTGGAGAGGCAGAAAATCCCCCCGGGCGCGACCAGCGAAGTGGCGGTAGCGACAAAACCGGCGACGTTCTCGACATGCTCGACGACCTCCATCGCCAGCACCGCGTCGAATTTGGCGCCCTCCCGCGCAAGTTCCTCCACGGTCCCGGCGCGATAGGCGAGGTCGGCCCCGGTCGCCTCCGCATGGGCGCGCGCGGCTTCAATCGCAGAGGGCGCGGGATCGAGGCCGGTGACTCGGGCGCCCAGCCGCGACAACGGCTCGGCCAGCAGGCCCGCGCCGCAGCCCACGTCGAGGATCGTGCGCCCTGCGAGCGGCGTCGGCCCTTCCACGCGGAAGCGGCGCGCGATCTGCTGAACGAGCCATGCGATGCGGACGGGGTTGATCCGATGCAGCGGCGCCATGCGCCCATCGGGGTTCCACCAGTCCTCCGCCAGCGCGTCGAATTTGGCGACCTCGTCGCTTTTGACGCTGGCCGACATTTTGAGGTTGGAAGGCATGGAACCTCGCGAATTTGACCGCTTATCGAGCGGCCTTTATACGCGCGCCACCTTGAAGGGGCGAGCGCAGGCCGTCCAAAACGTTTGAGACGAAATGGCGCGTCTGGTTTTGAAATTCGGCGGTACGAGCGTCGCCAGCGTCGAGCGCATCCGCAATGTCGCGCGCCACGTCAAACGCGAGGTCGACGCGGGGCACGAGGTCGCGGTGGTGGTCTCGGCCATGTCGGGCAAGACCAACGAACTCGTCGCCTACGTCAACGAGGCCGCGACGTTCTACGATCCCGCCGAATATGACATGGTCGTCCACTCGGGCGAACTGGTGACGGCGGGTCTGCTGGCCATCGTGCTGAAGGACATGGGCCTCTCCGCGCGCTCTTGGGCCGGCTGGCAGATCCCTCTGACGACCGACGACGCTCACGGCTCGGCGCGCATCGCGGGCGTCGATGGCGGCGGGATCGTCACAGGGTTCAAAGCCGGACAGGTTGCGGTCGTCGCAGGCTTTCAAGGCATGAATCCGCAGACGGGTCGCATCACGACGTTGGGCCGCGGCGGCTCCGACACCTCCGCCGTGGCGCTCGCCGCCGCTTTGGGCGCCGACCGTTGCGACATTTATACGGACGTCGATGGCGTCTACACGACCGACCCGCGCGTCGCCCCCCGTGCGAGGCGACTTGACAGGGTTTCGTTCGAGGAAATGCTGGAGATGGCCTCGCTGGGGGCCAAGGTCTTGCAGGTGCGTTCGGTCGAACTGGCGATGGTGCACAAGGTGAAAACCTATGTACGCTCGTCGTTCGACGATCCCGAGGACCCCAAGCAGGGCACGCTGATCTGCGGCGAGGAGGACATTGTGGAGCAACAGATCGTCACCGGCATCGCCTTCTCGCGCGACGAGGCGCAAATCACCTTGCGCAAGGTGGCCGACAAGCCCGGCGTCGCGGCCTCGATCTTCGGACCGCTGGCCGACGCCAGCATCAACGTCGACATGATCATTCAGGTCGTCTCCGACGACGCCCAGCATACCGACATCACGTTCACCGTTCCGAGCGCCGAATACAGGCGCTCGATGGCGATCCTGGAAGCCGCCGCCGCGACGATTGGATACGAGACGATCCAGGGCGCGCAGGACGTGGTGAAGGTCTCGGCCATCGGGGTCGGCATGCGCTCGCACCACGGCGTCGCCGCGCGGGCGTTCAAGGCTCTGGCCGAGAAGGGCGTCAACATCCGGGCGATCACGACCTCGGAGATCAAATTCTCGGTGCTGATCGACGAAGCCTATCTGGAACTGGCGGTCAGGACGCTGCACACGCTCTACGGGCTCGACAGGGCCGCCTGATTTTCCAGGCGGGTTGAAGCCTTGACACTCGGCGCGCCCCGCGCCCATAAGCCTGTCATGACGAAGACGCGTCTCTGTCAGGGTCGAATTATCCGCCGCTAAATGAGCGGCCGGGCCATCGCGTCTTTTCCTCAATTCCGTGAAGACGTTGGGCCACAGCCCTCCCGCGCGCCATTGGGGAAAGCCATGTCGGTTCCGCTGACGCTCTACAACACCTTAACCCGCACGAAGGCTCCCTTCGCGCCGATCAACCCCGCTTACGTGCGCCTCTACGCCTGCGGCCCGACGGTCTATGATTACGCGCACATCGGCAATGGCCGCGCCGCCATCGTCTTCGACCTGCTGTTTCGCCTGCTTCGTCAGGTGTATGGCGAGGCGCATGTGATCTATGCGCGCAACGTCACCGACGTCGACGACAAGATCAACGCCCGCGCCGTGCGCGACTTCCCGGGCCTGCCGCTCAACGAGGCCATCGCGAAGGTGACCGCCGGACCGCTTGCGCAATATCAGGAGGACGTCGCCGCGCTGGGCTGCCTGACGCCGACCCATGAGCCGCGCGCGACCGAGCACATGGGCGAGATGCGTGCTTTGATCGAGCGGCTCGTCCGGCGCGGAATCGCCTATGTCGCCGAGGATCACGTGCTGTTCTCGCCCGCCGCGATGGACGCCGGCGGCCTGCGCTATGGCGCGCTGGCGCGACGCTCGCTCGACGAGATGCTGGCGGGCGCGCGCGTCGAGGTCGCGCCGTACAAGCGCGACCCCATGGATTTTGTGCTGTGGAAGCCCTCCAAGCCCGGCGAACCGGCATGGGAGAGCCCTGCGGGAATCGTCACGCCGGGACGGCCGGGCTGGCACATCGAGTGCTCCGCCATGTCGATGAAGACGCTGCTGGAGCCCTATGGCGGCGGGCTGGCTTGCGAGGATGCGGACAAACAGGTGTTCGACATTCACGGCGGCGGCATCGACCTGGTGTTTCCCCATCACGAAAACGAGATCGCGCAAAGCTGCTGTGCGCTGGGCGGCTCGCGCATGGCGAATGTCTGGATGCACAACGGCTTTCTTCAGGTCGAGGGCGAGAAAATGTCGAAAAGCCTCGGCAATTTCTTCACCATGCATGAGCTGTTGCGAACAGATAAGTTCGGCGGCCGCTCGTGGCCGGGCGCCGCGCTGCGTCTGGCCATGTTGCGCAGCCATTACCGTCAGCCCATCGATTGGACCGTGCGCGCGTTAGAGGAGGCGGAAAGAACGATGCAGCGTTTCGCGCGTGTCGCCGCCGCCGCGCCTCCCGCCGCCGAGCCGACGACGGCGTTGATGGAAGCGCTGGCCGACGACCTCAATACGCCCGCCGCGCTGGCGCATCTGCATGTTCTGGCAAACGAGGGGCGGGCGGCGGAGTTGCGGCGCGACCTTGCGATGCTGGGCCTCCA
>JAYVYJ010000282.1:0-2716 GCA_043784465.1 Hyphomicrobiales bacterium
CGCTAATAGCGTATCTCCGGAAATTTGCTTTGCAGATGCGTCCAAGTTTTCCGAAGCCGCTTATGTCGGTTTTCCGTCCCTCGCAGCCGTACGGGCCAAGGAGACGCCGCGCGCCGTACAGGAGTTGCGGCGGGCGGGCGTCAAGCGGATCGTCATGGTCACGGGCGACCGGGCGGAATCGGCGCAGACCATCGGCGCCGCCCTCGATTTCGACGACATTCTTTCCGAGCGCGGCCCGGCCGACAAGGTCGAGGCCGTGGCGCTGGAGCGCCGGCGCCATCCGACGGTCATGGTCGGCGACGGCATCAACGACGCGCCGGCGCTCGCGGCGGCGACGGTCGGCATCGCCATGGGCGCGCGCGGCGCCAGCGCCTCCTCGGAGGCCGCCGACGTTGTGATTCTCGTCGAGCGGCTGGACCGGGTCTCCGACGCCGTCGCCATCGCCCGCCGCACGCTCGGCATCGCGACGCAAAGCATCGTCGCCGGCATGGCGCTGTCGGGCCTCGCCATGGTCGCCGCCGCGTTAGGCTGGCTGTCGCCGATCCAGGGCGCGCTGACGCAGGAGGCCATCGACGTCGTGGTCATCCTCAACGCGCTGCGCGCGTTGACCGCGCCCTGTCAACATGACGCGCTTCAGACTGCCGTCCACCGCCGCGCACGACCTGCACAGCGCCCACGACAACCTCGCCGCCACGCTCGACCGGCTGCGGGAGATCGCCGACGCGCTCGACGACGTTGAGCCGGAGCGTGCGCGCGCCCTCATCGAGGAAGCCGACCGGCTGGTGGCGGAGCACGTCGTCAGCCACGAACGCGAGGACGAAAGCACGGTCTATCCTGAGATCGCCAAATACCTTCGCGATCCCGCCCTGCTCGCCGCCATGAGCCGCGCGCATCGCGAGATACAGCATTCGGCGCGCCTGCTTTCGCGACTCGCGGCGGGCCTGCGCCTGGAGGCCGCCGACCGCTACACGGTGCGCGACGCGCAACGCGTCATCGAGTCCATCGAATCGCTCGTGCGCATTCACAGCGCCCAGGAAGAGGATATCTATGAAGGGGCGGTGCGGGCAGGCTAGCTTCGTGGTCGACATTGTCGCCAGGGGGTATGAACGTGTTGGCTGCGCTCGACCCGATCCTTGCGACGGCCAAGACCAACCCTGAAATTACGCTGCTCATCGTGTTCCGGGCTCGCCTTGGGAGCATCGCGGGCATTCATGTCGCTGATCTTCCCCGCGATCGTCGCCCTCGGCTTCGGCGCGCTGATCGGTTCAGGCCATCTGCCGTTCGCGCCCACCTGGTTGGCCGCCTTTGTCGGTGCCGCGCTCGGCGACTGGCTGTCGTTCTGGCGGGGCCGTCGGTACCGCGAGACAATCTGGCGGCTCTGGCCGCTTTCGCGCCATCCCGATCTGCGTGAGCGAAGCGCGGCGTTTTTGGCGAAATGGGCGCGCTCGGCGTTTTCGCGAGCAAGTTCTGGGGGCCGCTGCGCGCCTGCGTTCCCCTCGCCGCGGGATTGGGAGACTTGCCAGCTCTTCCCTTTCAGATCGCCAATTGGGCGTCCGCGGCGGCCTGGGCTTTCCTGCTGCTGGCGCCGGGAGCGTTCGGTTTCACCGCGCTTCGGACGTGGACGGGCTAGCGAAGGGCTGGGTGTGCTCTTCTCAGTTTCTAAGGTCCTTGAGGAGAACCACGATCCCGAAGATCAGAATCGTAATCTCAAAGACGTCGATGAACGCGTTCAAGTGGCGCCTCCTGAATGGCGGCTCTTGCCGCATCGTCAATCGACGAAAGTCACCGTGCTCTGCGACTTCGGATCGACGCCGAAAGGTTGGAAGAACCGCCCCGTGTGGTCCTCTACCGCTTTGACGCCCGGTAGGCTTTCAACGGCGATGCGCAAAGCCCGCCGCTCGGTCTCGTCGGGAACGAGCCCCCAGAGGTGAACCACGCCTTCGCGCACGACGACGCTTTCATTCCACTTGAGACCGAAACTCAATCGCTTGAACTCCGCCATGACGAGGTCGCGCACCTGCCTGTCGTTCAGGTTTGCCAACGGCGCGGCCTTCGCACTCGTTGCGAGCGAGCGAACGAGATCGGCGCGGCTAACGATGCCGACGAGTTTGCCGCCGTCGATGACGGGCGCGCGGCGAATGCGGCGGGTTTCGAACAGATCGGCGACTCGGCTTAGCGGCGTGTCTGGACGGGCGGCGTAGACCTCGCGCGTCATCACGTCGGCGGCGATGCGTCCACGCGCCTCGACATAGTCGTGTGCATCGGGCCGGTTGTAGAACAGGAGATCGAGCAGCCCCTCGGGCTCGCGTTGCGTGCCTAGTTCGGCGCGACGGCAGAGATCGCCGTCGGTGACGATGCCGACGACCTTGCCGACGCCGTCGACGACGGGAACGCCGGTGACCTTGCGCTCCGACATCAGGCGGGCGATTTCGGCGACCGTAGTCGACTCCTCGACGGTGATGACCGGCGTATTCATAACGTCAACAGCGAACATGAAGTCCTCCTAGAACAATCTTGCGACGCTACATCGCGCCGCAGCCTTCGCCGATCAGGTCGTCGGCGACTTTCTTCTGGTCGGCGCTTAGCTAGCGCCCCCATTTCGAGTTCGTTTTTAGACTAATATACCCGAGCCGGCCCTGAACTTCGGCGTCCAGTCGCCACATGCGGCCACCCATCATTCGGTGCGGCCGCATCATTCCTATCGGGACCACATTCC
>JAYVYJ010000283.1:0-3846 GCA_043784465.1 Hyphomicrobiales bacterium
CTGGCGAGCTTACGAGATCGCGCCCGGCGTGACCATCCCCGCCCTGCCGACGCTCCATCCCGCCTATCTGCTTCGCAGCCCCGCCGCCAAGCGCCAGTCCTGGCTAGACCTGCGCGCGTTGCGCCGCGCGCTCGACGACCAAGGCGCAAGCTGAACATTCCGACATGGAATTATGCAGGGCGTCCAGGACATCAAAGGCGCGGCAGGCTAAGGGCGGTTCCACGCCCGTCCCTGGCTTTTCACGCCCTCACTTGGGCTTATTCGTCCAGGTTACGTCGAAGTTGAGCGTATAGGCGAAAAGATCGGTAGCGCCGCCGGGGGCGACGACGACGCCCAAGGTACCCGATCCACTGACATCCTTATATTTGCCCGTTCCGCCGATCCACTTGAATTGACCGTTCTTCGCCCCTTCGTAGGTCACGAAAATCTTGTCGCCATCGGAGTCGGTCTGCACGCAGGTCCCGGAATACTTGTAGCTGTCCGGTCGCGCGCTCGTATCCTCCAGGCAGCGGATCGAAAGATTGTCCGGCGACTTCTGACTGTCCAGATTTCTGACGATGCCATTGCATTCGGTGGCGGATTGGGAGCCCGCAGGTCCCATGTCGACCACCGCCAGCGGGCGGCAGATCTGATAGGCGGCGAGTTTGGCGGCGCCGCTACCCGGGGCCGCTTCGACGGCGGCCGCGGTCGCGAACCATCCGGACGCGGCGAAGGCGAGACAGACTAAACTCAGGACTCGCAAGGCGGCCTCCTTAGATGACGCGCGGACACTGGATCAGTTTCGCTCATTTTGCAAAGGCCCGGCCGACGTGCGCAGAGACGCCTGCGCCACCCTTTCAAAATCCCGCCGGTCCGTATTTGGGAGCGGCGACGCGCGGCAGGCGCGGGGCCTGCGAGCGCGGCGGCCAGGCCAGGCCCGAATAGGGCGCGTCGAGCGCCAGCATCGGGCTGTAGAAGGGATCGTCCGCCAGCGCCTCCGCCCAGGACATGCGCAGATTGTCGAGATCGCGCTGATGGCGGTGGCGCCCGTCGAAGGGCTTGTCGCGACCCCGGCTCGCCCCGGAATGGTGGGTCAGATGAGCGTGCGGCGTGAACACGACCCGCCGTCCGGTAGCGCGCAGCCGCAGGCAATAATCGACGTCGTTGAACAGCACGGGATAACGCGAGCCGTCAAATCCGCCGAGGCTGCGCAGCAGCACGCGCCGCGTCAGCAGGCACGCCGCCGTCACCGCGCTCGTCTCGCGCGCGACCCGCAGCGCCTCGCCATAACCGGGGTCGCCGTCCGGCCGCTCCTCGAAAGCGTGCGTGGCCGAGAGATTTGGCCCGAGCACGACCCCGCCGTGCTGCACGCCGCCGCCCGGAAAACTCAGCAGCGCCCCCACCGCCCCGACGTCGGGCTCGGCGAGCCGCGACAGCATCTCCTCCAGCCAACCCTCGCGCCGAGCCTCGACGTCGTTGTTGAGCAGCAGCACATAGTCAGCGCTCGAAATGGCCGCTCCCGCGTTGACGAGCCGCGCGAAGTTGAACGGCCCGCTGGCGTGCGCGACCCTCACGCCCTCCGCCGCGATCCGGTCGAGATAATCTAGCGTTTCGGGATCGGTGGAATCGTTGTCGAGGACGAGAATGTCGTGCGCGACCTTGCCGAGCGTCCGGCGCAACGATTCGACGCAGGGCTCCAGCAGGTCCACGCGGTTGCGCGTCGGGATGAGCAACGTGGTGCGCGCGGTCGGCGGGATGCGGCGCACCCGCACGGCGGGCAGGAGATCGGAAGCGCGCGGCTCGACGATGAAATTGACCTGCCGCGCCTCCAGATGCGCCCGCGTCGCCGCATGAAGCGTCGCCGTCATCCGCCCGGCCTCGGGCATATCGACCGTCATCAGAAACCCCGGCGCGTGAACGGCGGGCCGAGCCGCAATCCGCCCCTGTTCGTCGAAGGCGCTATTGAACAGGCGGAACAGATCGGCCGCTCCTTTCGCCAGGCCCGCCCGCACATGGGCGGCCCGCGCGGCGAAACCGAAGGCGGCATAGCCCTGCTCGATCAGCCGCTCGTAATCGAAGGCGCCGAACGCGAGCGGCCAGTCGCCGCCGCGGCCATCGCCGATCAGCAGATCGCCATAGGCGAGGTCCGTATCGGGGAAGCGCGCCAGCGCCTCCGCCAGCCGTCCGATCGCGCAAGCCTGAAACCGCGAACCCGTGAGCGCGAACACGACGATCTCCGCATCCGCCGCGTCGCCGTCGAGAAAGGTGAGCAGATCGGCGGCGTCGAAGGTCATCGCGCCGGCGCCCGCACGCAAAATCCCGATGACGCCCTGCGCCTCGGGCGCCTGCGCGAGCGAAAGCAGCGAGGCTTCGACTCCGGTCTCGCCGATCAGCGCCACGGCGATCCGCGCTTGGCGTCCCGGCGCGGCGGCGGCGGCCGGGAAGGTCCGCGCCCAGGCGGCGTAATCGTGAAACGGCCACGATTGCGCCAGCAGCCGGTCGAACAGACCCGCGCGCAGCCGTTCGGCGCCCAGGTCCGCCCGTTCCTCCAAAAACCGCTCCAGCCCCTGCGGGAACGCAAGCACCGGGCAAGGGCTGCCGGGGATCTCGCGATCCTCCGCGTCGAGAACGCGCACCCGCCGCAACCGCCCGTCGGCGAAGCGGCCAGGCAGCGTCAGCTCGAAACCGCGCGCGACCCCCCCCGGGGCCGAGGCCCCGACATGCACGAAAGCGAGCGCCGGCGCCGAAGCCGCCTCCTCCCCGTCGATCAGCGCGCGCACCCGGCCAGGCCGGCCGGGGTCGTAAGGCAGCCAGCCCGAAATGCTCAAGCCGCCGACCCAGCGCGCTTCGCCGGGCGGCGTGGCGAGGGGGGCGAACGGCGCTTCGGCCAGCGCCAGCGGCGCCCCGACAGGCTCGCCCGTATTGGCGAGCCGCACCTCGGCGACGCGCGCGCCCTCGCAGGTCTCGGCGTCCAGGGCGAAAACATAACGCTTGCGCGCGTCGCCCGCGCCACGCAGGGCGAGTTCGGAATCGTGGTGATGGGCGCGTTCGAGCCTCACCGGCAAGCCGTCGAGCCATAGCTCCACGACGAATTCGCGCTCGGGCGCTGCGGGATCGAAAACGATTCCCACGATTTCGCGTTCGCGCGTCAGGGCGGCCGAAGTCTCCAGCGCCGCCGTTCGCGTCGCGGAGGGCGAAGGCGTGAGTTTCATGACGCCGCCTCCCCTTCGCCGAGCATCCACGCCGCGATTCGCGCCGCAGCCTTTACATCGCAAATCCGGGGATCGAGCGAAAGATCGCCGCCTGCGATCTCCAGGGCGCCGAACGTCCAGTCGAAATAGGCTTTGGGGACGCCCAGCGCCGCCGCCCCCTTCTCAAGCTCGCCAAAGCCTCCGGCGCGGTCCGGCCCCAGCAGCGCGTCGATCCGGTATAGCCGCGCGACGTCGAGGATTTCGTCGGCATCGACAGGGCCGGTCACGAACAGTCGGCCCGACGCCATCGCCGCGCGGTCGTCGAGCGTCGCCCCGAGCACAACGATTTCAGGGCCGTCCTCCCCTTCGCCGAGCCGCCGCAACAGCCGGTCGATCGCCGGCGCGCGCAGGGGATAGAACACGCCGAGCCGCTCCTTGCGCGCGGGCGTGAGCGCAGGCGGGGGCGGCGTCTCGAACGGCGCGACGCGGGACCTGAAGACGCGGGCGGCGAACCGGGCGGCGAGGCGGTCGAGCGGGAGAATCCGGTCGGCGCGTTCCAGCGCGCGTCCCAGCTTAACGCGGCGTCGCTCGACGCCCGCCTCCGAACGCGGCGCGGCGAGCGCGCGGCAAACGTCGCACGGCCCCTCGTCCCGGGGCGAGACGCAGGGTCCCTCGG
>JAYVYJ010000284.1:0-4672 GCA_043784465.1 Hyphomicrobiales bacterium
ACCTCCAGGAAGACGTGGCCAATCTCGTCCTGATCGCCGCGCACCTCGATCTGAAGAACTCCGGCGCTTGGCGCCGCCTGCATTTCTACCGAAACCGTATGGTCGCCATCCCCAGCAAGGCGGTTCACAACTGTCCGCACGATGAAATGCGTGCCAAGCTCCTTACTCAAACAATAGAGTTCGTAGATGTCACTTTCTCTGTCTCCCACGTGAATGCACCGCTCGGGGCGGCCGAGCAGACCGACTGATTGACGAAGATTTTCTAGCTAACGAACGCTCTCGTTTTTTCTCGATGGGGACGCTCGTGGGATTGATTTTCCTCTTGAGTTGCGCGGTCCCCTTGAACTTTTCCCGGTTCCAGAATTTGATCACCGCCAATCCGAGCGGCAGTCCCTCCGGGTGTTGATTTCCGATACAGATTGACCCAGTTTTCCGCGACCGGTTGACCCTCGTTGCAGCAACTACAGCCCACCAGATATACAGGAATTCGCGAGAAAGGTGGGTCAGCGCCGAAATGGAAAAGTGGGTCAATCAGTCGCGGAAATCAACACTTAGTCCGCAAAATCCTACGCGGTCAGCGTTCGGACGTCTTCCGCACGCGACCCAGTTCGCTCGAACCCTATCTGCCTTGGCTGGACGCCCAATGGGATTCGGGACGCAAAAACGGCCTCGCGCTATGGCGCGCCTTGCGAGAACGCGGCTTTCGAGGTAGCCGCAATGTCGTGAGCGAGTGGAGCGCACGGCGGAAACGAGCGGGAAAGGCCGAGGCTGGCGCTATCGGCCGCGCGCCATCGGCTCGAACGATCGCCCGCCTGCTCACGATCGGACGCGATCAGCTTTCCAAAGCGCAGACGATCACAGTGGCGGCGATTGAGCGCGGCGTCGCGGCGCTGGCGCAAGCGCGCGACCTGATTGCAGAGTTCCAGAACATCATTCGTCGCAGGGAGTCTCACGAACTTGAGATTTGGATGGATCACGCCGCGCGCAGCCTCCTCGCCTCGTTTGCGAATGGGATCGTAAAGGACAAGGAAGCGGTCCAGGCGGCGATCGCCTCTGCATGGTCCAATGGCCAGACCAAGGGCCAGATCTGTAAGCTTAAGCTCGTCAAACATCAGAAGTATGGGCGCGGAAAGATCGATCTCCTCCAGGCGCGGGTAATCGGAATCTACTGATCCGGCCATCACCAAATATGCGTCAAAGCCAATCTAGTGTGGAAATCAACAGCCCGCGTGTATCGGTGGGCGACGCGCCCCCCATTTTCGCGTCTCCTCCAACTCGGCCCCGACCCGAAGAACAGTTGCTTCGTCGCCGTATCGTCCAACCAATTGGACACCGATCGGCGCGCCGTTGGACGCTAGCGCAGCCGGAACCGACATGGCAGGAAGGCCGGCGATGTTGAAGGCGAACATGAAGGCGGCGTCTGCCCATCGATCGAGATAGCGAACGAGATCGCCGTCCTCCATGGACCAATATCCGACCGGACGGGGTGGTTGCGTGAGCGTTGGCGTAAGAAAAACGTCGAACGGATCGAGTTCCATGCATATGGTCTGAGCTGCTTTTCTCACCGCGGCGACGCTCGTCGTATACTGCAAGGCCGTCAGGGCTCGGCCACGCTGAAGCAACGACCAATTGAAGGGCGAGAGATCCGCCTCCTCGACAGGTCTACCCACGCTTATGGCGTGCCTATCGAATTCGGCGGCCGTCTCCACGGCGTTGATTTCGTTGTAACGCTCCCACGCAGCTTGGAGGTTGGTCCGAATATCGTATTCTTCAACCCGGTGCCCCTGCGCGGCGCACAGAGTCGCAGCGTCTCTGACTGCGGCGGCGACCTCCGGGGACAGAGGGGCGCCCCAAGGGGCTGTTTGAGTGAAGCTTACCCGCAAACCTTTCATGGGCCTTTCAATTGAAGACAGCCAGCTTTCGGCGGACCGCGGCGGGCAATAGGGATCGCCTGGCATTCCCCCGGCGACCGCGTCGAGAAAGGCGGCGCTGTCGCGTATCGAGCGGGTGACGCAAAACGTGGAAACGCAGCCAAACCAAATATCGACGTCGTTTGGTCCGTAGGTGATCCTTCCTCGCGAGGGCTTCAAACCAACCAACCCGCAGCAGGAGGCCGGAACGCGAATCGATCCTCCCCCGTCCGAGGCTTCCGCGAGCGGGACCATGCGAGACGCGACCGCTGCGGCGGCGCCTCCGCTCGACCCCCCCGGAGTCACGTCGGGATTCCAGGGATTCAGCGTCGGTCCGTACAGGCGCGGCTCGGTCCCAATCGACCATCCGCCCTCGGGCGTGTTCGTGCGGCCGAGCAACACAAAGCCGGCGCGCTTGATACGAGACACCATTTCAGAATCATAGGGGCAAACGAAGTCTTTGAGATATGCCATCCCGGCGTCGAGCGGAACGCCGCGCCACATCGAACCAATATTCTTCAGCAAGAACGGAACGCCAGCGAAGGGCCCTGGCGGCGCGCCTTTCATCGCGGTCTCGCGCGCGAGGTCAAATGCGCAAATGACGACCGCATTGAGTTTGGGATTTAGCGCCTCCAAGACGCAGATTGCGGTATCGACGATTTCAACCTGCGAAACCTCTCCGCGTCGCACGATCTCAGCCAGCGCGAGCGCATCGCTGTTTGCGTAAAGTTGCACGAGATCCGGGGTGACGTTCGTCATTTGGTCGTTCCTCGTTGCATAGAGGCCTGTCTATCGCCGGGACCTATGGCAGGCTTGTCGCAGTGGGCGTACGACCTCGACCAAGCGCTCGACCCGCGCCTGTTCGACCGGATTCCACCATACCCCGTCAAGCTTGAGGCTGGAACCCACGATAGCGCCATCGAGCCGCGCGAGGATATGTTCCGCATTGGCGATCGTGATTCCGCTCCCCGCGATGACAGGCAACCGCGCGCCCTCGCAGATTGCGTCGATCTCCTCGTCCGGCACTGCGTCTCCTGTTCGATTGCCCGTTGCAATGGCGACGTCCGCATCGAAGAATTCGACGTCGCGGGCCTGTTCGCTCACCGAGCGGTCGCCAACAATAGCGTGCGACCCGTGCTTGACATGGACGTCGGCAAATATCGCGACGTCGTCGGCTTCGATCATCTTTCGATAGCGCAGGGCTTTCGCGCTCTCGCCCTCGATGAAGCCTTCGTTGCTCACATAGGCGTTCGCCCATTGGTTGACCCGAACGAAACTCGCGCCGGCAGCCTTACCGATCGCCAGAGCGCCGATCACGCCGTTGGCGAGCAGGTTGACGCCAACGGGGAGAGTGACCGCGTCTTTGACGGCCCGCGCGACGACCGCCATCGACGCGATGATTTCTGGGCCGATGTCGCTCGGCTTCAAGAACGGAATGTCACCGTGATTTTCAACCAGCACGCCATTCATCCCGCCTTTTTCATAGGCGCGGGCGTCGGCGACCGCGCGGGCGACGATAGTCGATAAATCGTCCTTGCGATAACGAGGCGTCCCCGGCAGGGGCGCGAGATGGATGTTTCCGATCAGCGGCTTCGGCTCGCCGAAAAGACGTTCGAGAGCGGATGATTTCACAGGCGAGACCTTCATGGGACCTCCCAATCGCGGCGACAAGGCGGATTTTCAATTCTTTCGAAAACGGGCGGTTGAAAGGATCTGATTTAGTCGAGCGCCAAGGTCCGCCTCGCTTGGCCGGGCGGTAGCCAGCGCTCCGCAGGCTTCGACGACATAGGAGGCGGCGACCGTGCCCATGGACGCGCATTCGATCAGACTTCGCCGCTCGGCAAGTCCGGCGATGAAGCCGCCACAATAGGCGTCGCCGGCGCCCGTCGTATCGACGGCGTCGACGCGCAAGGCCGGGACATCGAGGAGCCGACCCGTTCGCGCTTCGCATACAAGCGAACCGCGCTCGCCGAGTTTGGCGATCAGGTGGCAATTGTGGCGCAGGGCGTTGTCTCGCAGCCATGGCTCGATATCGCCGGACCCCCAAATTCGAGCAATCTCGGATTCGCTCGGCATGAACGACGTAAGATGGTCGAGGAAGGCGAGATCTTTGTAGGCACGCGCATCGATGAAGACATCGGAGAGAATATCCATGGTCACGATCCGGTCTTCGCCCAGGCGGGCGAGCGCCTTGGCGTTCTCCAGTGAACTCGCAGGCGTTTGCGGCGCGATGTGAAAGCCCCTCGCCGTAGCATAGGAGGCGGGAAGCCGTCCGCGATGCAGATCCATGTCGGCGGGGCGCGATGAGGACAGCTTTGGGATTTGTTGTTTGTGGACTTCGCTTTCGTGCAGAAGCCAGAGTTCGAGCCCATTGCCGTCAATCGACGTCACGCCCTCGGCGTCGAGGCCCCGCGCGGCGATTTCGGCCTGCACTCTCAGAAAATAGGGGCTGCCCGCCGCTGAGTGGATGCCAACATGGTTGGCGAATGTCTTGGCCCCGACAGCAGAATAGAGCGCGCCACCGCCGATGACGCTTTGCCGGCAGGTTCCGTCGACCAGAACGATGTCGTCGACGGTAAGCCATCCGACGGTCACGACATCCATCATGCGAGGAACCCTTGCCTTGTGAGCGCGACAAGAGCAGGCCTGATCGCGGAGGCGTACACCAACGCCTTCGCCAGGTCGACGATGTCGAAAAGATTTGCGGAGGGTTCTGCGTTGTCGAAATGCCGATCAAATCCGGGAAAGCCGAGCAGCAAGAT
>JAYVYJ010000285.1:0-11215 GCA_043784465.1 Hyphomicrobiales bacterium
GCCGGCGATTTTCGCCGGCCTTTTTCGTTGGACGCATGACGGCCCTGCGGGAACCTTGACCGGGGGCGTACGACCTACACGCATCGGCTCGGTGGGGCCGACGTCATCGTGATAGGATCGAGGGCGCGCGATGGCGGCGCTATCTTGAGGGTCTGGACGATGCGCGCGGCAACGACTATCGGGCCGCCATCCGCCAGGGGGTCGCGGCGACCTATCCGCGGGCGCCGAGCGGGGCGACGCGGTACGCCTTTCCCCGACTGCTTCTCGTGGCGACGCAGGGGCGTGGTTAAGGGAGCGTTAACGCGGGCGAGCGAAGGTCGCGACAGGGTTCGAGGACGCCATGCGCAGCATCATTTTCGCTTTTCTCCTCGCCCTGACGCTCGATGCCGGGGCGCAGGACAAGGGGACGCTCGACCCCAAGCCCCTGCCGCCGCTGGAAAACCCCGACAGCCCCGGCACGCCCGCCAAGGAACTGTTCGGCCGCGCGCTGACGCCGGCGGAGGCGCAATCGCGATCCATCGGCTTCTATTCGCGCGGCTGCATGGCGGGCGCGCAGGCGTTGCCGCTCGATGGCGACACGTGGCGGGTGATGCGCGTCTCGCGCAATCGTTATTGGGGGATGCCGGAAACGATCGGCTTCATCGAACGGTTCTCGAAGAAGGCGTCGGACGCGGGCGTCTGGCCGGGCCTGCTGGTCGGCGACATATCGCAGCCGCGCGGCGGACCGATGATAACCGGTCACGCCTCGCATCAACTGGGCCTCGACGCCGATATCTGGCTGACGCCGATGCCCGCCGAACTGACGCGGCGTGAGCGCGAGACCCTGTCGGCGGTCGATATGGTGCGTTCGGATGGGCTGGCCGTTGAGTCCGCGTGGTCGGAGAATCAGGCGGGTATCATCCGCTTCGCGGCGCAGGAGCCGCAGGTGTCGATGATCTTCGTCAACGCCGCGATCAAAAAGGCGCTGTGCGAGCGGCATGCAGGCGAAGCGTGGATGACCAAGGTGCGGCCGTGGTGGGGGCACAACTACCACTTCCACGTCCGGCTGCGCTGCCCGGAAGGGATGGGAACTTGCGAGAATCAGGGGCCGCCGCCGCCGGGAGACGGGTGCGACAAATCGCTGAACTGGTGGTTCTCCGACGAGGCGTTGCACCCCAAGCCGTCCAAGAAGCCGAGCAAGCCGCTGACGCTGGCGCAGCTGCCCGCCGCATGTCGTACGCTGGTGGGTGACAATTAAAGCGGTTTGGACGGTTTGGACCTGGCATTGCGCGCGCGGCGAGGCCATCCAATTCCGCCGTGAGCGCTCGTCAGCCGGATAGGTTCGACCCGGCCGGACCGCTGACTTTCATGTCATTCTACCGGCCCGCGGGGCATGACGCCGCGCCGCTCACGCGAGCTGCGAATCTTATCGCCAACGTTTCAGCCGCTTGTTTGAAAGACCACGCAGCACGACGGCGGGGATGGCCAGGATAAGCCCGGCCGTGAGGACGGTTGGTTCCCCAGTCCATCGGCGTCACTGGCAATGACCTCGAAACAACCCGAGCGCAAATGGCTTCAGGGGTAGCGCGACTTCAGATCCGTAACGCGCTTTGAATTGAGGTCGATCAGGCAGGCGAGGCGGGGATCGCTTAACGTCGACTGCGCTTCGAGCGGCGCGAGGTCCTGACATTCCTGATCGCGGAAGGACGCCCATTGCGTCTGCGAATCGGCGAGAAACCTCTTCCAGCGCGATTTGCGCGTCGCGAGGATTTTCGGCTTCGCGTCGATGGACTTCTGCGCCGCCTCGATAGCGGAGGCCAGATCCTTCTCGGATTTGTCCGAAGCGGTGCGCAGACAATCGGCGAGATCGCGCGCGCCGATGCGCTGGGGATCGCAGGCGGGAACCTGCGGGTCGGCATGAGCGAAGCTGGAAAAGGCCAGAAACGCCAAAGTGAGAAAAAATCGCATCGTGACCGGAAATTAAGAGATATTGCGGCGCGAGCCATAGCTGTGGCCTCAAGGAAACGCTAGCGCCGAAAAGTCACGCCGGCGGTTTTTCTGATCCCAGGAACTCCGCCATAAGTCGCAACGCGCGCGCGATGTTTTCGCGGCTGTTGGCGTAGGAAAGCCTCAAGAAACCCTCGCCGTGAATTCCGAAATCCGGACCGCCGAGCGTCGCCACGCCTTTCGACTGCAACAGCGCCTCGGCCAGCGGCTTCGCCTTCCACCCCGTCGCGGAAATGTTGGGGAAGGCGTAAAACGCACCCTTGGGCGTGACCGCGCGCACCCCCGGTAGAGCGTTGAGCCCTTGCGTGACCAACCGACGGCGGGCGTCGAACTCCGCGACCATGTGTTGCACGGCGTCCTGCGGTCCGGTCAGCGCCGCCAGCCCCGCGAATTGCGCCGGCGCGTTGACGCAGGAATAGGAGTTTACCGCGAGTTTTCGCGCGGCCTCAACGAGCGCGGCGGGCCATACCGAATAGCCGAGGCGCCAGCCGGTCATCGCATAGGTCTTCGACCATCCGTCGAGCAGGATCAGGCGGTCGGCGATCTCGGGATAAGCCAGCAGGGTTTGATGGGGCAGACCGTCATAGGTCATCTGGCCGTAGATCTCGTCCGACAGGATCGCGACATCGGGGAAGCGGGCGAGGGCGGCGACGAGCTTATCGATCTCGGCCTTGGGCGTCACGCCGCCGGTCGGGTTGGCGGGGGAGTTGAGGATCAGCAGGCGGGTCTGGGGGGTGATGAGCGCGAGAGTCTCCTCGGCGGAAAAGGCGAAGCCGTTCTCCTCCCGCATCGGAACGGGGATGGGGCGCGCGCCGGTGAATTCGATCATCGAGCGATAGATGGGGAAGCCGGGGTCGGGATAGAGAATGTCGGCGCCGGGCTCGCCGAACATCAGGATCGCCATGAACATGGTGACCTTGCCGCCGGGCACGATCAACACGCGCTCCGGGCTGATCTCGGCGCCGTAGCGCTTGGCGAGATCGGCGGCGACGGCCTCGCGCAACGGCTTGACGCCGTTGGCGGGCGTGTAGCCGTGCTGGCCGTCGCGCAGGGCTTTAACGGCAGCCTCGACGATGTGGGGCGGGGTCGGGAAATCGGGCTGACCGATGCCGAGGTTGACGACTTCGCGACCCGTCGCGGCAAGCGCAGCGGCTTTCGCCAGCACGGCGAAGGCGTTTTCCTCGCCGATACGCGAAAAAGCTGAAACCACGTGCAGCATGAGCGTTCTCCCCTCGGCGTGGCTTAAGCGGGGAGGCGGGGCGGCCGCAAGGGGCGGCTCAGGTCTGACACACGCCGCAATAGAACGTCGAGCGGCCCGACTGCACGACCCGCGAGACGACGCCGCCGCAGCGGGCTTGGCCGCAGGCGGCGCCCTCGCGGTCGTAGACGGCGAAATTGTGCTGGAAATAGCCCAGCGTCCCGTCGGTCTGGCGATGGTCGCGCAGGGTCGAGCCGCCGGCCTCGATGGCGGCCGTCAGCACCTCGCGGATGGCCTGCGTCAGCCGGGTCGTCTCGCGCGCCCTGAGGCTTCCCGCTTCGCGCATCGGCGACAGCTTGGCGCGGTGCAGGGCCTCGCAAACGTAGATGTTGCCGAGGCCCGCGATGCGGCGCTGGTCGAGCAGGGCGGCTTTCATCGGAGCGCGCGAGCCATGGAGAGCGTCGCCGAGCGCGCGCGCGTTGAAATCAGGACCTAATGGCTCCATCCCGATTTGGGCGAAAAGCGGATGGCGATCGAGCGCCGACGTTGCGATCAGGTCCATGAAGCCGAAGCGGCGCGGGTCGTTGTAGACGACGCGGGCGCCGTGCTCGAAATGGAACACCACGTGATCGTGGGTCGGCCCGCCGCGCGGATGGTGGAATTCGCCGACAGGTTGATCCTCGACGCGGAACGACCCGGACATGCCCAGATGCATGGCGAGCGTCTCGCCGGAATCGAGATCGGCCAGCAAATATTTCGCACGCCGGCGCAGCGCTTGCACGACACGGCCTTCGAGGCGGGTCACGAAGTTTGCGGGCAGGGGAAAGCGCAGGTCCGGGCGGCGGGCCTCGGCGCGGGCGATGCGCTTGCCTACGAAGGCGGGGGAAAGACCGCGACGGACGGTTTCGACCTCGGGCAGTTCAGGCATGTTGCTTGAGGACCGCGAGGAAGACAGGGCCGAATTTCTTCAGCTTCTGCTCGCCGACGCCGTGGATTTCGCTCAAGTGTTCGAGCGTCGTCGGCTTGGCGCTCGCCATTTCGATCAGGGTGCGGTCAGGGAAGATCACGTAAGCGGGCTGGTTGGCGGCCCTGGCCATGGCCGTGCGTACGGCCTTGAGGGCGGCCAGCAGGTCTTCGTCGGCGTCGCGCGGGGTCGGCGCGGTCTTGCGGGGCGCTTTGTCCTTGGCGGGGCGCGCGTCCTCCACCAAAAGGAACTCGCCTTCGCCCTTCAGCACGAGGCGGCCGGCGTCGGTGACGATCAGGCGGTCGCGGTCCTCCGCGTCGCGGGTCAGCAGTTTGGAGGACATCAACTGGCGGAAAACGCCGTGCCAGGAAGCGGCCGAGCGGTCCTTGCCGACGCCGAAGGTTTTCAGCTTGTCATGCTCGAAGCGGGCGACGGCTTCGGTCGGCTTGCCCGACAGGATGTTGGCGAGATGGCCGAAGAAGAAGCGCCCGCCGGTGCGCGCCACGGCCGAGAGCGCCTTCTGTGCGGCGAGCTTGCCGTCCACGGTGCGTACGGCGCCGTCGCAGACGTCGCAATGGCCGCAGGGGGAGGAACTCTCGCCGAACATCTCCAGGAGCACCTGACGGCGACAGCGCGCGGACTCGCACAGGGTCACGAGATCGTCGAGCTTGTCCTGCTCTATGCGCTTGCGCTCGGGGGGAGAATTGCCTTCCAGGATCTGACGGCGGCGCAATTCGATGTCGCCCAGGCCATAGAGCGTCAGCGTATGCGCGGGTAGGCCGTCGCGGCCGGCGCGGCCGATCTCCTGATAATAGCTCTCGATGGAAGACGGCATGTCGGCGTGGTGGACGAAGCGCACGTCCGGCTTGTCCACGCCCATGCCGAACGCGACGGTCGCGCACATCACCAGGCCGTCCTCTTGCAGAAAGGCGTCCTGATTGGACGAGCGCGTCACGGGATCGAGGCCCGCATGGTAGGGCAGAGCGCGGCGGCCACGGGACGAGAATTCCTGCGCGAGTTCCTCCGTACGGCGGCGCGAGGAGCAATAGACGATGCCGCTCTCTCTCGCGTGGCGTTGCAGCGCGTCCCAGATCTGGCGGGTGGGGTCGGCCTTGGGGCGCATCGCGAGATAGAGATTTGGCCGGTCGAAGGAGCGCACGAAGGTGCGGGGTTCGTCGAAAAAAAGGCGATGGGAAATGTCCTGGCGCGTGGGCGCGTCGGCGGTGGCGGTGACGGCCAAAGTCCTGGGGCGGCCGAGGGCCTGCGCGGCTTCCTTCAGACGGATATATTCGGGACGGAAGTCGTGGCCCCATTGCGAGACGCAATGGGCCTCGTCGATGGCGAGCAGGTCGATGCGGCATTTGTCGAGCAGGGAGAGCGTGTCGTCGCGCAGCAAACGCTCGGGCGCCACATAGAGCAGCTTGAGCTTGCCGCTTTCAAGGCCGTCGTAGATCGAGCGGCGCTCGTCGTTGTCGGCGGCGGAATTGAGCGCGGCGGCGGCGATCCCGTAATTGCGCATCTGGGCGACCTGATCGCGCATCAGCGCGATGAGCGGGGAAACGACGACGACGAGGCCGTCGCCGATCAGGGCGGGAAGCTGGAACAATAGCGACTTGCCGCTGCCGGTCGGCATGACGGCGAGTACGTTCTGACCGGCGAGCACCGCTTCCAGCACCTCGGCCTGGCCGGGGCGGAAATCGGCGAAGCCGAAGACGCGGTGCAGGGCTTCGCGGGCGGCGGCGAGATTCGCAGGCTCCCGATTCACGGGCGAAACACGGGCGTCCACTGCACGTCCTCTATGGTGTCGGCGCCGCAGGCGAGCATGACGACCCTGTCGAATCCCAGCGCTGCGCCCGCGCAGTCCCCGATGTAGGGCAGGCAAGCCAGAAAGTCCTCGTCGAGGGGGTAAGTGTCCCCATAGATTTGCTGTTTGAGCGCCATGTCGGCCTCGAAGCGGCGGCGCTGCTCGTGGGGGTCGGTGAGTTCCCCAAAGGCGTTGGCGAGTTCGACGCCGCAGGCGTAAAATTCGAAGCGTTCCGCGACGCGGGGGTCGGCGGGGTTCAGCCGCGCGAGGGCGGCTTGGCTGGCGGGGTAGTCGGTGAGGAAAGTCGGGCGGCCGAGGCCGAGGCGGGGCTCGACCTTGGCGCTGAGCAGGCGGCTGAACAGGTCGGACCAGGTGTCGTCGGAGGCGGTGCGCAAGCCATGGGCGGCGCAGGCGTCGGCGAGGGCGGTGGGAGGGCAGAGGTCGAAGTTTTCGGCGTGGGGGGGAGAACCCCCACCCCCACCCTCCCCCGTAAAGGGAGAGGGAGTCCCCGGCGTGGCGGTCGTCGGGGCGTTGAACACATCCACCCCCGCGTAAGTCAGGAAGGCCTCGCGCACGCTCAGGCGTTCCGGCTCGGCGAAAGCGTCGGCCTCCTTCCCGCGAAAGCGCAGCGTCCGCGTTCCCGCCGCCTTGGCCGCGAGCCGCAGCACGGCGACGCAATCGGCCATTAGCGCGTCGAGCCCCTCACCCGCCCGATACCATTCCAGCATCGTAAACTCGGGCGCGTGCAGCGCCGTGCGCTCGCGATTGCGAAACACCCGCGCCAGCGCAAAAATACGGGTTTCGCCGCCCGCTAGCAGCTTCTTCATCGCGAATTCCGGCGAGGTGTGCAGGTAGGCCGTCGTCGCGGACCCGTCGCCCGCAATCATCTGCGTGGCGAAACCATGCAGATGGGTCTCGTTGCCGGGCGAGACCTGGAGGGCGGCGGGTTCTACCTCCACGAAGTCCTGGCTATCGAACCAGCCGCGCAGGGCGCTGGCGCACCGGGCGCGGGCGCTAAGCCGGGGGCGGCGGTCGGCGTGGCGGGGCGGCGCCCAGAAGGGCGAGGGTATCGACAATTTCGCTCCGATCTGGTTTGTGACGCGCGATTGGGGCGCCAAAAGCCCGCGCGCCGCGCACAAGGATTGTTGAACGTGAAAGTGATCGCCAGCTCGATTCGTAAGGGCAACATCATCGAGCGCGAGGATGGCCACCTCTGCGTCGTGCTGTCGGCCGAAAGTTTCTTTCCCGGCAAAGGCACGCCCACGACGCAGATCGACATGCGGCGTCTGACCGACGGCGTCAAGGTGACCGACCGCTTCAAGACCACCGAACAGGTCGAGCGCGCGTTCGTCGAGGACAAGGAATATAATTATCTGTATTCCGACGGCGACGGCCACCATTTCATGAACAACGAGAATTACGAGCAGGTTCAGGTCTCCGAGGACGTGATCGGCGATTCGGCGAAATGGTTGCAGGAGGGCATGAAAGTCATCCTGTCGATCTTCAACGAGAAGGCGGTCGGCATCCAGTTGCCGCAGCGCGTGACGCTCGAAATCGTCGAGACCGAGCCGGCGACCAAGGGTCAGACGGCGTCTTCCTCCTACAAGCCCGCCAAAATGTCGAACGGTGCGCGCGTGATGGTGCCGCCGCATGTCTCGACCGGCACAAGGATCGTCATTCAGACTGAGGATAGTTCCTACGTCGAACGCGCCAAGGACTAAAGCGCGGGTCTACCTCACAACGAAAGGTCGCCTTATGCAGCTCGGAATGGTCGGTCTGGGGCGCATGGGCGCCAATATCGTGCGCCGGATTCAGCTCTCCGGCCATCAGGGCGTGGTCTGGGACCGCGATCCCAAACCTGGCGAGGCGCTGGCGAAAGAGGGCGTTATCGCCGCCTCCTCGCTGGAAGACCTCGTCGCCAAGCTCGCCGCGCCGCGCGCGATTTGGGTGATGCTTCCGGCCGGAGAAGCGACGGGATCGACCATCGATGCGCTGGCCGCGCTGGTGAGCCCCGGCGACGTCATCATCGACGGCGGCAATTCATTCTGGAAGGACGATATTCGCCGCGGGCGGGCGCTGGCGCGCTCGGGCGTCCATTTTCTCGACGTCGGCACCAGCGGCGGCGTATGGGGGCTGGAGCGCGGGTATTGCATGATGATCGGCGGCGAGGCGGATGTGGTCAAGCGGCTCGACCCGATCTTCGCCGCGCTGGCGCCGGGCAAGGGCGACGTGCCGGAGACGCGTGGCCGCGACGGGCGCGACCCGCGCGTCGAGCAGGGCTATCTGTACGCCGGCCCCAACGGCGCTGGGCATTTCGTCAAGATGGTGCATAACGGCATCGAATACGGGCTGATGCAGGCCTATGCGGAGGGCTTCGACATTCTGCGCAACGCAGACAGGCTGGCCGTGGCGGATGAGTCGAAGTTCGACTTCGACCTCGCCGACGTCGCCGAAGTGTGGCGGCGCGGCAGCGTCGTCACGTCGTGGCTGCTCGACCTGACGTCGAGCGCGCTGGCGCAGGAGGAGAAGCTCGATTCCTACACCGGCTATATCGAGGATTCGGGCGAGGGGCGCTGGACGATCCAGGCGGCCATCGACGAGGCGGTGCCCGCCGAGGTTCTCTCGGCGGCGCTTTATACGCGCTTCCGCTCGCGTCAGCAGCATACGTTCGCCGAGAAGGTGATCTCGGCGATGCGCAAAGGGTTCGGCGGCCACGTCGAGCCGAAGAAGGGGTGAACATGGTGCGTATTGCGTTCGTCGGGCTGGGGAACATGGGCGGCCCCATGGCCGCCAATCTCGTCAAAGCGGGGCATAGCGTCGTCGGGGTGGACCTCTCGCCCGACATGCGCGCCGCCGCTGCGCGCGAGGGCGTGACGGTCGCCGAAGATGCGGCCGCCGCGGCGGCTGACGCCGACGTCGTCGTCACTATGCTGCCTGCGGGGCGTCATGTGCTGGGCGTTTGGGGCGGCTTTCCGGTCAAGCCCGGCGCGCTGTGGATCGACAGTTCGACAATCGACGTCGACAGCGCACGCAAGGCGCATGAAATCGCGGGCGCCAGGGGCGCGCTATCGGTTGACGCGCCGGTGTCGGGCGGCGTCGGCGGCGCCAAGGGGGCCGCGCTGACCTTCATGTGCGGGGGGACGGATGAAGCCTTCGCCGCCGCCAAGCCGATTCTGGAAGCGATGGGGCGCAGGATCGTCCATTGCGGGGCGGCGGGGGCGGGGCAGGCCGCTAAGATCTGCAACAACATGATCCTCGGCGTCACCATGATCGCCACCTGCGAAGCGTTCGCGCTTGCGGAGAAACTGGGGCTTTCGCATCAGGCCCTGTTCGACGTCGCCTCGACCTCCTCGGGCCAAAGCTGGTCGTTGACCAGCTATTGCCCGGTCCCCGGCCCGGTGCCCGCGTCGCCGGCCAACAACGCCTACAAACCCGGCTTTGCGGCGGCGCTGATGCTGAAAGACCTGAAGCTTTCCCAGGAAGCCGCCGCCGCCAGCGGGGCGCAGACGCCGTTGGGCGCCGCCGCCGCCGCGCTTTATGCCGAGTTCAACGCGGGCGGGGGGGCGGATACGGACTTTTCGGGGATTATCGAATTCCTGCGCAAGTCTCGCTAACCCACTTCGGATTTGCACGACGTCGCGCACGTCGCGAGCCTTGGGTTTAAGACAATGGAGATGTCCCGGCCTTAGCCTGTCGTCAGGTTCTCTTGGCGTACGGAGCGTTCTATTGGTTGCGCCACGAGAGGCCGCCGACACCGGGACGCCCGTTGAAGCTCCTTATTTTCTCGGCCTCGACGTGATCCGGCTGGGCGCGGCGGCGCTCGTGATGCTCTATCATCTGGGCTTCTGGCATTTCGTCTCGCAGGACGACGTGATGGCTCGGGCCGTCGAGACGGGCGCGATCCTGCCGTTCACAGGGTGGTGGGCGTGCAGCGGGTGGGTCGGCGTCGAAGTGTTCTTCGTGCTGTCGGGCGTGGTGATTTCCGCGTCCGCCGAAGGAAAAACGGGCGGGCGGTTCCTGGTCGGGCGTTTGTTGCGGCTTTATCCCGCCGTGTGGATTTGTGCTTCGGCGTCGGCGGTCGCCGCGACGCTGTCCGCGATGCGGGGGCCGGACAGCCTTATCGGCCCGTTTTTTCGGGGCGTGACGCTGACGCCCTACGGCCCCTGGATCGAGGGCAGCTACTGGACGCTGCCGGTTGAAATGTCGTTTTATCTTTTCTTCGGCGCGCTCCTGCTTTTCAGGTCGGGGAAATTTGCGTTCGACGGGATCAACGCGATCGGAATCGCGAGCGCGGCCTACTGGATAGTCTGGCAGATCAGTTTGCACGCCGCGAACTGGATTCGTGGCTTCGGCGACGCGTTGACCTGGTCGATCTACTGGCGCAGCCTGGATCTGACGCTGATCCACCACGGCTGTTTCTTCGCGCTCGGCGCTCTGATGTATCGCACGCTTGCGCGCAAGGCGCCCAGCGCGTGGACTGTCGCCGCGCCGCTGCTGATGGGCGGCTGCTGGCTGGAAATCGCCACCGTCAACCGCCGACGGGTGCTGGAATCGGGATTTGAGATGAACGCGCTCGTGCCTGCGGCCGGATGGACGGCGGCTGTCGCGCTGATGGCGTTGTCCATCGTCTACCGGCGTCAGATCGCGCGGTGCTGCGGGCCGGCGTTAGGCAGATGGGTGCGATTCGGCGGCCTGATGACCTATCCGCTGTATCTCTGCCATGTCAGCGTCAGCTTCGCGGCGATCAAGGGCCTGCGCGGTCTCGGCGTTCCCGCGATGGCTGCGTGGGCGGGGGGCATGGCGGTCGCTGTGCTCGTGGCGGCTTTTGTCGCGGCCTCGCTGGAGCCACGCCTGCGGCGAGCGACGGCGCAGGGGCTGGACCGGTTGGCGGCGTCGCGCATGGCTTTGCGATGGGCGGGGCGGTGAGGGATCTGTCCGGCGGCCAGGTCGTGCGAGAGGGGTTGACCCGACCGCCGACGCCATTCGTAAGGGGAGCATGAGAGCCAGCGCCGCCGCCCTCGCTTTTGCCGCCCTTTCTTGGCTCGCGCCTGCATCGGCGCACGCCGAAACGCCGCCGCCGCCCAAGGTCGACATGGAGCGCATGTACGGCGGCTGGTACATGATCGCGACGCTGCCGAACTGGTTCGAAAAGGGCATGGTGGCCCTCAGGAATCCCCTCATTTTCAAATTTGCCAGTTTCGGAAGTTTTCGGGCTATCGCAAGGCTGAAAAAGACGCAACGAAGGGTCTCACGCCGCCGACCG
>JAYVYJ010000286.1:0-4568 GCA_043784465.1 Hyphomicrobiales bacterium
GAGGCGCTTTTCCGGGCTATCGCTTTACGGTCGAACACAGCGTGCATGTGGGCGAGGGCGCGCGGGGGCTTGGCGTCGGGATGATTTTGATGGGCCATCTCCTCGACCTCGCGCGCGGCGCGGGCGTGCATGTGATGCTGGGGGCCGTGGACGCCGACAATGCGGCGTCGCTGAAGTTTCACGAGAAGCTGGGTTTTGCGCCGACCGGGCGGCTGCACGAAGTCGGCTGGAAGTTTGGACGTTGGCTCGATCTGGTGTTCGTCGAAAAGCGACTCCGTTAAAGAGCATCCTCCGACGCCGGCGCCTTGTCTTCATATTTCATAATGACGCGCATTTGGGCCAGTGCAAAAACAATCGTCAGCGGCATGAAGCCGAACGATTTAAAAGTGACCCATGCGCTTTCCGAATAATGGCGCCAGATATATTCGTTGAGTATTGCCAGAAACATGAAAAAGAACGCCCAGCGCCAGCTCAAAATCCGCCAGCCTTCTTCCGTCAGGCTCAGCGCACCGTCGAACATGACCTGCAATATTGGCCGACGGAAAACGAGGCCGAAGAACAACGCGGCGGCGAACAGGCTGTAAAGCACGGTCGGCTTCATCTTGATGAAAGTCGTATCCTTGAAATAATAAGCCAGCGCGGCGAAAACGACGACGATGACCGCCGTCACCAGCGGCATGATCGGCACCCGACGCAGCTTGGCGTAGGACACCGCCAGCGAGGCCAGTACGGCGGCCACCATCACGCCCGTCGCCGGCATGATGCCCAGCTTCCAATAGGCTAGAAAAAACAGCGCGAGCGGCCCCAGCTCCAGCGCGAATTTGAGCTTGGGGTCGAGTCGCGCCGCGCTCACGCCGAAGCCCCCAGGCAGGCGCGGGCCAGCAACTGGAACGCGCGTGCGCGATGCGAGAGCGCGAGGCCGCCGTCTTTGGGCAACCCATGCTTCTCAAACGCCGACATCTCGCCGAAGGTGCGCGTGTGGCCGCCGGGCATAAAGCAGGGATCGTAGCCAAAGCCCATCGACCCGCGCGGCGGGAACACGAGGTCGCCGTCGACACGGCCCTCGAACGTCTCCACATGCCCGTCCGGCCACGCGATGGCGAGCGCGCTGACGAACCACGCGCGCCATGGCCTCAAAGCGCCCTTGGCCATCAGCTCCGCCTCGACGCGCGCCATCGCCGGGCCGAAATCCTTGGACCCGCCCGCCCAGCGCGCCGAATAGATGCCCGGCGCTCCATCGAGATCGGCGACGCATATGCCGGAATCGTCCGACACGGCGGGCATACCCGTCGCCTCAGCGGCCGCGTGCGCCTTGATCAGCGCGTTGGCGACGAACGTGTGTCCCGTCTCGTCGGGCTCCGGCAGGTCCAGCGACCCCGCCGAAACGAGTTCGACGCCGCTCGGCGCCAGCAGGTCGTGCAACTCGACAAGCTTGCCCTTGTTATGCGTCGCGGCGACGACGCGGCCTTCCAGCTTGCGATGCGCCGTCATGGTCCCACTCCCTTGAATGTCTGTCCCGCCGGAACGGCGCTGTCGTGCGTCAATCCGTTCAGCACCAGAAACGTCGCCTCCGGATCGGCGACGCCCGACGCGTTTTTGGCCAGCGACCCGGCATCGTCGCCGGGCTGCGCGGCGACGATATGCACATGCGGCTGGTGCGCCTTCCCCGCCTCCTCGCCCGTCAGGCGATGGAACGAGCGGATTGCGGCCAGAAACCGGGCGTCAACCGGCGGCGTCAGCGCGTGGGCGGCGAAAATCAGCCGATAGATGCGGTCGCCGTGGCGGATGGCGGCGAGCCGGAAGGTCCATTGATCGCCCTTGGCGACGGCGATGGCGGTGGGCAAGTCCGCATCCTTGACGGTCTCGATAGAGTTGGTCTGCACGCCGTCGATCCAGCCGGACGCCAGCGCCTTCTCGACCGCCTCGACCCCGCCCGCGTCGATGCTGTCGAGCCGCAACGCCTGCGTCCCCTGTTCGCCGACGCCGATCAGCGCGGCCGACTGATTGTCGAGCGTGAAGCCTTCCGGCGCACGGAAGGCGAAGCCCAGCTTTGGGTGGACGAACGTCGTGCCCAGCGCCAGCCCCTGCGCGGGATTGTCGCCGAACGGCAGGCCGTCGATGGCGGCGAAATAGGCGTCGCGCGCCGTGTCGCCCATTCCTCGCGGGCCGATCTGCTTGGCCTGGGCCACCGCCTCGGCGATGCGCTCGGGCGTCGAGGGATGCGTCGCCATCATATCGGGCCGGTCCGACGTGCCGCCCGTCTTGAGCGCGCTCCAGCGCCCGAGCTTTTCGAGAAAGCGCGAAGCGGCGTAGGGGTCGTAGCCCGCCTTGGCGACGGTGCGGATGCCTATTTTGTCGGCGTCGAACTCCTGATCGCGCGAGAACCGCGCAACGGTCAGTTTGGTGCGCGCGTCGTATTCCTGACTCTCGTCGGGACGCGCGAGCAGGCGGTCGGAAACTTGCGCAAACAGCTTGCCGCGCTGTTCGAGTTCGTGACGCTTGGCGGCGTGGCCCGCCGAGATATGGGCGATCTCATGCGCCATCACGGCTGCGACCTCCGATCCGTCGCCCGCCAGCGCCAGCAGCCCGCGCGTCACGAAAATATCGCCCGAGGGCAGGGCGAAGGCGTTGACGACGGGCGTGTCGAGCAGCGTGACGCGATAGGGCTCGCCCGCCGTGTCGCTGGCCGGGGCAAGGCGGGCGAGAAGCTGGTCGAGATACGCTTTGGTCGCGGGCGCGATATATTCGCCGCCGAACGCCGAGACGAGGCGACGCTTTTCGGGGTCCGGCGCGGGTTTTGGCGGCGGGGGAGGGGGCGCGGGCGCGGCGACGGGCCTGGCCTGGGGAACGGTCTGCGGCTCGAGGCTGGCGCAGCCGGCGACGGCGAGAGTCAACAAGGCGCCGGCGACCGCACGCGCGCAATTGGGGAAATCTTTGAACGCCAACCCTTTCATCCGCCGCGGTTGCTCTCTTTCGCGCTCTCCAGGGGTTCGATCATCGCGGGGTCTGCAATTTCGATGCGCGGCCCGAACCTGTTGTCCAGTACGCCGCGGACTAGCACCATTCGCCCCGCCAAATCCATCACATCCCGTCCCGCGCGTCGAAATTGCGTCTCCAACTTGCGCGCCACAACGACCGAGAGGCCGCGCGAGGGTTCGAAATCGAGGTAAATGCGAGAGGACGTGGCGCCCGTTCGCCGCACGCGGCCTCGCACCAGGGTGAACTGGCCCTCACGGCCGGCCAGGGCCTTGAGGTCGGCGGCGTCGAGGACAGCGCCCGAATCGGCCCAGAGACCTTCGCCGGCAAGGCGGGCGCCCTGTTCGGCTTCAAGTCGTTCGCTCTCGCAGCCCCGCGTTTCCGGCTCGGCGCGCACCCGCGCGTCGCCATTTTCCAGAAAGCCCAGCGAGAGTGAGCGTCCGTTTGCGTCGAACAGATCGACCGCGCGGCGGCCCCACCGGTCGGGGCTGGGGGCGAGGCTGGCGACCGCCAGCGTCTGTCCGACGCGCGTGCGCAACTTGGCGACGGCGCGTTCGTCCAGCGCCAGCCCCGCAAGGCGCGCGACTCCGCCCGGCCCCAACACGAGGTCGCCTGCGGGCGTGACTCCGCGCAACTCGACCGTGGCCGTCATCGTGCCGCACGCCTGCGAAGGCGCGGCGGCGACAAGCCCCATCCACAGAACGGCGGCTTTCCAGCTTTCGCTCACTCGACGCTTTGGACGCGCTATGATAGGCCGCCTTTCAGGGTCCCGGTAGCTCAGCAGGATAGAGCACAGGTTTCCTAAACCTGGGGTCAGGGGTTCGACTCCCTTCCGGGACGCCATTTTCCAGGGCATTTTAGGTGAACTGGAGCGCATCGGGATGCACTCTCGTGAACTCTCGAGACATTTTCACGGCGGTAGAGAGGGGATTCGGGCGAGTCCATCCGGCCGCGGTTACCGCGCGGTTACAAGTTCGGAAAACGAAGTAGCGGCCGCGTTAGTGGGAGTACACGGAATGCACTTCCAAGCTTAAATACCGACATGACTCCTGTAGGTAGTCACGATAGCAAATATTGACGACGTTTACTCAGAATGGTTTCGTTCCCGCAACGGAGCGACAACATGCGGATGCGTTGGACCACACAGAATGAAGCCGCTGACGACGACGGCTTCCTGCTCGACGGCGAGGCGTCATTTGTGGCCGAACTCGAATTTCTGGCGGCGGCGGGATGCCCCGACGTGCACTCGGCGAAATTCATCAGCCTCGAAGTCACGGGGCGCGACGAGAGCGTCATCACGGCCGAGGTTAGTGCGGACGCGGCACGCTGGCTGGAGGACGAGATCGAAGGCGAGCCGGACGAGAACTGAATGTCTATGATGGGCGGATGGCGGTCGGTCTCCGTCGAGTATTGACCCGGCAACGCTTTGCTTGAGAACCGCTCTCAATCTTCGGGCAGCCCCGCCTTGCGCAGCGCGTCCAGCAGGGGCGGGTCTCAGGAATCCCCTCATTTTCAAATTTGCCAGTTTCGGAAGTTTTCGGGCTATCGCAAGGCTGAAAAAGACGCAACGAAGGGTCTCACGCCGCCGACCG
>JAYVYJ010000287.1:0-8841 GCA_043784465.1 Hyphomicrobiales bacterium
CGCGGCGTCGCTCGACGCCCGCCTCCGAACGCGGCGCGGCGAGCGCGCGGCAAACGTCGCACGGCCCCTCGTCCCGGGGCGAGACGCAGGGTCCCTCGGGCGGCGCGGGCGCGACGGCGAACCACGATAGGTCGCCGCAGGGGAGCACGAACTCTGCGGCGCAGGCGATCAGCGCCGAGAGCGCCTCGTCGGGCAAGGCGGCGGGATCGAGACATTCGACGTAGGCGAGGTCGAGCGCCGCCAGATAGGCCACGCAGGGCCTGGGATCTTCGAAAACTAGCGATTGCGGGGCGCCGCCGCCGATACTGCGAAACGAAACCCGGCCACGCGAATCGCTGACGAGAAGCAGCACGGCGTCGCCGGGGTTCTCGCGCGCGATCGCCTCGGCCCGGAACGCGCCGAGCCGCGCCGCCGCGCGGGGTCCGCAGGCGACGAGCGAGACGGGTCCCGCGGGCGGCGCGGCGCGGTCGAGCGCGGCGCGGAATGGCCCGAGCGGATCAAGCGCCACGAAAGCCGCCGTCTCCAGCGCGTAGCCGGGAAAGCGCGCTTCGATCCGCTTGAGATTGCGCGCGACGAGCGCGCGTTTCCCCTCCCGGAACGAGCGCGACCCCGCATGGCCGACATAAACGCCGGGCGCAGCCACGGTCCGCAGCCCCTTCTCCCGCGCGCGCAGGCAGAATTCGACGTCCTCATAATAACCCTGGCCGTAAACCTCGGGCATCGCGCCGACCGCATCGACGCAGGCCGCGCTGACGTAAAGACAAAAGCCCACGCCATTGGGCAAATCGACCAGAGCGTCGCCGTTGGCGGCGCGCGCGTGGGCGTCGAGCGCGGCGATCTCCGCTGTCGACGGCAGCGGGTTCGCCTGATGGCGCAAGGGATAGCTCGTCAACTCGCCGTTGTTGGAGAACGGCGTGACGGCGCCGACGTCGGGGGCGGCGCGGCAGAGCGCGGCGAGCCGGTCCACGGCGCCGGGCGGAAGCAGCGCGTCGGCGTTCAGCAACAGCACGTCGCCGCCGGACCGGGTAGCGAGCGCCCGGTTGACGGAGCCTGCGTAGCCCAGGTTCGCAGGATTGCGGATCAGGTCCAGCGCCCCATCGGCGGCGGCCTGGTCGAGATAGGCGCGTATTTCGGCGTCAGGCGAATCGTCGTCCACCGCCACCACGCGATGGGAGATGGCCGGGGGGGCCGTGCGCAGGGCGTCGAAGCAGGCGCGCGTGGCCGCGAAATCGTCGAAGACGGGAACCACGATGATGAGATCGACGTCGTGGCGCACGACCGCCGGCGGCTCCCGCGCCGCCCGCGCGGGCAGGCGGGCGTCCGCGTCGCCCTGGGCGCGCGGACGCAAGACAAGCGGCCCCGGTTCGTCCGTTTCGATCTCGACATCGGCCGCCGCGACGCCGGGGCCTGCAAGCGGATGGCTGGGGTCGGCCTCGACAAGGAACGTCTGGGTTTGCGCGCCGGCCAGAAAATCGAGGGTTAGCGGATGCGGCGGAACCCAGGCGATCCAGCCCGCGACCCCCTGCGCCGTGCGGCGCCATCGCTGCGCGACGCCGCCCGTCTCCAGAAGCGCCGCCGCCGCGCGCGCCCGCGATTCCGCATCGAGGTCGAGGCGGCCCACCATCCGTTCCGCCGCCGCGCGCCGCGACGCCGTCGATCCCCACAAAAGCGCCGCGCGATCGAGGGCGAGGTCGCCAGGGTCCTGGGCGAGGGCGGCGTCCAACTGACGCTGCGCCGCCTCCGCTCGCCCGGCGGCGCGCAGCGCCTGCGCCACGAAGAGAAGATCGCGCGCGCTCGCCGCCCGCACGCGACGGCGCCGGTCGGCCAGCGCGAACAGGGCGGCGAAGTCGTCGGGACGCGGGCCTTCCCGCGTCTGCGCGCCCGCTTCCGCCGCCGCCGCAGCCCGTAGCCCGGTTGGCCGGACCGGCGCTTTTTCCGTTTTCCGTTCCGAAGTTATGTTCATGAAACTATTCGGCGAACCGCAGGGTTAAAGCGCTTTAGGGCGCCGCCCTGCGCTTGCAAAGCCCGTCGAGCAAGCCGGAAGCCTCTCCCGGAGGCATGATTAACTAAAGGCTTCAAAAATATCTGGCGCCGCACAACTTTCCCGGTTGCACTCATCGAGGTTTTATAGTTTACGAACAGTTAGTGAGGGCGTTGGTCTCGCTATCGGAGTGGGCGTTGGGCGATTTGGACGAAAGATTTGACCGTATTTCCGCGCTTTCGGTGTCGCGCGGTTTACACGTTCTACGCTACGTCAGCTTCGACGGCGCGGGCGCTCCGGCAATGGCCCGATTTCTGCCCTCCGCCAAGGGGATGAGCCTTGTCGACATGCCCGGGCGCGAGGATGGCCGGCTTCTGGCGCCGGGCGATTGTCTGGTCATTCGGGCGGATCGCGGCGGAGAGGCGCAAGTCGCCTTGAAGCGCGGATCCGTGGATGGGGCGCTGGAGGCGACGTTCCGACTGGATGCGCTCGTTCGATGCGAAGAAGAAGTGGAACCTGTTGTCGTGGCGCCGCCGCCCGCGATTTCGTTTTTGGCGCATATCGCGCTGGTCGGCGATTCCCGGTTCGAGCAAGCGACCTGGGCGGGCGGCCCTGAGTCGCCGGGCATCATCGAGGGTTTGCAGATTTTGGGCGAAGGCGAGTCGCCGCTGGAATTGCAGGTTCTGTTGGGCGGGCGTCCTTCTCGCTGGTCTGACTGGGTTGGTGCGGGTACCTATGCGGGGACGCGAGGCTATGGCTTGCCTCTGTTGGGAGTACGCCTGCGGTTAAGTCCGAATACGGCGGGAATGGAAATTTCCGCCGAGGCGCTGTTTCTTGGCGCCCTTGTTGCATCGCAACGGGGGCGGACAATTGAATTTGTCAGCGGGTCGGGTGTTGACCCCCTGGTGGGCGTAAAGATCGCCCTCGAAAGGACGTTGGAGCGAACGCCCGGCGTCATCGGAGGTTCCGAATCGGCTTATGCGATCCGCGAGCCCCGTGTGCGTGTTTTCCGAGCTTCGACGGCGCGTTGACAAGCGAGCTTAGAGTCTAAGTCGTTTACAGGGGATTAAAAGATGGCCACCTACAATCTTGCAGCTTCCGATCTTATCACGCTGCTTAATAGCACCGTGACCAATCAGACGGGCAGACTGATCCTGGAGACCCTCCTGGGCGATCCGGCCGCCGGCTTCCCGTTCGACAAGACTGGGGTGAACACCACCAACGGGCCGTCCGACACGACGTCACCCACGTTCCCCGTCACGGGTTTTGACATTGTCCCCGGCATGGCGACGGACTCCGGCGGCGCCTACACCGTCGCGCTTGAACTCATCACGGTTCCGGGTTCGACGACCCTCACCGGTTCGCCGTTCACGGTCGGGGCCGTCGGCGCCGAGACGATCAACACGCCTATCAACATCACCACGGCGGGCGGCCTGGTCGTGGCGGCCGGCGATCAGTATGTCGCCGTGATCGACCACAACACCGGCACGGCGGCGGACACGATGGTCGGCGGCGCCGGGCTGGAACGCCTGGTTTCCGGTTCCGGGAGCAACGTCCTGATCGGCGGTTCGGGGGCTAACACCCTGATCGGCGGCTCGGGCGCCGACACGCTCATCGGCGGCGGCACTTCGCGTCTGGTTGCGGGTTCGGGCGCCAACGTGCTGATGAGCAGCACGCTGTCCAGCGGTCATGACACCTTGCTCGGCGGCACGGGCCCCGATCTTTTGATGGTTCAGGGCGGCAACAACCGCCTGATCGCCGGCAACGGCGCCAACACGCTCGTAGGCGGGTCGGGCCATGACACTCTGATCAGCGGCGGCAACACCAATATCATGATGGGATCGGGCAACGCCCGTGTGGTCGAGTCGCTCAGCGGCGCGCACGATACGATCACCGCCGGCTCCGGTTCGGACACGGTCGTGATGGCTTACGGAAAGACCGGCGTCGGCAACAGCATCCTCGGGTCGACCGGCGGCTTGCGCATCGTGGACCTCTCCGGGTCGAACACGATTGTGGGCGGCGCGGGCGCCGACACAATCGTTCTTACGGGCACTTTCACGCCTAATGGCTCGACAGTAACCTCTGCGGTCTCCAACACGGCCGACCAGACGATCACCGCCGGAACGGGCGGCGTGCGCATCGTGACCAACGAGTCTTTCATGAACTACTCGCTCAGCACGGCGGCGGGCGGCGTATACACCGTCAACTTCACGGACACCAACCAAACGCTCACGATCAACGACAAAACCGGCACAAGCGTCACCCTGGTGTTCGCCGGCGACGGTCACACGCCCGTCACGATCTAAGCCACTACGACTATGCGCCGACGCGGGGACCGCAAGATCCCCGCGTCGTTTGTTTTCGGACGTTTACGTCAACGAGCGGCCGGCGTCGGGTCGCCGGGCGTGTTCTCTGCCCAGGCTTCCCGCAGGCGCGGAAAAAGGGTATGAACGTCCTTTTCGTCCACAACAATTTTCCTGCTCAGTTCCGCCACATCGCCGTCACGTTGGCCAAGGCGGGCGGCTTCAAGATGGCGGCGATAGGGGAAGACGGATCGGGAGCGGTCGAAGGCGTGGACGTCCGCCGCTACGCCAAGATGGGCGGCGCGACAGTCGAGACCCATGCCTTCGCCCGGCGGTTCGATCATGAGTGCCGCAGAGCGGAGCGCGTGATGTTCAAAGCGCTGCAACTCAAGTCTGAAGACTTTGAACCCGATCTCATCGTCGCTCACTGCGGCTGGGGCGAGACGATACCGTTGAGAACCCTGTTTCCGCGCGCGCGGATTGCGGTTTATTGCGAATTCTATTACCGGCCTGAAGGTCAGGACGTCGGTTTCGACGACGAAATGGGCCGTTTCGGAGTGGACGGCCACGTTATGGTGGGTGGTAAGAATGCGAGCACGCTGATCGCGCTCGTCGACGCAGATCTGGGAATATCTCCAACCCCCTGGCAAAAATCGACGTTTCCCCGCGAATTCCAGTCGAAGATCCACGTCGCGCACGAAGGCATCGATACGGGTTGGATCGCCCCAGACGGCGCAGCGAAATATCAGGTTCCCGGCGGTCCGCGTTTGGACCGCGACGACGAGGTGATCACCTATTTCACGCGCGGCTACGAGCCGACGCGCGGCTTCCACGTATTCATGCGCGCCCTGCCGGAATTGCAACGCCGGCGGCCGCGCGCGCATGCCGTGCTGGTGGGCACGGAAGATGTTTATTATGGCGCCCGGGCTCCCGATGGCCTCAGCTGGAAGGAATATTGCCTGCGCGAGGCTTTGCCCGGGCTCGACGTCTCGCGGGTGCATTTTCTCAACTGGCTGCCCCACGCCGACCTGCGCTCGCTGATGCAGATTTCGACGGTGCATGTTTACCTCACCTACCCTTTCGTTCTTTCGTGGTCGTGCGTAGAGGCGATGTCTGCGGGCTGCGCAGTGGTGGGTTCCGACACCGGGCCGGTGCGCGACGTCATCGTTCACGAAGAAAGCGGCGTTCTGACGCCTTTTCACGATCCCGCCGCGCTGGCCGCCACGATCGCCGAGCTTGCAGGCGACGCGCCGCGCCGCGCGCGGCTGGGCGCGCGCGCGCGAGAGACGGCTTGCGCGCATTTCGATGTCAAAGCCTGCGTTAAGCGAACTCTCGATCTCCTCGGGGTCGAGCTTGCGTCGCGAGACAGTCCCGGCCATTTTGCCGCCGTCGTTGCGGCGTAATCGCAACGGCGCCGGAACACGACGAGTTGGACGAACAGATGAAGTCTTTGACGATCTCCGGGGGAGTGGCGGGGCCGGAAACCCGCTCCAGGGCGTGGTTGCGCTGCCTGCAGATCGTGGGCCGCTCGCACGGCTTCAACATGACGAGCGCGCAACTCATCAAGGACAACCTCCTCGACGGGGAGGAGGTGACCCTGGACGAGATGATCCGCTGCGCCCAGCAGGCCGGCCTGAAGGCGCGCCGCATCCGTCTGGATTTCGACGAACTCAAGCAGCTCAAAAAAGCTCTGCCTGCGGTGGTGCGCCTGAAAACCGGCGGCGCCATGGTGCTGTCCGACGTCAACGCCCTGGGCGAAGTGCCCTTCGTCCGTCTGCACGACCCCGACGCGGACGAAGGCGCGGAGTTGGTCATCGACCGCGTGCGGCTGGAGGAAATCTGGACGGGCGAACTCGTGCTGATCCGTCGCGAGTATAAGCTGCTCGACGAGGAGAAGCCGTTCGGCTGGCCTCTCATCTTTGCGCTGTTCTTGCGCGAACGGCGCATGTTGCGCGACGTGGCGATCGGCTCGTTTGCGCTCAGCGCCCTGGCGATCGTCCCGATGGTCACGTGGCGCCTTCTCTCCGGCACGGTGCTGACCTATCACGCGTTTCACACGTTTACGGTCATTTGCGTGGCTGTGGCCTCGCTGTTCATCCTTGAGGGCGTCCTGACCTTCATGCGCGGTTATCTGATTCAGATCATCACCGCGCGCGTCGACACCCGCATGATGGAGCTGATTTTCGACCGCCTGCTCAACATGCGCATCGATTTTTTCGAACGCACCCAGATCGGCAAGATTTCGCACGACATTCAGGAATCCCAGAAGATTCGTAGATTCATCAACGAATCCGGCTTCGTCACGATATTGGATTCGTTGACGCTTCTCATCGTCCTGCCGGTGATGTTCGCGTTCTCGGCGCTTCTGACGTTTATCGTTCTTGGCCTGACATTGTTGATGGCTCTTTTTCTCATTCTCATGTTGCCAGCTATCCGCCGTGCGACGGGGGGAGTGATCGCCGCCGAAGTCAACAAGAACTCATTCCTCTACCAGAACCTCGCGGGCATCCGCACGGTCAAGTCGCTGGCGCTGGAATCGCGCCAGCGCGCGGTTTGGGACGTTCTGACGGTGCGCGTCAGCGATGCTCTGTTCCATCTTGGCTACATTTCGGGCATCGTTCAGGCGGTGATGAAGCCGATGTCGCATTTGTCGAGCACGGGCGCGCTGGCGGTGGGGGTCTATGTGGCGATGGCCACCAACAACCCGGTCGCGGTCGGCGATCTCTACGCGTTCATGATTTTGATTGGCCGCGCCCAGGCGCCGCTGATGGGCCTGGCCAATCTGATTACCCAATATGACGAGGCGCGCGCCGCCGTCGCGGTCGTGGGCGCCCTGATGAGCCAGCCGATCGAAGAAGGCCGTGCGGGTCACGGCGTGCGCACGCCGCTCGAAGGCCATGTGGAATTCAGCGACGTGCGGTTCAAATATTCCGGCTCGCTCAACTACGCGCTCGACGGCGTCAGCTTCGAGGCGCCCAAGGGCTGGACGTTGGGCGTCGTGGGCCGCTCAGGCTCGGGCAAGACCACCGTCACCCGCCTGTTGCAGCGCCTGCACTCCGATTACGAGGGTCTGATCAAGATCGACGGCGTCGACGTGCGGGAATACGACGTCGCGCATCTTCGCCGCAGCCTCGGCGTCGTATTGCAGGAGAACTTCCTGTTCAGCGGCACGATTCGCGAGAACATAACCGCCGCCAAGCCGCATGCGACTTTCGACGATATGGTGCGAGCCGCCCGGCTCGCGGGGGCCGAAGAGTTCATCGACCGACTGCCGCGTGGCTACGAGACCCACATTTACGAGGGCTCGCCCAATCTCTCGGGCGGTCAGCGCCAGCGGCTCGCCATCGCACGCGCGCTGATCCTGGATCCAAAAATCCTCATCCTCGACGAGGCGACCAGCGCGCTCGACCCCGACAGCGAGGCCATCGTCAACGAGAACATCCGCCGCATCGCGCAGGGACGAACCGTCATCGTCATTTCGCACCGGCTCTCCTCGCTCGTGAACTCCGATGCGATTCTCGTGCTTGAGCGTGGCAGGTTCGAGGCGATCGGGACGCATGCAAGCCTGCTTGAGGATTGCGAAATCTATCGCAATCTGTGGCAGCAGCAGAACCGCCACACCAACGCCGCCGCCGCCGCCGCGCAGGACGCGCGCGCGCTCACGCGAGGTCCCAGCCGTGTTTCGTAAATCCGCCGTCCAGCGCCGCAACCACGACTTTCGCTCCGTCGATATCGGGATTGTCCGAGAATACCAGTCCGAGATCGCCGCGCGGCGCGAGGCCCCCTATCCGCGCACCGCCGGACTGACCATCCAGTTGGTCTGCACGTTCTTGGTCCTGGCGATCGGGTTCATGTACGTGTCGCGGCTCGACCGCGTAATCAGCAGCGCCAGCGGAAGCCTTACCACCGCCGACCCCCCCTTGGTTTATCAGGCGCTCGACCCATCCATTATCCGCAGCCTGGACGTCAAGGAGGGCCAGCGGGTCAGCAAGGGGCAGTTGCTGGCGACGCTCGACCCGACCTTCGCCGCCGCCCAGGTCAACCAGTTGCGCGCCCCGATCGAGGCCGCCCGTATCCAGATCGCGCGCGACATGGCGCTCATCTCGCAAACTCCGCTCACCTTCCCGCCCGCCACCAGCGACCAGATCACCCGGTTCCAGCGCGACAGCACCGAGTTCTACCGACAGCAAATGGAGCAGCGCCGGGCCGCGCTCGAAAGTTTCGATCAAAAGATTGGCCTGGCGCAGGCGACGATCGAGAAATACCGCATCGACGAGGCGCGCTACACCGCCGAAGCTTCCGCCAACGCCCAAATCGAGCAAATGCGCATCACGCTTGAAAAGCACGGCAACGGCTCGATGCTCAATCTCCTGACGGCGACGCAGGCCAGGGTCGAGGTGCAGCGTCAGGCCGATTTCTCGCGCAACAGCCGTATCGAGGCCGAACATACGCTTGCCTCCACCCAGGCCGACAGGAAGAATTTCGAGGAGCAGTTCAAGGCGACTATTTCGCAGGACTTGCTGACGGCGCGCAATACTCTGGAGGCCGCGCTGCCGC
>JAYVYJ010000288.1:0-4583 GCA_043784465.1 Hyphomicrobiales bacterium
AAGGCTTTCGTAAAGGCGTCGATCGTCGCTTCCGGATTCTTGCGGGCGCTGTAGGAGCTGAAGTCAAACATGAACAGAAAGACGGTTTCGTCGCCGGCAAGGCCCAACTCGCCCCGCGAGACGATCTTTTCGGCCTCCGGAGCGAAGACCGCCATCGGCACCAGTTTGACCGGACGCAGACCTTCCTTGACGAAGGCACCCTCCGCGAAACGGGTCGCCGCCCAGATTTCATCATAAAAGCTATAAGCGTGGCGCCAATAGCTCGGCAGCGAGTCGAGCTCCCAGGCCCAATATCCGATCACTTTTTCAGCGACGACGCCGTAGCTATTCATTTTCGCCCAAGTGTCGAGCGCCATATCGGCGTTCGTATGGACGATGTTGACTTTGGCTTCGACACCCGCCGCACCGCCGAAGGGCGCGCCTCCCGCGTCGAACAGCCCGCCGGTCTCAATGTCGAACACGATGAAATCGCGGAATCCAATCGAAAGAAGCGCCTGGGCCGTGCAGCGGATGTCTTCGCCCCTTCCCGAAGAGACCCGCCAGTATCCCGTCAGAACGACCTCAATGCGCTCGACCGCGTTTTGTCTGGGCCCCACGGCGGACCGCGGAGAATCGAGCCATTTCAGGGCGCCGTCATATTCCGCTTGGAGGCGGTAATCGCTCCATTTCCGGAACGCCTCGGCGCCCTCGTAGGTCGCGACGTCGAATTTCTCCCGCACGTCAGGACGATCATCGTAAACCAACTCCAGAATGCGTTCCAGCTTCGGATACTTAAGCGAGTTCGTACCCAAAAACGCCGCCAGATCAGGGTCGAGCGTATTGATGTCGATGCGAAGTTCCTGAAGCCCGAATATCAACAACCAAAATACATATTTTGCCACGCCTTCGCGGGTGTTCAATATATATGTCGACTGGAGGTCGGGTCTGACCTCCCAAATTCCGATCGTCGCGCGGTTGAGCGGATAGCCGTCTAAGGAGATCTTCGTTGGCTTTCTAAAATAATCCAATACGCCGCGCACGAGCGCCTCCGGCCAGGTGAACAAATGCGGAGCCGTCATCGAGAACCATATGCCATGCGAGATGCGGCTGGTCTTCTCGACAGGAAACTTCTCCCAAGCCGGTAGGGTGCGGCCCAAACCGATCTTGCGGGACATCAACAAACCATCGGTCAGCGGTACGTCGCCATAAAACTCCGTCAGGTCGGACACTGCCGTAAATTCGGCAATGAAATCGAAAGTCAGGACTGATAAATTGAGGCCCGCCTGACGGGCGCCGTCTGTCATAAACCAAACGAGGTACTGCTTGATCGACTCCACCGAATTCAATTCAAAATATTGATTAAGATCTTGCCGGATCTCCCAAAGCAGGGCTGCCATTCGCGGCACACGCAATACGGCTTTCGGCAACGTCGCCACAACATCGTTGGAAAGAAATTCGAATACATGCTTGGCGCTACCCGACCAAGAATGTGTCGAAATCGGCGTCCAAGGCGGCATTCTACGCGTCGCTCTTGATTTTGACGTCCCACCGCCGCCAGCGTGTAAACTCTCGACTGCGAAGAGCGTCCGGCCATCGACGGTCTTACGCACATATTCGTCGTTCGTGAACCACTTATAATATTTCGACAACCCCTCCGGAAGGAATATATCGAATGCGTTGCGCAAATCTTTTCTGTCGAGCCAGAACTGATGCATGTATCGCGTTAACCGAGCGCCTCTTTCAAGCGCGAACTCGTCAACCTCGTCAAAAAAATCTGAATGTAGGGAGACCGGAATGTTCTTATCGACGAGGCCTTCCTCAATAATCCGCGAGATCCAGTGCCGCATTGCATCGTCGATCGGTCGACCGTTGGCGAAAACGCCGAAGGCATAAGGAATAGTACTGTATTTTTTCCATTTGTTTTCGAGTACGCGCTCCCGGTATTGCTTGCAAAGCTGCTCCACGACGCCGAGACTACCGCTGACGAAGCGATTTGTGTGTTTAGAGAACACATTTATATCGTCGGGCTTTATTCCGCTGAAATGGAAGAATACCAACGGCTCCCCGTCGACCTGCCATCCTGCGTTGTCAGCATAGCTGACCGTGCGCTGCGCAAGGTTCCAATAGGCAACATTGTACCCCGGATGCCGCAAAATGTAGGGTCGGGATACGAAGGCCGGCGCCAGATCCATCCATCTTTGGTCGGTGAAGCGGTTTCCTGGAATATCTACCCGACATCCATCATAGCAACGGTCAGCCCACCATCGGCAAAGTCGTAGGGCGTCCCCGTCGTTCTTCAATCCCAGAAACCCTAGGTTATATATCCCGGACTTCATGATAGTTAGATCCGATGGTTCTTTGCCGTCCTGCAACGGATGCATCATATGGGGGGTTAGTACGCAGGAATGATCGTTCAAGGCCCAGAACACCTCACGCAACGGCTGCAGTAATAAAATGTCGGGGTCAATATAACATATCTCAGTGTATTTAAATTGCTCAAAAAAATACAGAAAAGAATATGGCTTAATCGAAGTATTAAATTCTATGACTGTATACCATATTTTCATATTTTCAATATTGACAATATTCATTTGATCGCAAGATATAACGTTTGCTGCAACGTCTATATCAGTAAATTTGTGCATAGCATCGGAAAGTATTATATATCTATCAACTTCTGGATGATGTTCACGAACGGATTGCATAAGAGTTGCAGCAAATCCAATATAATTCGCGGAAACGATAGTAAAAATGGCTCGCTTATTTACAATTTGAGGCAAATTATTTCGAATATATGAAGAATCTGTCAATTTACACCTGTGAATATAGATCAACGACTTACGTCGGTCCATTTCTGTAAGAGATGAAAATCTTCTTCTGTGCCAGATCGCCCTTCGAAATACCCTTTCGCAAAGAAATGTTCGCGCATTTCATTCTCCTCGTCTCGAGTAAAGCGTGATGCTATATCAGAATAATGTGTATGATACCATATTGGATCGAAAGACAGTGGCCCTGGCAATCGGTTTTCATAATAGCCGACTCGGACAAAGTGATCGATACCAGAATGGATTTCTCCAGCTAATATTGCGCCACGGACATCCGGATGTAATGAAACATAATCATCCTCATCTATATTTGACAACATCAGTGCTTCTGCAATCAGTTGTTTCAGTGCGTCAACAGATACGGCAACACGATTATCTTTCAGCTGAGAAATATGCACTCCTAATTTCTTTAATACGAAGGCCGCAGGCACAATGTATCGCGACATTATAGGCGCTTTGTCGGTTAAATTCGGCATTATTGAACCCCCTCTTGCGCTGGTCTTACAACGTAGATCGAGCGGCGTGGCTTTGAGGTGTGCGACGATGCCGCGCTTGTGGGTAGAGGATTTGGCTCTTTGCCGGGTCTGAGCGTAGCCGCGCACGACTATCTACTTTCCCCAAAACTTTCGCCGCGAACTTCATCGGCCGCGTCGACTCTTTCGACTGCGGTTTTGTTCCGGATAGGCCGTACACATAGCCGACGCGTCGTTTTCACACCATTTCATCGTTTCAGGCCATAGCTTCTGCATCCCCGTGAGGCAAGTCTTGAGCCACGCTTTGCGGATCCTACGTCGGAAGTCGCTCTCAGAAATGAGCGTCACCATCGCGCAAAACGACGAGGAAAGTTTCAGCTGAAGTGCGCAAACGCGCGGTGTGGGTGTTTTGGAGCACGCATGGCGCGCCCTGTCGTTTAGGGTATACCCTAAGGGAACCAACAAAAGGCTGGTTCAAAATATATGGTTTTATCATTCAAAACGAACTGATAAAAAGAAACCATTCAAAACCAACTGAGGTTTCCCGCCATGCTCGCCCGATCCTATCTCCGCGCCAGCACCGACGAACAAGACGCCAGCCGCGCCCGCGCCCAGATCGAGGCGTTCGCCGCCGAGCGCGGTCTCACCGTCGCGGGAACCTACGTTGAGAATGAAAGCGGCGCGAAGCTCGCCCGCCCGGAACTTTTCCGCCTGATCGCCGATAGCCGTCCCGGCGACGTGCTGCTGATCGAACAGGTTGATCGCCTGTCCCGTCTCACCCATGGCGACTGGCGTAAGTTGCGCGCCGCGCTGGACGCGAAACAGGTGCGCGTCGTCGCGCTGGATCTGCCCACGTCTTGGATGCTGGCGAACACCGGCGACGACTTCACCGCCCGCATGTTCACCGCCGTCAACGAGATGATGCTGGACGTTCTCGCCGCCGTCGCCCGAAAGGATTACGAGGATCGCCGCCGGCGCCAAGCCCAAGGGCAGGCCAAGGCAATGGCCGAGGGGAAATATCGTGGCCGTCCCGAGAACGCCGCCAGGAACGCGGGGATCGCCGCCCAGCTAAGGGCCGGCATGTCATGGTCCGCCATCCAGTCGGCGACGGGATGCTCGCGGGCGACTATCGCCAAGATCGCCAAGCGTATCGGCGAGCACCAACGCCGCGCGGCCTGACTAGGGCCGCCGAGTTGAACGCCGAGGTGTTGCGACGGCGCGCGGGGGAAAATGGGCCGCCGAGCAGGTCGCCGCCATCCTGAGGCGCGGCGCAGGGGAAGGCGGCTTTACCGACCGGAAACAAGAA
>JAYVYJ010000289.1:0-4419 GCA_043784465.1 Hyphomicrobiales bacterium
GATGGACGTGCTCGCCGTCACGGATTTTCCCGACGTGCGGCTCAAGGCGGCGATCCAGTCGGGGAACGAGGGCAGCGCCCTCATTATACCGCGCGAAGGCGGATATCTGTTCCGCATTTACATCGAACTGGAGAAGCTGAGCGACAGCGCGCGTGTTTCCAGCCTCGATCTGAACGCGGAAAAGCTGGTGGCCGCGGCGCAACGCATCCTAGCGCCTTACACGCTCGATGTGAAGGAGGTCGTCTGGTGGTCGACCTATGAGATCGGCCAGCGGTTGACGCAGGCTTTCGACGACGCGACGGCGGCGCGCGACCCGCGGGTCTTCATTGCGGGCGACGCCTGTCACACCCATAGCCCCAAAGCCGGCCAGGGCATGAACGTGTCGATGCAGGACGCCTTCAATCTGGGTTGGAAAATAGCCGCCGTACGGCGGGGACAGGCCGACGCAGGAATTTTGCGTTCCTACTCGCAGGAGCGCCACGCCGTCGCCCAGGCGCTGATCGACTTCGACCGGGAATGGGCGGCGATGTTCTCGGCGCGGCCCAGGGGCGCGGGCGTTTGGGACGGCGTCGATCCGCAGGAGTTCCAGCGCTATTTCGTCAGGCATCTGCGTTTCACCGCCGGAGTCGAAACGCATTACCCGCGCTCCGCGCTGTGCGGACCTCCGACGCATCAGCGACGGGCCCAAGGCTTTCCCATAGGGCGGCGCTTTCATTCCGCGCCTGTGGTGCGGTTGGCCGACGCGATGCCGATGCCGCTTGGCCATTGCATCGAGGCCGACGGGCGCTGGAGGTTGTTCCTTTTCGCCGACCGCGCCGACGTCGCGGCGCCGGATTCGCGTCTCGCCCGGCTCTGCGCGTTCCTCGAAACCTCTTGGCTGCCGCGCTACACCAAGTCGGAAGCGGACCGCGACAGCGTCATCGACGTGCGCGCCGTTCTCCAGCAGCCGCATCGCGAGGTCGCGTTCGAGGCGACACCGTCGTTGTTGCGCCCGCGAAAAGGTCGACTCGGCCTCATCGATTACGAAAAGACTTTCTGTCCCGACTTCAAGGCTGGCTTGGATATCTTCGAGACGCGGGCAATCGCGCGCGAAGGGGCGATCGTGGTCGTGCGGCCCGACCAATATGTCGCGCATGTCCTGCCGCTCGACGCTCATGACGAACTCGAAGGGTTCTTCGCAGCCTTCATGATCGCAATTTAAGGGATCGTCTTGCTGGTAAAAGGATAATCTTGTTCGCGCGTCGTAGGCGCCGGACCCGCGCAGCCCGGCCAAAACACGAGCGCGGGGCCATGGCGACCTACCATCGCCGGCCGCCGCGCCATCCCGAACTCCACCGGCCGCCAAAGCCGCCGCCCGACACAAGTCGCAAGATGAGCAGCAGCACGATGGCGCCGATCGTCGCGTCCACGATAAGCGCGGTCAAACCGACGCCAAGATGAATTCCCAGCCGTGGCAGGAGCCAATCGCCGATAAACGCGCCCACGATCCCGACGATGAGATCACCGATAAGCCCGAATCCGCCGCCACGCACGACTTGACCCGCGAGCCATCCCGCTACGATTCCGACGAGCAGGATGACGAGCAGGCTGTTGTTTGAAAGCATCATGGCGTTTTCCCTCCGCTGCGGGACAGGCCAAAAGGCGTCCACGACCCACAGAGTTCAACTCCGCGCCACCAATTCCGGGCGCCCGCCGTTCAATTTTTTTCGCTTACAATCGCGGTGGCCCCGATCAAGAAAGGCTCGCCGCCTCCTCCTCTGCGAAAGCCGGCGATCCGTCACGCCCGGAAGGCCAGCAGCAACGCGCTCCGGTCCAGCGCCATCGCGGGCCGAAACGCTAAGCGAGAGGCAAAATTGAGCTTGGCGCCGAAGGCGGCCATCTTGGAGGCCTCGCCCGGAATCGAACCGGGGTGCAAGGATTTGCAGTCCTCTGCGTAGCCACTCCGCCACGAGGCCTTTGCCAGCGAACCGGCGCGGTGGGGGCTATAGCAGCATCGCCGCGAAACGCACAAGGCGCCCCTCGGCGCCATCCAAGCCGACTGGCGGCGTTCGCGAAACTCCGTTAGGCAGGCGCGCCTCCTGATGATTTTCGAGATGACCGACGACGCCCTTACCTCCGCTCTGCACGCGCTCGACGGGCGTTCGCTGGTGCTTGTCGGCATGATGGGGGCCGGCAAAAGCTCGGTGGGGAAGCGGCTGGCCTCCCGGCTTGGCCTGCGCTTCATCGATACGGACGAGGAGATCGAGGCGGGCGCGCGCATGACGATCCCCGAGATTTTCGACAAGTTCGGCGAGCCTTATTTCCGCGACGGCGAACGGCGCGTCATTGCGCGCCTGCTGGAGACCGGCCCTTGCGTGATCGCCACGGGCGGGGGCTCCTACATGAACGCCTCGACCCGCGAACGCATCGCGCGGAGCGGCGTCTCGGTCTGGATCAAGCCCGATGTCGAGGTGCTGGCGCGCCGCGTGCGCAAACGCAACAACCGCCCGCTCCTGCAAACGGCCGACCCGGAAGCCACCTTGCGTCGGCTGCTGGAGGAGCGCAATCCGGTCTATGCGCTGGCCGATATCGCGGTCGAGGCGGGCGACGGACTGCATGAATCGGTGGTCGAGCAGATTCTGGCCGCGCTGGACCGGCGCGGACGCGCCCGAAAGGAGGGCGCGCGCGCGGTGCGCGTCGATCTGGGGCCGCGCAGCTATGATATTCTAATCGGCGAGGGGCTGATCGCGCAGGCCGGGCCGCGCGTCGCCGCGCTGTTTCCCGGCGCGCGCGCGGCCATCGTCACCGACGAGAACGTGGCCGCACATTGGCTCAAGCCCTTGCAGGATAGCCTCGCGGCGGCGGGCGTCGAATCGCAGGCCATCGTCCGGCCGCCGGGCGAGACCACGAAATCCTACGCCGAATTCGCCTTCGTGAGCGATGCGCTGATCGGCGCGCGCATCGAGCGGCGCGACGTCGTGATCGCGCTGGGCGGCGGCGTGATCGGCGATCTCGCGGGGTTTGCGGCGGCGACGCTGAGGCGCGGCGTCGATTACGTGCAAGTTCCCACGAGCCTGCTGGCGCAGGTCGATTCCAGCGTCGGCGGCAAGACCGCCATCAATTCCGCCCTCGGCAAGAACCTGATCGGCGCGTTCCATCAACCCCGCCTCGTGCTGGCGGATCTGGCGACGCTCGCCACGCTGCCAAGCCGCGAGTTTCGCGCCGGCTATGCGGAGGTCGTCAAATATGGGTTGATCGACGACTATTCTTTTTTCGAATGGCTGGAGACAAACAGGGTCAACGTGTTCGCGGGCGGCCCGGAGCGGGCGCAGGCGGTGGCGGTCTCGTGTGCGGCCAAGGCGCGCGTCGTCGCCTCCGACGAGACCGAACAAGGCGCGCGGGCGCTGCTCAACCTGGGCCACACGTTTGGCCATGCGCTGGAGGCGCTCGCCCATTACGATCCCGCTGTCATCGTGCATGGCGAGGGGGTGGCGGTGGGGCTGGCGCTGGCGTTCCGGTTCTCGCAGGCGTTCGGCTATTGCTCGGGACAGGACGTGGTGCGGGTCGAGCGGCATCTGACCGCCGCCGGATTGCCGACTCGAATTCAGGACATAACCGGCATTGTCCCCACGCCCGGCGTGATGTTGGAGGCGATGCGGCAGGACAAGAAAGTGGAGCGCGGCCGGCTCACGTTCATTCTGGCGCGCGGCATCGGAGAATGTTTTGTGGCCAAGGACGTGCCTGAGGCGGAGGCGCTGCGTTTCCTCGAAGCGGAACTGGCGTAGGCGTTAACGAAAACTTGAAAAGTTTGTTTAAACCGCTTGCCCCCGTGTTGGAATTACGTTTCCTTAACTTGCATGAACTTCTGCGGGGGACGTATGGCGGCGGTGGAGGCGATTGTGGTGGGCGCGGGGCCGGCAGGGCTCGCGGCCGCCCAAAGGTTCAAGTCGGGCGGGTTGCAGCCGGTCATTCTGGAAAAGTCGAGCGAGGTCGGAGCCGCCTGGCGGCGCCATTACGACCGCCTGCATCTCCACACGCCGCGCCGCCATTCCGGCCTGCCGGGCCTGCCCATTCCGCGCCGCTATGGACGCTATCCCTCGCGCGCGAATTTCGTCCGTTACCTTGAAACTTACGCAAATGAATTCGATCTGAAGCCGAAATTCGGCGCCGACGTCGGTTCGATCCGCAAGACGGATCGCGGCTGGGCGGTCGAGACGAAAAGCGAAACGCTTACCTCGCCCATCGTCGTGGTCGCGACCGGCTGGGCGGATTTTCCTCATATGCCGCATTGGCCGGGGATGGACGCGTTCCTGGGCACGCTGTTGCATTCTAGCGCTTACCAGAGCGCCGCGCCGTTCAAGGGCGGGCGGGCGCTCGTGGTCGGGTTCGGCAATTCGGGCGCGGAGATCGCGCTCGACCTTGCAGAGCAGGGCGTGGACG
>JAYVYJ010000290.1:0-6263 GCA_043784465.1 Hyphomicrobiales bacterium
CAGGAACGGGGACGCCGATGAAATTGCCTGCGATCTCGCGGAAGCAACGTAATTGCGCCGCTCGCGCGAAGAAGCTGTAGCCGTCATGCTCCTCCCAGATGTTTTTTGTCTTCGACCTGTAGACGCCGAGAAGAAAATCGACGTTTCTGCCCATGAGCTCGCGCACGTCGTCCTGCGTCGACGGATCGAGCCGATCGTAGGCGGCGAGCAGCGCCAGGGTTTGCAGCGCAGGGCCGTCCGTCTGCTCAGACCAGTTCGGCCGCGCCTCGCCGTCGATGGTGAAGGCGGCGTGCGCCAGCGTCGGGCGCGCCGCGTCTGCGCAGCGCCTTGCGAAGCGGGCGTAGTCGATGAGGTTGCGCTGTCCGCCCGTCATGCGCGGCAGAGGGGCGTAGGCGATCTCGATCGCCGCAAAGGCGGCGTCGCGGGTCCAGTTGAAAACGTAGTCCTGATCGACGCCTGGCGTGGAGGCTGGATAGCTCGGGGAAGCGAGAATGCAGCCGGGAACGGAAAGCCGCCGGGAGCCGGGCGGATGCTCGAACACGAAACCCGCGCTCGCGACATTGCGCAGCATCAGCGCCACGAAATAGGGTGCGAGCACCTGCAGGTCGGAACTGTCCACATCCGGAGTGGCCAGCGCATAGGCGACCCGGTCGGACGCTACGTCATTGCTTGCGGGCGGCAACGGCGGCTCCCGAACAAGTACACCTTGGGCCTGAACCTACGGCGGAGGACCAGGGCCCAAAACGCCCTGCGGAGAACATTTCCTCCAGAAAGAAACAGGGCGCCGGACAGATAGGCGCCCTGTTTCGCATCGCGCTCTAACTTTATCGCGCCTAATGCGCCAAAATCGCCAGCAGCAGCAGCGCGACGATGTTGGTGATCTTGATCGCCGGGTTTACGGCGGGACCCGCGGTGTCCTTGTAGGGGTCGCCCACGGTGTCGCCGGTCACGGAGGCCTTGTGAGCGTCCGACCCCTTGAAATGCTTGACGCCGTCGCGGTCGACGAAACCGTCCTCGAACGACTTTTTCGCGTTGTCCCACGCGCCGCCTCCGCTCGTCATCGAGATCGCGACGAACAGGCCGTTGACGATCACGCCGAGCAGCGAGGCCCCGAGCGCGGCGAACGCGTTGCCCTTGTCGCCGGAGATAAACAAAACGCCGAAATAAACGACGATAGGGGCCAGCACCGGCAGCAGCGAGGGGATAATCATCTCGCGGATCGCCGCTTTGGTCAGCATGTCCACGGCGCGGGCATAATCGGGTTTCTGCGTGCCCGCCATGATGCCGGGCATCTCCTTGAACTGGCGGCGCACCTCGACCACCACGGCGCCCGCCGCGCGGCCGACCGCCGTCATCGCGATGCCGCTGAACAGATAGGGGATCATGCCGCCGAAGATGAGCCCGGCGACGACATAGGGGTTGGACAGATCGAACGAGACGTGGACATCCTTGAAATAGGGGAATTTGTCAGGGTTGGCCGAAAAATAGGTGAGGTCGTTGGAATAGGCGGCGAACAGAACGAGCGCGCCCAAACCCGCCGAGCCGATGGCGTAGCCCTTGGTCACCGCCTTGGTGGTGTTGCCCACGGCGTCGAGCGCGTCGGTCGATTTGCGCACCTCCTTGGGCAGGCCCGCCATTTCCGCGATGCCGCCGGCGTTGTCCGTGACCGGGCCGAAGGCGTCGAGCGCGACGATCATGCCGGCGAGGCCGAGCATGGTCGTCACCGAAATGGCCGTGCCGTAGAGGCCCGCAAGCTGGAACGTCGCCAGAATGCCGACGACGATGACCAGCGCGGGCAGCGCCGTCGATTCCAGCGACATCGCAAGGCCCTGAATGACGTTGGTGCCGTGACCGGTCACCGAGGCCTGCGCGATGGAGACGACGGGGCGCTTGCCGGTGCCGGTGTAATACTCGGTAATCACCACGATGAGGCCCGTGATGACAAGGCCGACGAGGCCGCAGAAGAACAGGTTGAGGCCGGTGACCGACTTGCCCGCAACGTCGCCTAGCGGTCCCCAACCGACGATGGCCGTGGTGGCGATGGCGAGGCCGACGATGGAGAGCAGGCCGGTCGCGATGAGGCCCTTGTAAAGCGCGCCCATGATCGAATTGTCGGCGCCGAGCTTGACGAAATAGACGCCGGCTATGGAGGTCAGGATGCAGGCGCCGCAGATCGCCAGCGGATAGACCATCGAGGGCAACAGCATCGGCCCGGCGGCGAAGAAGATCGAGCCCAGCACCATGGTCGCCACGACCGTGACGGCGTAGGTCTCGAACAGATCGGCCGCCATGCCGGCGCAATCGCCGACATTGTCGCCGACATTGTCGGCGATGGTCGCGGGGTTGCGCGGATCGTCCTCGGGGATGCCAGCCTCGACCTTGCCGACGAGATCGGCGCCCACATCCGCGCCCTTGGTGAAGATGCCGCCGCCCAGACGCGCGAAGATCGAGATCAGCGAAGCGCCAAAGCCCAGCGCGACAAGCGAGTCGATGGTGACGCGGTCACCCGGCGCATGGCCCATCGGGCCGGTCAGCACGAGAAAATAGACCGAGACGCCGAGCAGCGCGAGGCCCGCCACCAGCATGCCCGTCACCGCGCCCGACTTGAAGGCGATGTCGAGCCCGCCCGCCAGCGATTCGCTAGCCGCTTGCGCCGTGCGCACGTTGGCGCGGACGGAAACGTTCATGCCGATGAAGCCAGCGGCGCCGGAGAGAATCGCCCCGATCGCGAACCCGATCGCGACATCCCAGGAGAGCAGATAGCCAAGGCCGACGAGAACGACGATTCCCACGACGCCGATGGTGAGATACTGGCGCTTCAGGTAGGCCTGCGCGCCCTCGGCCACGGCGCCGGAAATCTCCTGCATTCTGGCCGAACCCGCGGGGGCGGCCATCACCTGCCCGATCGTTACGCCGCCGTAGACGAGCGCTAGCACGCCGCACAAAATAATCAGCCCTAAAGCCATAGCGTTCGGCCCCCGAAACTTATGTTCTCTTCCGCGCGTCCCCCGCGCTTCGCGGCGGTGTTTGCCAGAAAGCGGCTCGGGCCGCAACGCGCCGAAAGGCTTAAGAAGCGCCTTATACGAACGCCATCGCCTTCAGACCTGCGGCGCTGAAAGGCCATGCGCGCGGGCGGCCGCCTTCAGCGTATTGGCCATCAGCATCGCGATGGTCATGCGGCCCACGCCGCCTGGAACCGGCGTGACCGCCCCCGCCACGGCCAAAGCCTCGCCATAGGCGACGTCGCCCACGAGGCGCGTCTTGCCTTCGCCCTTCTCAGGGGTGGGGAGACGGTTGACGCCCACGTCGATGACGATGGCGCCCGGCTTGATCCAGTCGCCGCGCACCATTTCAGGCCGGCCCACCGCCGCCACCAGCACGTCCGCTCGGCGCGCGACGTCTTTCAGATCGCGGGTGCGCGAGTGGGCCACGGTCACCGTGCAGTCGCGCGCGAGCAGTAACTGCGCCATCGGCTTGCCGACAATGTTGGAACGCCCGATCACCACCGCCTCGGCGCCCGCCAGCGAGCGCCCGAGCGCCTCGGCCGCACGGTCGAGCAGGATCATCGAACCTGCCGGGGTGCACGGGACGCACGCGCGCTCGATCGACCCCGAGGCGAGCAGGCCGACGTTGACGGGGTGGAAGCCGTCGACGTCCTTGGCGGGGTCGATGGCTTCCAGAACGCGCGCGGCGTCGATTGTCCGGGGCAACGGAAGCTGGACGAGAACGCCGTGGATCGCGGGGTCGGCGTTGAGCTTTCCGACCAGCGCCAGCAGATCGGCTTGCGTGGCGGTCGCGGGCAGATCGTGCTGGAGGGAGTGGAAGCCGCATTGGCTGGCGGCCCGGCCCTTGGCGCCGACATAGACCTGGCTCGCCGGATCCGCGCCGACCAGCACCACCGCGAGGCCGGGCCGCACGCCCTGGGCTCGCAGGACGCGGGCGGCTTCCGCGACCCGCGCAAGAGTCGCGTCGGCGGCGGCGACGCCGTCGATAACCATTGCGGACAAACCTACCCCCTCCACATGCTGAAGGCCCTGTATATCGGGACGCCCAAACGCTGTCGCGCGCAAACGCGGGGGTTTGCGATTGTCCTGAAGCGTCCCCGGCCCCATCCGCCTGTGGCCGCTGCGTATCAGCCGCTGTTCCCATAGGCCTCCGCCGCGGCCTCACGCAGCCGCGCGCGCAGCCAGGCGGAACCGGGATCGTTGGCGCGGGCGGCGGAATAGGCCATCGTCGTCTGGAAGGCGGTGACCTGCAACGGCGGCACGTGCAGTTCCAGATTAAACGCGTCCGCGAAGCGGCGTGCGAGCGCCCCCGACAATGTCGTCACGCAATCGGTCGCCCCCACCGCCGCCAACGCCCCCAGAAAATGCGGAGTTGTAAAGGCGATGCGTCGCGCGAGGCCGGCCCTCCCGAGTTCGGCGTCGATCTCGGACTGCCGGTCGCCAAAGATCGAAACCGTCACGTGCTCGCGCGCCGCGTATTCTTCCAGCGTCCACGGGCCTGAGCCCCGTCGCGCGCCGCGCCGCAGCGCGAGCGCCAAACGGTCTTGGGCGAGGGTTTCGCTAAGGGCGCCGGGAGGCAAGGGCGCGCTTGCGATGGCGAAGACGACGTCGATGTCGCCCGCCTCGACGCGGTCGCGCACATCGGCCGCGATAGGCTCGAAACGCAGGCCTGCGCGCGGGGCGAGCGCCCGCAGCCGCGCCAGCAAAGGCGGCCCCAGAAGGAGAGAATGCACATCTGTCGAGGCCAGGCAGAACGTGCGCTCCAGCGCAGCGGCGTCGAAGCCGCCGGGACGCAGGGCCTCGCCGAGCCGGTCGAGCGCGCCGACCAGTTGCGGCAGCAGCGCCCTGGCCCGGGCGGTCGGAGTGAGGCCGCCCGGCGTCTTGACCAGGATAGGGTCGTCGAGCAGATCGCGGAGCCGCGCCAGCGCCCGCGACATAGCGGGCTGGCTAAGCCCGACGTCCCCGCCTGCCCGCGTCACGTTGCGCCGCCGGATCAAGGCCTCCAGCGCAGGAAGGAGATTGAGATCGACTCCCGCTAAATTCACTTCACGCATGACGGAGATCATAACTATGCATTTCCATCATGGTCAACTACGCCTTATGTCTTGGCGGCGAGATCCTTATGTCTTGGCGGCGAGATCAAGGAGGCTTCGATGAACGACAAGGTTCTGGTGATCGGCTACGGTCCGGTGGGGGCGGCTACGACGGAGCGGCTCGCAGCGCTTGGGCGGCAGGTCTCCGTCGCGCAACGCAAGCCTCCAGCGACTTTGCCTGAGGCGATCCCGTTCATCCCCTGCGACGTCGAGCGGAGCGCCTCGCTGCGCGTCGCCGCGCGAGGGGCGGCGCAGATCGTGCTGGCTGTCGGGCTGCCCTATTCGGGCGCGCTGTGGCGCGAGATGTGGCCCAAGATCATCGACAATGTCGTGGAGACCGCCGCCGAAACCGGGGCTCGGGTCGTGTTCGTCGACAACCTGTATATGTACGGCCCGCAGACGACGCCCTTGACCGAATCCATGGCGCTCACGAACGTCGGGCTGAAGCCTGCCGCGCGCGCTGCGGCGACGCGGGTATGGCAGGTGGCGAGCGCTTCGGGCCGCGTGAAGTTCGCGGCCTTGCGGGGGCCTGATTTCTATGGGCCGGGGGTAGGACTCTCCGTTCTGGGCGACACGGGGCTCGGCGCCCTTGCGCGGGGTAAGCCCGCGATGTGGTTCAACGACGTCGAAACGCCTCACGACATCGCCTACGTGCCCGATTTCGCGCGCGCCGTAGTGAGCCTGCTCGACGCGCCCGACGACGCCTACGGCCAAGCCTGGCATTTGCCCTGCGCGCCGACGCTGCGCCCTCGCGAAGTGCTGGGGCTGGGCGCGGCGGCGCTGGGTGCGCCGCTGAAAATCCGCGCGCTGCCGTTCTGGGCGCTGCGGGCGATGGGGCTCGTCAACCCGTTGATGGGCGAGTTCGTCGAGATGAAGTTCCAGTGGGACCGGCCGTATCGCGTCGATTATTCGAAATTCGCCGCGCGCTTCTGGGCCGACGCGACGCCCTTCGAGGAAGGGATCGCGCGCACGGCGCTATCGTTCCGTCAACGAGGCGTAGCGTGAAGAGGAGGACGTCCCTGCTCTGGGATCAGCCCCACCCTCTTTACGCGCGGCGATAAAACGCAAATCTGCCTGCCGCGGCGATCGGCGGGGGACTTCGCGTCCCCCGCACCCTCAGCCATCCCCTCATTTCACACGATCCCGAATGTTTGATTGAAAGCCG
>JAYVYJ010000291.1:0-10292 GCA_043784465.1 Hyphomicrobiales bacterium
TCTCATAAGTCGCCGAGTGTGAGAACTCCGCCAGACGCGCATGGGTGGCGTACTCCACTCTGCCGGCCTTTTCAGTTTGGACGGAGGCCAGAAGCTCCCAGTCCGACGCACCGCCGTAGCTCAATTGCGAAAGGTGCAAAATGCGTACGTTAGGCATTGTTGATGAGCCGACCTTAATGAGTTTGGTGCTGGATGATCCCGCTATATACACGATGGCAGTTGAACTTGATCGCAGCGTGTAAGCAATTCTGCTAGTATCACACTGAATACAATGCCCAGCCTTTGATCGAAGCCTATGTCCACCTTCTATGCAGGGCCTACCCGCGCCGAAATAAAAATGCTGTCCTGTTTCTTCTAATTTGTTTTTTGCTTCCGATGTTTTCATGCCGAAGGCATCAAGCAAATCGTCAATCGAGATATATTGGCTTCTCAAAAAGAAACGTTCTTCATTCGTCAGGGTTGACATTCAATGCACTCCGAAAGGCTTTACCTGCGGGCGAGCGCAACCGGGAGGCGAGTGCGCAGCGTCATCACGACGTGGCCGGTCCAATTGAACATCTCCGCCGTCAATATACCGTCAGGACGGCCCTCGATGAAATAGAGTTCGAGCGAACGGCCCTCGGCGATGGCGTTCATGCGGCCTCTGCTTCGGCGGCGACGAGGCCGCGCACGTCGATCTTGCCGGTAACGGCGGCAGAGATGAGGGCGGAGCGGCGCTCCTTAAGGATCACGGTCCCAGCTTCCGCCTCCGCCAAAAGCATCCGCAGTTTTTCGAGGTATTTTTTCAGGGCTTTGACGATTTGCCTCTGCTCTTCGACAGGAGGGAAAGCAAACCGATGCGCGCGAAGCTGTTCAGCTGTGAGATGGTCGATTGTAGTCTGATTTCCCGCCGCTACGAAGACACCGGAGTGCGTGGCCATTTCCATCACATTCAGGAGGAACTCAGCTGTGTCCGATGCCGTAAGGGGTCGAAGTCGATGTAGCGCCTTTTGGTAATAGCATTCTTCAATTTCGCCTCGCCATATTGCGGACCGACCGACGTAGCTTCCGCCTTCATTCACAAGCAGGTCGCCGGGCAGCAGCTTGTAGCGAGCTTGAGCCTCAGGCGGAAAATCCATCGAGGGGAGGTCCTCGACGTTGATCGTGTGCCACTGGACGTCGAACACCCGGAGATAGCGTCGCATATTTTCTCCGGTTGAACGGTCCTCGTTTAGCATCCGACCAAGTTGCACTTCGTATCGGTATCCGACCGATGCAACATTCCAATGCGCCGGAACCTCGCCGAGCCATTCGACGCCGCTGTCCTTCATCGGCGCGCGGGGGTCGAGGCCCTTGGTGACGGCGTGGGAGATGACGGCCTGCCGCTTCTCCTTCAGCAGCCCGATCAGCCGCTCCTGCTCCGTCACCAGCGCGTCTATCTTCGCCGTCTCGCGGTCCAGAAATCCGACTATCGCATGTTGGTGCGCAAGCGGAGGAAACGGCAAACAATAGCGCCGGAGCGCCTCGGCGGGGAGATGGGCTATCGTCGTCTTCGCCTCGCCTTGTGCGAATAATCCGAGGGCTGACGCCGCCGCCATGAGGTAAAATGCAAATTCAGCGGTGTCTCTGCTCGGGTTGGCGGCCCGAAGCCTATGGAGCGCTTTCTGATAAAAGCAGGGCTCGCGCTCGCCGCGCCAAACTGCCGCCCGTCCGACCTCTCCGCCCTCACAAACCAGCAAGTCGCCGGTCTTGAGCGAGTATCGAACCAAGTCCTCTTCGCGAAAATCCATTTCGGGCAATTCGTCGCTGTTGATCCTCCCCCACTGAACGTCGACGTTGCGTAGATACGGGCCGAGGTGATCCCCGGTAATTCGCTTTTCGTCCAACATTTTTCCAAGCTGAACGTCATAACGGTAACTGAGTGCGCAGACAGCCCAATGCTCCGGCACCTCGCCGAGCCATTCGACGCCGCTGTCCTTGTATTTGGCGTATCGCGGAAAGCTCACGACTTTGCCCCCTTTCGCCCGCCGCCCTTTTTGGGCGCCGGCGTCTTCGCTTTCTTCGCGCCCGTCACCTTGTCCTCGATCTGCTTCAACTCGGCCTCGATCTCCCGTTCGTGCTCGACCTCCGCCGCCTGAGCTTCCGCCCTCCGCCGCGCCGTGTCGAACTCGGCGTAACGCTGATCAACGATTTTCAGCATGGCGTCGTGGCTGACGCGGCCTGCGTGGGTCAAGACCTCGCGCTCCGCCAACGTGAGATAGCGCCCGATGAAATCGGACCATTCCGCCATCGTCGTCTGCTGGCGACGGCGCGCGCGGTCGGCGGCGAGGTCGAGGAAGGCGGAGACGAGCAAATCGAGTTCGCGCGCCTCGGTCGCGGTCAGGTAGTTCTTGGCGGTGGCGACGTCGGCCTTTCGGACGCGGTTCCCCGCCCAGACGGTGAGGCCCATGTTGGACTTGGCCGAGTCGGCGCGCTCAAGGATCAATTCGGCGGCGGTGCGGCGGCAGACCGCCCACAGCATCTTGTTCTGCACGCTCTGGAAGAACAGCCGCGCCATCTCCGTCGTGCCGTCGTAGTCGGCGGCGGTCGTGAAGAGGTCGCGCACCTTCTGGTAGAACCGCTTCTCGGAGGCCCGGATTTCCCGGATGCGCTCCAGCAGTTCGTCGAAATAGTCCCAGCCGCCCGCCGGCTCCTTCAGCCGCCGGTCGTCGAGCGCAAAACCCTTGACGAGATATTCCGTCAGCACCGTGCTGGCCCAGCGCCGGAACTGACTGCCGCGCGGGCTGCGCACGCGGTAGCCGACCGCGAGCACCATCTCCAGCCGATAGAGCGTGATGCGGCGCTGAACCTGCCGCTCGCCCTCGGTTTGAACTGTCAAGTAATCCTTGACGGTTGCCGCCTCGGCGAGTTCGCCCTCGGCCAGAATGTTGCGGATGTGCAGGCTGATGTTCTGCTTGGTGGCCTGAAAAAGCTCGGCCATTTCCGCCTGCGAAAGCCAGACCGTGCCATCGACCACCTCCAGCCGCAGCTGAGTGCGCCCGTCCTCGGTGTTGTAGAGGATGACCTCGCCGCTCACGCCGCCAGCCCGTCGATCATCGCCTTGATGCGCGCGGTCACTTGCGCCAGATCGGCGTCGATCTGGCTAAGCGGGCGCGGCGGCTCGAACACGTAGAAGTGCCGGTTAAACGGGATTTCGTAGCCGACCTTGGTTTTTTCCTCGTCGATCCAGGCATCCGGTGCGTGCGGCAGCACCTCCCGCTTGAAATAGACGCCGACGTCCTCGGCGAGCGGTACGTTCTCCGTGTCGCGTAGCGCGCTGTCGGGTTGTGGCTTGCCCTTCTGCTTGCCCTTCGCGCCGAGCACGATTTTGCCCTTCTCGTCGCGCAACGGGCGTTCGACGGTGAGGGTGCGATAGCCGAAGGCTTCGTTCGGGAAGATGCGCGACAGCGGCGCGAGCTTGACCTTGCCGCCCTCCGGTGCGTCCGGCGGGGCCTCGCCCTCCAGCACGACCATGCGGCCCGTCTCCTTGCCGTCCTTGTCGAGGGTGGTCGCGAGGCGCGCTTCGACGAAGCCGCCGAACAGCCGCGTCACGTCCTCGATCTGGTCCGGGCTCATTTCCTTGCACTTGGACCCGAGGCTTTTCCGCATCTTGCGCTAGAAGCTCGATGCGTCGATCAACTGCACCTTGCCCTTGCGCCCCGCCGGCTTACGGTTGGAGACGATCCAGACATAGGTCGAGATGCCGGTGTTGTAGAACATGTCGGTCGGCAGGCCGATGATGGCCTCGACGAGATCGTTCTCCAGCACATAGCGCCTGATATCGCTTTCGCCCGATCCCGCACCGCCCGTGAACAGCGGCGAGCCGTTGAGCACGATGCCGAAGCGGCTTCCGCCATCCGTGGCCGGGCGCATCTTGGACAACAGGTGCATGAGGAAGAGCATGGAGCCGTCCGACACGCGCGGCAGGCCCGGCCCGAAGCGCCCATTGAAGCCCAGGGCCTCGGCCTCCTTGCGGACTTCCTTTTCGACCTTCTTCCATTCGACGCCGAAGGGCGGGTTCGACAGCATGTAGTCGAACTTCTCGCCGCCATGGCCGTCCTCCGACAGCGTGTTGCCGAAGGCGATGTTGCGGACGTCCTGCCCCTTGATGAGCATGTCCGCCTTGCAGATCGCGTAGGACGCCGGGTTCAGCTCCTGCCCGAACATCGTGAGCCGCGCCTTGGTGTTCATCGCGGTAAGGCGCTCTTCGGCCACCGACAACATGCCGCCCGTGCCCGCCGTGGGGTCGTAGATCGTGCGCACGGTGCCCGGCTTGGTGAGGACGTTGTCGTCTTCGACGAAGATCAGGTTGACCATGAGGCGGATGACCTCGCGCGGCGTGAAGTGCTCGCCCGCCGTCTCGTTCGAGAGTTCCGCGAATTTGCGGATCAGTTCCTCGAAGACGTGTCCCATCTGGGTGTTGTTGACCTTGTCGGGGTGCAGGTCGATGCCGGCGAACCGCTCCGTGACCATGTAGAGCAGCTTGTTCTTGGCGAGGCGCTCGATCTGCGCGGCGAACTCGAAGCGGTCGAAAATGTCGCGCACCGAGGGGGAGAAGCTCTGCACGTAGGCGAACAGGTTCTCGCGGATGTGGTCTTGGTCGCCCATCAGCTTCTTCATGTCGAGCGGCGACGTGTTGTTGAAGCTCTGCTTCGCCTTTTTCAGGAGGAACGGCTCGGGGTTCAGCCCCGCCTTCGTGCGCTCGTCGAGTTCCGCCAGCACCTCAGTCTTGGACGGCTCCAGAACGCAGTCGAGCCGCCGCAGCACGGTGAAGGGGAGGATGACGTTTCCGTATTCGGACTGCCTGTAGTCGCCCCGCAGGAGGTCAGCGACCGACCAAATGAAGGCGGAAAGAGATTGCTCGCTCAATAACTTGGCCCCAATCACGCCAGCCCCGGCGCATATCGCGTGCACTGTAGCGACGGACGGGCTTGCCGCAAGGACTCAATATGCGCCCCTGAGGAGGCAGCAAGGGCGGGCAATGCCGGTCAAGGCGACGCCAGCGCGTATCCGTGCCGATGACGCCGAACCCGAACTGAGCGTGTGGGCGTTTTTGCCACCTCGCTTTTGTCGGCGGCCGGCGCGAGTTCACGCAGTCAACTGCATGTCGGCCAAACGCGAGTGGTCAATGTATCGCCCACGCTTTCGGCGAGGCCCACCGCGTCAAGAACAAGCGTCCGAGCCTGCGCCGGCTGTCATACGCGGGTCCGCGCTGCGGTCAGCGATACTCCGTATTGGCGCTCAGTATCTCGGCTCTCCGACCCTAAATTCTCAAGAGAAGACTTGCGTCTCCAAATCAGCTCGCTCAGGCAATCATTGACTGAAAAAGGTTCATTTGAACCCTAGACCACTCCACCACAGAGTCGCAAATCTCCGCTAACTCAATGATATAAATGGTGCTGCCAGAGAGGATTGAACTCTCGACCTCTCCCTTACCAAGGGAGTGCTCTACCACTGAGCTACGGCAGCGACGCTCGCGGCTTTTGGCACAGGCCCGGCGGCGGCGCAAGATTGCTTAAGCGGCGCCGTGGCGTAGCAAATCGTGGAAATGCACGATCCCCACAACCTCGCCCGCCTCCACCACCAAAAGGTTGGAAATCTTGTGGCTGATCACCTCCAGCGCCTCCGCCACCAGCGCGTCCGGGGCGATTACGCGCGGGCGGCGCGTCATCACCTGCTCTACGGGCGTATCCAGGCCGCGCTGGCCGCGCAGATGCCGGCGAAGGTCGCCGTCGGTGATCAAACCTTCCAGCGCCCCGTCGGCCCGAAAAACGCCCACGCAGCCAAACCCTTTCGAGGTCATCTCCACGATCGCCTGCGCCATCGGCTGGCCGACCTCGATCCGAGGAACGGCCGCGCCGCGATGCATGATGTCGCGCACGAAAGCGAGCTTGGCGCCCAGCTTGCCGCCCGGATGCAGATCGCGGAAATCGCGCGCGGTGAACCCTTTGGCCTCCAGCAGCGCCATCGCCAGCGCATCGCCCAGCGCCAGTTGCATCGTCGTCGAGGTCGTCGGCGCGAGGCCGTTGGGGCAGGCCTCCTGCGCGTTGGGCAGCAACAGCACGATGTCGGCCTGCCGCCCCAGCGCGCTGTCGTCCTGCGAAGTCATCGCGATCAGCGGAATCTTGAACCGCTTGGCGTAAGTGACGATGGCCGCCAGTTCCACGCTTTCGCCTGACCACGACAGCGCCAGCACGACGTCGCCGTTCTGCACCATGCCGAGGTCGCCATGGCTGGCCTCCGCCGGATGCACGAACGCCGCCGACTGGCCCGTGGAGGCGAAGGTCGCCGCGATCTTGCGCGCGATATGGCCGGACTTGCCGATGCCTGTCACGATGGCGCGCCCGGTCGACGACAGCAGCGCCGCCACCGCCTGCTCCAACGCCCCCGAAAGCGCCCCCGAAGACGCCAGCGCCTCCTCCAGCGCCATCAGCCCCTGGCGCTCGATGGTCACCGCCCGCAGCGCCGCCTTGCCAGCATCCTTTATCATCCATCCCCCCTAACACCCGGCGTGCGCGAACGCGAGTTAGGCTCGCGTTAACCATAAACGCCTACCCCAAGGGACAGCGCGGCCGCAGCGCCGCCAGGGGTAGCCAGTGTCGTTGCGCTCATCACGGGTATGGATGGCCGCGCTCGTAGGCGCCGCATGGGCGGCCTCGTCTGCGCTCGCGCAAACCGCGCCTCCGGACCTGCGCGGCCCCCAGGACGTCGTCGCCGGGCCGGACGACCCGGGCGAGGCCGCGCCCGCCGAACCTGATCGACCGGCCCGGCCGCGTCCCAAACGCAAGATCGGAACTCTGCCGGCGCTGACGACCTATCCCCGCGCGGCGCGCCTGGGGCTGAAAGGCGGCCCTGATCCGCTCGCCGGAACGCCCGGCCCCACGCTGGCCGCCGCCCCGTCGCCCCCGCCCCGTCGGCCCCGGCGCGAGGAACGGCCGTTCGATCCCGTCGGCTTCTATGCCGGCAATCTGCGCCTCGTTCCCTATGTCGAGCAAAGCGTCGGCTACGCCTCCAATCCGCTCGGCGTGGCCGGCGCCGCGCGCGGCTCCGCCTTGTCCACCACTGAAGTCGGCGTCGCGATGCGATCCAACTGGAGCCGCAACGAACTGACCGGCGTGGCCCGGCTTGGCTACAACGCCTACGCCAAGGCCCCCGGCGCCAGCGCGCCCTTCGGCTCGGGCGTCGTCGACTACCGGGTCGACGCGTCGCGCGATCTCGCTTTCGACGCCGAGGGACGCTATGCGCTGGCCACCCAGACCAATTCGCAACTCGGCCTCGGCGGCTTGGCGCAGCAGAAGCTCGCGCTGGTCTCCACTTATGGCGCGACCGTAGGGGCGACGCAGCGCCTTGGCGACGTCTCCCTCGGCCTGCATGGCACGGTGGACCGCGTGCAATACGGCGGCGGAGACCTCGCCACCGACGATCATACCGACTACGGCCTGAAGCTGCGCGCCAGCTACCGCCTCAGCGAGGCGCTTCAGCCGTTCGCGGAACTCGCCGGCGACGTGCGCGTCTATGACCAGCGGCTCGACGCCGGGGGCTATGACCGCGCCTCCGACGGCGTCGCGGGCAAGGCGGGCCTGCGGGTCTCGTTCTCCGAAATGCTCAGCGGCGAGGCGAGCCTGGGTTACGCGGAGCGCAGCTATCGCGACCCCCGCCTGCCCGACGGTGGTGCGCCGCTGCTCGACGCCTCGCTGATCTGGGCGCCGACGGCGCTGACCACGCTGACGCTGCGAACCGCGACCGCATTGCAGGACGCCGTCGCGGCCGGCGCGTCCACCGACATCAACCGCGCCTACACGATCAGCCTCGACCATGCCTTCACCCAGCGCATAAAGCTCGGCCTCAACGCGGGCCTGACCACCGACCGCTATGTCGGGATCGCCGAACGCGACCACAGCTACACTTTGGGTCTGACGGGCGAATATCACCTGTCGCGCGAGGTCGTGCTGAAGGCGAGCCTCACCCACCAGCAATTCGTCTCCAACACGCCGGGATCGAGCTACAAGGCCGACACGGCTTTGATTGGCGTCAGGCTGCAACGGTAGGGCGCGCGACGCGATGGCGGAAGCGATAGCGCGCCGCGCACCCAAAGGGCCGTCCCAAATGGGTTCGCGCCTCCAGAAGAAAATCTGGAGCCGCGACAAAATTTACTTGCACTCACAGGTGAAAAGGCCGAGCTTCGTTCCGTCTACAAGTAGATGTTCATTTGGCTGGGGAAATTTCCCTTCGCCGCTCGACGCTCATCCGGCCCCAGACAGTCAATCAACGCTGCCGCCGTCGGGGCCACGCCGCCAAAGCAAATGCCGCTTCAATCTGGGCTGGTCTATCCGGGGGAGACGCCTTTGTTCGGGACTGTCGTCCGCAGTGTATGCCTGTTGCTGGGGCTGCAACTCGGCGCCTCCCTCGCTTGGGCTCAAAATCCGGATCGTCCCCTGCGCATCGAAGTGGGCGACGCTGTCGTCACGGGGTTCTCCGGCACGGCGGTTCCCGAGGCGAAACGGACCGGCCGCGCCGACAAATCCGCTATCGACCTGACTTTCATCGATCCCGATGCGCCTGCGGCCCGCGTGGTGAGTTTAGCCCGGCCCGGTTTCGTCGCGGACGGGCGGTTGTTCCCGGCGCGCAAGACGTTCGACGTGTTCGCCCGGGACGTGGGCCAGGTTTTCGGCGTCGCGCTCGACGACCAGACGCCTCCCAACATCTATCTTTCCGCAACCTCCGCGTTCGGTCTTCATCTCGTCGCGCGCGACCGCGACGGTTCGCCCGAGCGCAGGAAGGTCGGCGGCCCCGGCGTGGGTTGGGCGAAGGGGCAATTCGGCGGCGACCTTCAGGGCGATCCCGGCAGCATCTACAAAGTCGACGCCGTCACGGGCGCGATCTCCGTTTTCGCCAAGGTCATGCTCGACGGCGTGCCCAATCCCGGCCCCGCGCTCGGCAATCTCGCCTACGATTCCGCGCACAAACAACTTTTCGCGTCCGACCTCCACACCGGCATGATCCATCGCTTCTCCGTCATCGACGGCGGCGAAATGGGCGCGCCCTACGATCACGGCGTGACGGGCCGCGCCGCCGTCCAACTGACGCCGGCGCCCTTCGATCCGGCCATGCGGCCCAATATAGCCAGCGTAAAGTTCGACTCCGGCAATCCCGCGACCTGGGGCTACGCCCCGCCCGAACGTCAGGTATGGGCGCTCGCCGTCCACGGCGGGCGGCTGTTTTATTCCGCGCGCAACGGATCGAACATCGAAGGCCCGCAAATTCTATCGGTCGCCCTTCTGCCCGACGGCGCACCGGCGGGGGACGTGCGCGTGGAGGTAGAGGCGCCCGCGCAACCGGGTCCCTATCCGGTTTCCGACATCGCGTTTTCGCAGACCGGCGCGATGCTGCTCGCCCAGCGTGCGACGATCGTGGCGAGCTACGACTATTCCGCCTTCGTGGCGCCGGGACAGCCGCGCGTGTTGCGCTACTGGCCCAAGGAGTCCAATGATCCGCCGTCGCCCGGATTGTGGAAGCCCGCCCCCGAGGAATATCCGGTCGGTTTCGCCGGCGAAGCGCGCAATTCTGCGGGCGGCGTAGCGCTCGGTTACGGCTACGATCCCAACGGCGCCCTCAATCCTTCGAATTGCGACGGCTCGATCCTCATCTCGGGCGATAAGCTGCGGCTAAATGGGGCGCTGCGGGAGCGCCTCGCGCCGGGCGGCCCGTTGGCGGTGGACGGCTTGCAGGTCGGGCCCTTCGACGCGGTGAAACGGCCCGACGCGGCGCTGCCGTGGACTTCATATTTCGTCGATTTCGACGACAAATTCGTCGAGCCGACAGCGACGGGCCGCGTCGGCGGCGTCCGCACTTTCGTCGCCCCGTGCGCCCGGCAGTCCGCCGCCGCGCCAAGCCTCGTTGGAGCGAACAATCAGACGGGCGCACCTGGCGACCCGCAATACGTCAACGGCCCGCAGACAGGCGGCGGCGGCGGGGTCGATCCGCCGCCGCCCCCCCCCGCCTCCGCCTGCGCCCGATTACGATCTTGAGATCAAGAAGGCGGCGGGGGCCGTCACCTTCGATCCGAAGACGGCGATGTGGACGGTCACGTTTACGATCATCGTCACCAACAACGGCGATCCGTTTGCGCCGGGTTCCAGCATCGCCGTCAACGATCCGGTTCCGGCAGGCATGACCCTCAGCGCAACGGCGGGTGCGGGCTGGACCTGCGGCGGCGCCGTCGGTTGCAACTTCGCCTTCGGCCCTGGGCTTTTCAACACCGGCGCGTCGCTGCC
>JAYVYJ010000292.1:0-2292 GCA_043784465.1 Hyphomicrobiales bacterium
GGGCCATGGCGTGCAGGTCGCCGGCGACAATTTTATCGTGCCCATCGACGCCAAGCTTTCGTCGCCTTACGACATCGAGCAACAGACATTTAAGATAGGCGACATTTTCCACTATCTGGCGGTTCATTCCCGCGCTCAGGTGATCTTTCTCGACGCCTGCCGCAACAACCCGTTCAAGACCGATCGCTACTGGATCGGCGACACGCTGAAGAGCGCCGACGCCAAGGCCGTCTCGCGCGCGCCACCACCGGCGTCGGCAGCCTGATCGCGTTCTCGACTGAGCCCGGCGCCGTCGCCTATGACGGCGCGGGCGCCTTGAGCCCCTACACCACGGCGCTGATCCGACACATCACCGCCCCCAATCAGGAAATCCGCCACGCGCTGACGCTGGTGCGCCGCGAAGTGCTCGCCGCCACCGGCGGGATGCAGGTGCCGTGGGAGAACTCGGCCCTGACCGACGATCTTTACCTCACCCCCGCGCCCCCGGCGCCCAAGGTGGCGGCGATGGTGCGGGTTTCGGCGGCGCCTGGCGAGCGTGCGACGCTTCGCCTCCCGGCGCCGACCCGTTCGAGCGACGAGGGCCTCGCCATCCACATCGACCAACCGCCCGACCGGGGACGTCTTCTTCTTGACGGAAAGCCGCTTGACGCAGCGCAAGGCCTTAGCGCCGCCGATTTCCAGCGCCTGACCTTCGACGCCAGCGGGCTGGCCCCCGGCGTCGTTTCGCTGATGACCTATTCCGTCACCGACCGATGGGCGCAGAGCGCGCACGGCATGGCCGCGATTGCGGTCGAGGCGGCGGCCGTCGCGTCGGCTCCCAAGGCGACGCCCGACGCCGCCGTCGCAGCGGGCGCGGCGTTGTCCCGGCTCAACGCGCGCAGTCTCGTCGCCACCGTCGCCGTAGGCCCGATGGGGCTGCGGCTCGACGCGGGCACGGTCGAAGGCGCGCCCGCCGTGGTCGTCGCGCGCGCGCCCGCTTCCGGCGTGCTGAGGCTCGGCGACCGCACATTGAGCGCGCGCCAGCAATTCGCCTTCGCCGATCTGGCGCGCCTTCAATACCAGCCGACGATCGGCTCGGAGGGCCAGAAGGACGCGTTCTCGCTTTCCCTCGCCACGCCCAAATCGACCGTCGCGACCATCTCCGTTTCGGCCGCGCTCGACGAATGCGACCGGCAGGCTGCGAGCCCACTCGATCTGCAGGGCGTCGGCCCCGGCAAATTGCCCAACGAGATCGACGCCCCCCGCGCGGTCGCCGCCTGCGAGCGGGCGCTCGCCGCCTATCCAGGCGTCGCGCGTTTCGCCTATCAACTGGGCCGGGCCAAACTCGCCTCCGGCAAGACCGAAGAGGCGAAAACGGCGATCGAACAGGCGGCCGCCGCCAAACACACGCGCGCGTCCTGGGAGCTTGGCAACCTCGAAACGTTTGGCGCGCTAGGACCCGCCGACCCGGTCAAGGCCAATGTCTTTTACAAACAATGCGCGGACTCTGGCGACGCTTATTGCGCCTACGCTTATGGCCGCAATCTTTTCTATGGTCGCGGCGTGGCGGAAGACCGCAAGACCGGCCTAACGCTTATGCTTCGCGCCGCCGCGCTTGGCCATACCTATGCGATGAACGAACTCGGCTACGTATTCCTCTATGGCAAGGGCGAGCCCGTCGACGCCGAGCGCGGCGTGCGCTTCTACGAATCGGGCGCGGAGCGGGAAGACATTTATTCGCTCAACAATCTGGGCCTTGTCTATCTGCGCGGGGCCGCTCGCAAATTCGAGCCCGGCAAGGCGCTCGCTTTGTTCACCCGCGCGGCGGCGGGCGGCCACCCCTACGCCCCGACCAATCTGGCCCGCATGGCGCGCGACGGGATCGGCGGCTCCAAGGACATTCGCGCCGCCGCGCGCTGGTTCGAGCTGGCCGCCGAGCGGGGAGATTACTGGGGCGCGCTCGACCGCGCGCGGATGGAGGCCGACGGCCCGACGGCCGCGAAATTTCTGGCGCTGGCGGTCTCGCTCAACCGCGCCGGCGACAATTACGATCCCGACGCTCTGGCGGAAAAGGCGCTCGCTCAACTGCCGCAAGCCAGCCTCCAGCGCGCGCTCGACGGGCTGGCGGTCGTCCTGGGCCAAGCGGCCATCGCGCCGGGCCCGAACCCGCAAGCGCAGTTGATTGAGACCCAGGCGCGCGCCTGGCGGGCGCGCAATCCGCGTTTCGATCTGTTTTGACGCCGCGGCAGGCGTCGAGACATCCCAACCCCGAGGGAGTTCGTCAAATGTCCGAAGAGAATATCGCGTCGCGAC
>JAYVYJ010000293.1:0-8416 GCA_043784465.1 Hyphomicrobiales bacterium
CACCGCCGTCCAGCTCGGTGCGGGCAAGGCCAAGGCCAAGAACGTCGCCAAGCCGCAACGTGGCCACTTCGGCAAGGCCGAGGTCGAGCCCAAGGCGAAAAGGCAGGTCTTCACGGGCCAGGATATCCATGGCCAAACGCTAAATCTAGTGGGTGTGGGTGTCAACCGGATAGGCAAGATCTCTTCGACAGTCAATTCTTTGACGGGATAGATGTGGCTGCCGGTGCCGTAGGGGATCGCCGAAGGCGAGCGGCACTCCCAGCCATCGACATGGTCGGGCGGCAATTGCTTGTGCATGCCGACTTCGTTGACTTCCCTGTGCGGCGCGATCTGGCTTCCCCGTCTGCCGGTGTGGCCAAGCTGGATCGCCGGGACGGCGCCGAAGTTCTCGATGATGGCGCAGACGCGGGAATGGCCCTCGATCTGCTCGTCATTGTAAAGGCCGGCGCAATGCACCGTCGTGCGCCCGTCCGGCGTGATGGCGATCTGCTCGGGAAAAACCAGCGCGAAGCCGCCGGCGGCGCGGGCGCCCAGGTAGCTTACGTGAAAATCATCCATCTTGCCGTCGACCGAACGGTACATCGTCATCGGCGACACCACCGTGCGGTTGCGCAGCGTGACGTCCTTCAGTTTGAACGGCGTGAACAGATCCGGCATGTCGTACCCCTGATTGCACTGCACAAATTTTGGTCTTCGCCGCCGAGCGTTTAAGCAAATGCTCAAGAACAGCGCCAATGCGGCAAAGGTTAGCCTGCCAAACGTGCTTGCGTCTTTCAATATTCGATCGCAAACTTTCAAAATTCGAAGTGCAGGGTTTCAGATTTGCACCTGGCTGTCGACGAGACGACTGATATCGACTGGGACGCTCCCTGCGGGATCGACCGCGCGACGCCGCACGCCATAGCGTTTGCGCCGCAGAGCCGCCTCGTCGCCGACAGCGCGGACCTGGAATGGCGCGACGCCTTCGCCTCGATCACGTCGCGCCGCGCGTGGAGCGGGCGGCTCGCCCCCCTGCCGCATCTGGGCTTTGGCTATTGCCTGCGCGGCGAGAACCGCATCGCGCGTCAAATCGAGGGCGAGGCGACGCCGAGGGTCGTGGAATTCCGGGCGCGGCAGATCGCACTGTTGCCGTCTCATGCGCCCGCCCATTTCCGCGTCTGGGGCGACGCCGACGTGATCATGATCTATCTGCGCGGCGGTATGGTGCGGGCGGTGGCCGACCGGCTGTTCGGCGCGTCCCATCGACCGCTGCATTTCGAGCCGGCGATGGCGTTCAGCGACCCCCTGCTCGAACAGATTTGTCTGACCTTCGCCGACGCGCTGGCGCATCGCCGGACAAGTCCGCGCTATCTCGATCAACTTGCCGAGAGCGCGGCGGCGCATTGTCTGGTGCGCTATCCGCTGGGGGGCGTACGGGGCGCGCCCGCGCCAGCCGCGCCGCTGGCGCTCGTCGCAGCCTATGTCGACGAACATCTGGAGGGCGACCTCAGCGTGGAGGCGCTTGCGGAGGCGGCGGGCCTGACGCCCGGAGGCCTGAAGCGCGCGTTTGCGCTGAAGCTTGGCGAGACGCCCAAGCAATGGGTGATGCAGCGCCGTCTGGCGCGCGTGCGCGACATGCTGTCTGGAACGGACCTGCCGCTCGCTGAGATCGCTCTGCGAGCGGGCTTCTCCAGCCAGAGCCATCTGTGCGCGCTGTTCAAGCGCGAGATCGGCAGCACGCCGAACGGGTTTCGCCGGGCGGCGTCGTGAGGGGTTGGGGAGTGCGAAGTTGGGAGTCGAAAATTGCCTGCCGCCTAGGGCCTAATCTGTCGAGTCGAGCGTGAACAATTCCTGCGGCGCGGAGACGCCGCGCAGGGCGAAGCGGCCGACGGACAGGAAATCGTTGCGCTCGCGGGCGAGGCCCGCGACAAACGCGGAAGACATCAACAACGCCTGATCGACCGAGCGGCACATCGAGGCGATGCGGCTCACTTCGTTGACCGCCGGGCCGATCACCGTGAAATCGAGCCGCTCTCGGCTGCCGATGTTGCCGTAAAATACGCGGCCGATGTGCAGGCCGAGATAGAAGCCGGTCGCGGGCAAGCCTTCCGCCATGCGCGTTTGGTTGAGCGTGGCGACTTTCTCGCGCGCCTTGGCGGCGGCGGCGAGCGCGGCCTGACACGCAGCGCGGCGGTCGTCGGCGGGGAAGATCGCCAGCACGCCGTCTCCCATCAGCTTCAAAACGTCGCCGCCAAAGTGATGGATCGCTGAGACGACGACGTCGGCATAGGCGTTGAGCATCGGGATCAATTGCTCAGGTGGCGCGGCGTCCGAGATGCGCGTGTAGTCGCGCAGGTCGCTGAACCACAGCACCGTCTTGATCTCTTCGGCCACGCCGCGCGCTATGCGCCCCGACAGCACCCGCGCGCCGGCGTCGCGGCCTAAATAGGTCGCGACCAGCGTATGCGCGATGCGGCCCAGCGAGGCGGCCTTTAGAGTTAGCGCCAGCACCGGGGAAAGGCGACGCAGCGCTGCGACATGCGCCTCGTCGAACGCCATATCCGCGCTCCACGCGGAATAAAGGCAGTCCGCCGGGCCGATGCCGCCCCGCTCGCCGAAGCGGTCGACCAGCGCGACGATATGGGTGTGGCCCTCCTCGCGCGCGGTCTGGAAGAACCCGCTCCGCGAGGCGTCGTCAATTGCGGCGACGAGATGGGTCTGGCCGCTCGCCTGCATGCGATAGAAAGGCGTCTGGCGCCAGCGCGCCAGGGCCTCGCCCTCGTTGGTCGCGCCGTATTCAATGACGGCGATTTCCGCTTCGCCCCGCCGCCAATGGAACGCGCGGCCCTCGTAAAGCGGATGCAGCGTATCGACCAGCACGCGGCCGCCTACGAGCGGCGCGCCCGCCGCCACGCAACGCTCGGCGAAGCCGCCGATCACCGCCGCCTCGCTCTCGGCGCGTAAGCCGGCCTGCGCCAGCCACGCGTTGATGGCGAGTATGTCGATCTCCTGCATTGGCGGTCCCTTTCGCCGGGCCACTCTAACTTGTCTTGCGTTTGGTCGCCAAAGTCGTTTGGTTTTTTGGACTCGCAGCGCGATCTGGCCCATGCGAACCTGAGAAAGCCGATGACCTCCGCGCTTGCCGACGGCCACACGCGCCCCGATCCGCGTCGCTGGACCGCGCTGGCGATCCTGCTGACGGGCGCCTTCCTGCCGCCGCTCGATTTCTTCATCGTCAACGTCGCGCTGCCCGCAATCCGCATGGACCTCCACGCGTCGCCCGCCGCGCTGCAGGGCGTGATGTCGGGCTATGCGGTGGCCTATGCGGTGTTGCTGATCCTGGGCGGCCGGCTCGGCGATCTTTATGGGCGACGGCGTATGTTCCTGATTGGGCTCGGCGCGTTCGCCGCCGCCTCGGCGCTTTGCGGACTTGCTTGGTCGGCCGACGCGCTGGTGGCGGGGCGGCTCGTTCAGGGCGTGGCGTCGGCGGTGCTGGCGCCGCAGGCTTTGGCCTCGATTCACCATCTGTTTCCGGCGAACGAAAAGCCCAGGGCGCTCGGGTTTTACGGCTTCATGATCGGTTCGGCCGCCATTGTCGGGCAAATCCTGGCGGGGCTTCTGATCGACGGCAGCGTGTGGGGTTGGCGGGCGGTGTTCCTCGTCAACCTGCCGGTCGCGGCGCTCGCCATTCCCGCCGCGCTCGTCTGGCTGCCCGAGAGCAAGGGCGACGCCGATACGCGGCTCGACCTCGCCGGCGCGTTCTGGCTCGCCGCCGCGCTCACCGCCCTCGTCGCGCCGTTGATCGAGGGGCGAGAACTCGGCTGGCCGGTCTGGAGTTTCGTCGCGCTTGCGCTTTCCCCCGTGCTGGGCGCGATTTTCTGGGCCTACGAGCTTCGTCTTGCCGCGCGCGGCGGCAATCCGCTGGTGCATCCGCATGCGTTCCGCGAACCCGGCCTGTTGCGCGGGCTGTCGGCGGTCGTCGTATTTTATTCGATGGCCTCGTTCTTCCTGATCTTCCCGCTTTACGAGGAACTGGGCCTCGGGGCCTCGGCGCGCACGGCGGGGCTGGCGTTCCTGCCGTTTGGCGTAGGGTTTCTGGTCGGCTCGCAATTCGCGCGCGTCGCCGCCGCCCGACTGGGGGCGCTGGCGGCCTCCGCGGGCATGGGGGTGACGGCGCTCGCCATGTTGGCGCTTGCGGCGCTGGTGCGCGCCCATGCCAGCCTCGGGCTAGAGCCGGTGCTGCTGGCGATGGGGTTGGGGCAGGGCACGGCCATGCCCTCCATGATCCGCGCGGTGATTGACCGCGTCGATCCGCGCTGGTCCGGCCTCGCCTCCGGGCTGGTCAGCGCCACCTTGCAGATCGGCGCGGCGCTGTCGGTCGCGGTGATCGGCGGGCTGTTCTTCGCCAGGGCGGGACCGACGCCGACGCTGGATTCGCTGGGCGACGCCTTCAGCGCGGCGCTCGTCTGCATCGCGGGCGCGCTTTGCGTCGGGGCGTTCACCATCGCCGGGCTGCGCAACCGTGGTGCGGTCCCCCCTAACTGATCGCAATGAGGAACCCGGAGCCGCTCTTAGAGTTGTCTACAGGGCGGGCCGGGGGCCAGCGTCACCTTTGGGGATACATGCGCAAGATCATTTTGGCGGCGACCGCCTTTGCAGCTCTGAGCGTCGGGGCGGCGGGAACGGCGGAAGCGGGTTGTTATCGACTGGGGCTTTCCGGTTATCATCGCTACCAGTCCTGCATCGGGCCCCGCGAACTTTATCCGCATCGCAAATATTGCTCGTCGCGCAGCGGCGAACGTCATTGCTGGTACCGCTGAGATCCGCAATGCGCGCTTTACTCAGCCGCATCCTGTAGCGCGGCCGGGGAATAGTTGAGCACGGGCGCCAGCCAGCGCTCGACCTCTGCGACGCTGAGGCCCTTGCGCGCGGCGTAGTCTTCCGCCTGATCGCGTTCGACCTTGGCTACGCCGAAATAATGCGCTTGAGGATGCGCGAGATAGAGCCCCGACACCGACGAACCCGGCCACATGGCAAAGTTCTCGGTGAGGCGGACGCCCGTTCGGGCCTCGGCGTCGAGCAGGCGGAACAGCGTCGCTTTTTCGGTGTGGTCGGGCTGGGCGGGATAGCCCGGCGCGGGGCGGATTCCGGAGTAAGTTTCCTCGGCCAGCTTTGCGGGGGAGATCGATTCGTCAGGCGCGTAGCCCCACAAGTCGCGGCGCACTTTCGCGTGCATGTATTCCGCGAGCGCCTCGGCGAACCGGTCGGCGAGCGCCTTGACGAGGATGGAGCCATAATCGTCGTTCTGCCCCGCGAGTTTGGCGGAGATGGCCTCCTCCTCGGCGCCAGCGGTGACGACGAAACCGCCGACATAATCGCGCGGACCGCAGAAATCGGCGAGCGCGACATTGGGCTTGCCGTCGCGCCGCAGAAGTTGCTGGCGCAAGGAGTGGAAAGTCGCCAGTGGGCGCGCGTGTTCGTCATCCTCATAAAGCTGGATGTCGTCGCCCTTGCGTGACGCGGGCCAGAAACCGACCGCCGCCCTCGGCTCGAACCAGCGTTCCTCCACGATGCGAGCGAGCATGTTTTGGGCGTCGGCGAAGAGAGAGCGCGCGGCGGCGCCCTGCTTCTCGTCGTTGAGGATGGCGGGATAACGCCCCTTCAACTCCCAGGTCTGGAAGAACGGCGTCCAGTCGATATAGGGTACAAGATCCGCCAGCGAAGGCGCCTCGACCGTGCGGGCGCCCAGGAAGCTGGGGCGCGTCGGCTCGTAGGACTTCCAATCAATCTGAAAAGCCTGCGCGCGCGCCCTCGTCAGCGGCAGCCGGGTCTTGTCGGCCTCCGAGCGCGCGTGGGCGGCGGCGACCTTGGCGTATTCGGTGCGCAAAGTCTCGATGTAGCCCCCGCGCGTCTCCTTCGACAACAGCGCGCCGACGACGCCGACGGCGCGGCTGGCGTCGTTGACGTAGACGGCCTGCCCGCGGACATAGCGCGGATGGATCTTGACGGCGGTGTGCACGCGGCTAGTGGTCGCGCCGCCGATCAGCAGCGGCACATGAAAACCCTCGCGCTCCATCTCGGCGGCGACATGCACCATCTCGTCGAGCGAGGGCGTGATGAGGCCGGAGAGGCCGATGGCGTCGACCTGCTTTTCTTTGGCGACGCGCAGGATTTCGGAAGCCGGGACCATCACGCCGAGATCGATGATCTCATAATTGTTGCAGGCGAGCACGACGCCGACGATGTTCTTGCCGATGTCGTGCACGTCACCCTTCACGGTCGCCATCAGGATACGCCCGGCGGTGGACCGCGCGTCCTTCTCCTGTTCCATGTAGGGCAGCAGGACGGCTACGCCTTGTTTCATCACGCGCGCGGATTTGACGACTTGCGGCAGAAACATCTTGCCGGCGCCGAACAGGTCGCCGACAATATTCATGCCGTCCATCAGCGGCCCTTCGATCACGTCGAGCGGTTTCTTCGCCGCCAGACGCGCCTCCTCCACGTCGGCGTCGATGAAATCGGTGATGCCGTTGACCAACGCATGCGCGATGCGCTCGCCCACCGGCTTCTCGCGCCAAGACATGTCCTGCGCCTTGCCCTCGCGTGCGGCGCCGCCGCGATAGCGCTCGGCCAGCGTCAGCAGACGCTCGGTCGCGTCGTCGCGGCGGTTCATCACCACGTCTTCGCAGGCTTCACGAAGCTCCGGGTCGATGCTGTCATAGACGGCAAGCTGGCCTGCGTTGACGATGCCCATGTCCATGCCCGCCTGAATGGCGTGGTAAAGAAACACGGCGTGCATCGCCTCGCGCACCGGCTCGTTGCCGCGAAACGAGAACGACAGGTTGGAAACGCCGCCTGAAATATGCGCGTACGGCAGGGTCTGTCGGATCGTGCGGGTCGCCTCGATGAAGTCGACGCCGTAATTGTTGTGTTCCTCGATGCCGGTGGCGACCGCGAACACGTTAGGATCGAACACGATGTCCTCGGGCGGAAAGCCCGCAGTCTCCGTCAGCAGTTTGTAGGCGCGCGCGCAGATTTCCGTCTTGCGCTGGAAGGTGTCGGCCTGACCTTTCTCGTCGAAGGCCATGACGACGACGGCGGCGCCGTAGGCGCGAACCAACCGCGCCTGATGAAGGAAGGCGGCCTCGCCTTCCTTCATGGAGATCGAGTTGACGATGGGCTTGCCCTGCACACATTTGAGCCCGGCCTCGATGACCGAGAACTTCGACGAGTCGATCATCAGCGGCACACGCGCAATGTCGGGCTCGGCGGCGACGAGGTTGAGGAACTCGACCATCGCGGCTTGAGAATCAATCAACCCCTCGTCCATGTTGACGTCGAGGATCTGCGCGCCGTTGACGACCTGATCCCGCGCCACTGCGAGCGCAGCCGTGTAATCGCCGGCCTTGATGAGCTTGCGGAATTTTGCCGAGCCGGTGACGTTGGTGCGCTCGCCGATGTTGACGAAGGGAATCTCGGGGCTAAGCGTGTAAGGCTCCAGCCCCGACAGCCGCATCTGCGGCGCGATTTCCGGGATCGCGCGGGGTTTGAGTCCCTTTACGGCCTCGGCGAGGGCGTGGATGTGGGCGGGAGTCGAACCGCAGCAGCCCCCAACAATATTGACGATGCCGGCCGCCGCGAATTCGCGGATTTGCTCGGCCATCTGCTCGGGGTTCTCGTCATAATTGCCGAAGGCGTTGGGTAGGCCGGCGTTGGGATAGGCGCACACCAGCGTGTCGGCGACGGCGGAGATTTCCTCCAGATGCTCGCGCATCGCCGCCGCGCCGAGCGCGCAGTTGAGGCCGATGGTGAGCGGGCGCGCGTGGCGCACCGAATGCCAGAACGCGGTTGGCGTCTGGCCCGAAAGCGTGCGGCCCGAGCGGTCGGTGATGGTGCCGGAGATCATGATCGGCAGGCGGCGGCCGCGTTTTCCGAACGTCTCCTCGCAGGCGAAGATCGCAGCCTTGGCGTTGAGCGTATCGAACACGGTCTCGATCAGGATGAGGTCGGCGCCGCCGTCCATCAGCCCCTCGATCTGCTCGGCGTAAGCCACGCGCAGGTCGTCAAACGAGGTCGCCCGGAAACCGGGATTGTTGACGTCGGGCGACATCGAGGCGGTGCGGTTGGTTGGCCCGAGCGCACCGGCGACGAAGCGGAGCTTACCGTCGAGTTGTTCGGCCTTCAGCGCCGCGCGCTTGGCGAGGCGGGCGCCGTCGCGGTTGAGTTCATAGACCACCTCCTCCATGCCGTAATCGGCCTGCGCGATGCGCGTGGAGGAAAAGGTGTTGGTCTCCAGAATGTCGGCGCCGGCTTGGGCATAGGCGAAATGGATCGCCTCGATGGCCTCGGGCTGGGTGAGGGTCAGCAGGTCGTTATTGCCTTGCAGATGGCACTCGCAACCCACGAAACGCTGCCCCCGAAAATGGCTCTCCTCCAG
>JAYVYJ010000294.1:0-7967 GCA_043784465.1 Hyphomicrobiales bacterium
ATGAAGGCCGAGACGATCGTCGTCGCCGCTGCGATGCCGATGGTGGTGCGCGCGCCATAGATGAGGCGGGTCATCATGTCACGGCCGATCTGGTCGGCGCCGAGCCACATCTGCGAGGACATCGGCGCCCAAGTGTCGCCGACGGTCTGCGATTCGGCGTAGGGCGCCACCAACGGCCCCGCAACCGCGACGATGAGAAAGAACAGGACGATGACGAGCCCGATCTGGGCGGTCACAGGAGCGCGGTGTCCGAGGATTTTCATGGATCAGCGACGCCGGCGCAAACGAGGATTGGCGAGGATGGCGAGCATGTCGGCAAGGGTGTTGAGCGTGACGAACACGCCCGCGAACACCAGCCCGCAGGCCTGGATCACCGGCACGTCGCGTTTGGCCACCGCGTCCACCATATATTGACCGACGCCGGGATAGACGAATACGTTCTCCACCACCACGACGCCCACCACCAGATAAGCCAGATTAAGCGCCACCACCGAGACGATGGGGCCCAGCGCATTGGGCAGCGCATGACGCGAGACGACGCGGCTGCGCGTGAGGCCTTTGAGAAACGCCATCTCAATGTAGGGCGTCGACATGATCGACAGCACGGAATTGCGCGTCATGCGCAGCATGTGCGCCATCACCACAAGGGTGAGCGTCAGCGCCGGGAGCGCCGCAACGTAGAGGCGCTGGCCCAGTCCCATGTCGGAATCGACCGTCGCCAGCGAGGGAAACCAGCCCAGTTGAATTGAGAACACAATGATGAGGATATAGGCGACGAAGAACTCGGGGACCGAAATCGCCACCAGGGTCAGGATATTGGCGAGCCGATCCGTCAACCGCCCTTCGCGGATCGCCGAGAGGATGCCCAGGCCCACCGCCAGCGGCACCGCGATCACGGCCGAATATCCCGCCAGAAACAGCGTGTTGCGGAAGCGGGGGCTGAGTTCGTCGACGATGACGCGTCCATTGGTCAGCGCCTTGCCGAAATCCCCGTGCAGTACGCCAACGAGCCAGCTCAGATAACGGACGTAGGCGGGCTTATCGAGCCCCAGCTCCGCTCGGAAAACTTTCAGCGATTCCGGTGTCGCCTGTTGCCCCAGCACGGCGGAGGCGACGTCTCCGGGCAGGATCTGAGTGCAAATGAAAATCAGCACCGACACCGCCAGCAGCGTCACTATACCCAGAACGAACCTGGTCGCCACCAAACGTAACACCGGCCCGCCCCCTCTCTACGCTTCACGCCGACACGCCCTGCGGCCGTCCCCTCCCCCCTCGCGGGGGAGGGTCAGGGTGGGGGGCGTCGCGGCTTGCGCGTCGCCCCGAACGATCAGGCGAACCAGCCCTTTTCGGCGATGCGCTGGTCGCACATGTCATAGTGCGGATGCGGCGAGGCGCCCTTCACTTTCTTGGAATAGCCGTCGAGGTAATCGCCGATGGCGAAGCACACCATGCCGCCGTCATCCCAGATCATCTTCTGGGCGTCGGCGTACATCTGGCCGCGCTTGCCATCGTCAAGTTCGGCGCGCGCGGTCATCATCAGTTTGTCGAACTCGGGGCGCTTCCAGTGCGTGTCGTTCCAGTTCGCGCCCGAAAGGAAGGTTTGCGCCAACTGGTTGTCAGCCGTGGGGCGGCCGCCCCAGTATACCGCGCAGAACGGCGCCTTCAACCAGACGTTTGACCAGTAGCCGTCGCCCGAGACGCGTTTGACGTCGAGCGATAGCCCCGCCTTCTTCATCGCCTCCTGATAGAGAACGGCGCAATCGGTCGCGCCCGAAAACGCGCCTTCCGAAACCTGCAACTCCATCTTCGCGTTGGCCATGCCGGCCTTTTTGAAGTGGAACGCCGCCTTGTCGGGATCGTAGGGGCGCTGCGGCAGATCCTTCGCAAAATACTTCTGCGAAGGCGCGACCGTCGTGTCGTTGCCGATCGTCGCAAAGCCCTTGTAGACGTTGTCGACGATCTTCTGACGATCGATGCCGTATTTGAGCGCGAGGCGAAGGTCCGCGTTGCTGAAAGGGTCGGTGTCGCAAAGCGCCACCCAGGCGAAGCGGTTGCCGGTGCCCTTGGTGCGCACCACGTCCACGGTCGGCGCCTTCATCACCAGCGAGACGGTCTTGGCGTCGAGACGGTTGGCGGCGTCGATCTGTCCGGAGATCAGCGCCTGCACGCGGGCGGCGGAATCGGGGATGTATTTGAGTTCGATGCTGTCGAAATGACCACGCCCGCTTTTCCAGTAACCGCCCTTCTTGGCTTTCGTCAGTACGCGCACGCCGGGCTCGAAATGATCGAGATCGAAGGCGCCGGTGCCGTCGGGCTTGGAGAAATCGGTGAAGTCCTTGGGCACGATGAGGATGTGATAATCGGCGAACACGGACGGCAGACCGGCGTCGGCGCTCGCCAACGTGATCTGGATCTGGTTGGCGCCAAGCTTCTTGATGTCGGAAACGCCCGACATCAAATCCTTGGCGCCTGACTTGGTGTCGCCGCGATGCATGTTGAGCGAGTAGATGACGTCATCGGCGTCGAGCGTCTTGCCGGAGCCGAAGGTGACGCCTTTGCGGATGTTGAATATCCACTCGGTCGCGCCCGGCTTGGCCTCCCAGCTTTCGGCGAGTTCGCCCTGCGGATTGCCGTCTTCGCCGATTTCGACGAGGCCGTTCCACAATTGCCAGCCGTAGGAGATGGGGATCGAGTCGGCGTAGGTGCGCGGATCAAGGCTGTCCGAAGCGCTGCCGCCTTCCATGCCGAGCCGCAACGTGCCGCCCTTCTTGGGCGCGTCGGCGGCGCGGGCGAATTGGGTGCTCAGGCCGAGCGCGGCGGCGCCGGCCATCAACTGGCGGCGGTCCAGGATCAGCCCGCTGCGGCTGTCGAATTCGTTCAACATGACGTTTGATCTCCTCCACGCCCCCATCCGCCCGGCCCCCCTTATGGCGGACTTAAGGGCAAGCCATTATCAACGCGGATTTTTTTAAACACAAGCGGCGTCACGCCGGAACGCCGGGCGAAAGACGAAACAATCGCCTGTTTCATGGGCGCTCGCGCCTGGCGAGGCGGCGCTCGTGTTCGGCCAAGGTCGCCCCGGCGCCGAAATCCTGCGCGCGCAGCGCGTCCAACACCGCGACGAGACACGCGTCGCGCCGCGCTTCAAGATCGCGGATCGAAGAGGCGCCGGCTTGCGAGTCGGATTGTTCGGCGACGCGGTCGATGAGCGCGTCGGTCAATTCGGGCGCCTCTAGCTTCGTCCACGGCAGTTTGAGCGCGGGACCGAACTGATTGAGGAAATGCCGCATCCCCGCCTCGCCGCCCGCCATGCGATAGATGAGGAACGTACCCATGAACGACCAGCGCAAGCCCGCGCCGTAGCGGATGGCGTCGTCGATCTCTTCGCAAGTCGCCACGCCGTCGTTGACCAGCCACAAAGCCTCGCGCCAAAGAGCCTCAAGCAGCCGGTCGGCGATGAAGCCGTCAATCTCCTTGCGCACATGCAGCGGCTTCATGCCGACACTTGTGTAAAGCGCCGCCGCCGTTTGTTTGGTCGCTTCGGACGTCATCTGGCCACCGCAGATTTCCACGAGCGGCAACAGATAAACAGGGTTGAACGGATGGCCGACGACGAACCGCTCGGGCCGTTTCATCTGGGCTTGCAGCCGGGTCGGCAACAGGCCGGAGGTGGACGAAGCGATCAGCGTCTCGGCCTTCGTCGCCGCGTCGATCCGCGCCAGCACGGATTGTTTGAGGTCTTCGCGCTCCGGCAGGCTCTCCTGCACGAAATCGGCGTCGCGCACGGTGTCCTCAATCGAGGGCGCCAGCGTCAGCGCGCCCTCCGGCGTCGCGTCGCCGGGCATCAGAGCGGCGCGGGCCTTGCGCGCGGCGGCCAGCACAGAATCGAGCTTGCGGGCGAGTTCGGGATCGGGATCGTAGATCGCGACATCGTGGCCTTCGAGCAGGAACCGCGCCGCCCAGCCCGCGCCGATCACGCCGCCGCCGACGAGGCCGATGCTGTGTTTGCTCATCTCACCCCCGCTTCACGAGCTTGAGTTTGGCGCGCACGTCCGCAGGACCCAGCACGCGCGCGCCCATGTTGGCGAGGATCGTGGCCGCGCGCTCGACCAACTGACCGTTGGTGGCCAGCACGCCCCGGTCGAGAAACAGATTGTCCTCCAGCCCGACCCGCGCATTGCCGCCCGCCAGCGCCGCCATAGCGACATAAGGCAATTGGTTGCGCCCGATGGAGAACGCGCTGAACACCGCGCCCGGCGGCATCTGGTTGACCAGCGCCATCAACGTCAGCGGATCGTCGGGCGCGCCATAGGGGATCCCTAGACAAAGCTGGATCATCGCAGGCGCGTCGATCAGCCCGTCCGCGATCAGTCGTTTGACGAACACGAGATGTCCGGCGTCGAACACTTCAAGCTCCGGCCTGACGCCAAGCGCCTGCACCTGAGCCGCCATCGCGCGCAGGGTCGAGGGCGTATTGGTCATCACATAATCGCCAGCCAAAAAATTCATCGTGCCGCAATCGAGCGTGCAGATTTCCGGCAAAAGCTGCGTTACGTGCGCCAGCCGCTCGCTCGCCCCGACCATATCGGTGCCTTTGGGATCGAGCGGCAGCGGGTTTTCCCCGGCGCCGAACACGACGTCTCCTCCCATGCCCGCCGTCAGATTGACGATCACGTCGACGGAGGAAGCGCGGATGCGTTCGACCACCTCGGCATAAAGATGCACGTCGCGCGCGGCTTTGCCGGTCTGAGGGTTGCGCACATGAATATGCGCGATGGCCGCGCCCGCCTTGGCCGCCTCGATGGCGGCGTCGGCGATCTGCTGCGGCGTCACGGGGACGCCGGGGTGCTTGTCGAGCGTGTCGCCCGCGCCGTTCACGGCGCAGGTGATGAAAACATCGCGGTTCATCACAGCCCCCGCACGTCAACTCGCGCAAAGTCAGATTAACGACCTCGCGCGTCCTGTACAGGGCGCGCCGCCCCGCAAACCTTGTCGCAGCCGAATGAAAATTGGATGACCACGCGCAGCGTCTTCAATAGCCTACCGCCGCGCCGCCGCCCCTTCGGGGATCGTTGACGCCAAAATAGCGATAGGGCGGGACCGGCGCCCCGCCCAGTTTGGGCGCCCCGATCATCACCGCTTCCACATGATTGGCCGGCTGCGGCGGCCCGAAGCGATGGCCCATGCTCTCCAGTATCGCCCGCGTGTCGGGCGACAGGGCGAACGGCTCCACGTTGGTCACGTCGGGCAGCCATTGGTTGTGGACGCGCGGCGCGTCCACCGCCTCCCCAATCGACATGCCATAGTCGACCACGTCGAGGATCGTCTCCAGCATCACCGTGATGATGCGGCTGCCTCCCGGCGTGCCTGCCACCAGCACGGGCTTGCCGTCCTTCAGCAGGATCGTCGGCGCCATCGAGCTGAGCGGCGTCTTGCCCGGCGCTATTGTGTTTTTCTCGCCCTGCACGAGGCCGAAAAGATTGGGCGAGCCGAGCTTGACGGTGAAATCGTCCATCTCGTCGTTCATCACCACGCCCGTGTCACCCGCCACCATGCCCGCGCCGAACCAGTCGTTGAGCGTGTAGGTGACGGCGACGGCGTTGCCTTCCTCATCGACAATTGAGAAATGCGTGGTGTTGTCGCCCTCGTGCGGCGGCTTGCCCGGCGCGAGCGAGGCGGAAGCGGTGGCGTGCGCGGGATCGATGGCGGCGCGAATCTTGGCCGCATAATCCGCGCTGGTCAGCCGGGCGACGGGGTTGGCGACGTAGTCGGGGTCGCCCAGTCCGTTGTTGCGGTCGACATAGGCGTGCCGCATCGCCTCGATCTCGACGTGCAAGGCCTTCGCGGACCCGAAGCCATATTCGCCGAGGGGATAGCCCTCCACAATCTTGAGCATTTCGCAAAGCGTCACGCCGCCCGAACTTGGCGGCGGCGCGGAGACGATGGTGTAGCCGCGATACTCGCAGGTGACAGGCTCAAGTTCGCGCGGATGGATAGCGGCGAGATCTTCGGGCCCGATCAGCCCGCCGCCCGCTTTGGCCGCAGCGACGAGCGAGGCCGCGACGTCCCCCTCGTAGAACCCCGCCGCGCCTTTCTCCTGAATGGCGCGCAGCGTGCGCGCGAGATCCTTCTGCACCAGCCTCTCGCCAATCCCCAGCGGACGGCCGTCGCGCAGAAAAATCGCGGTGGAGGTCGGCCATTTGGCCAAAACGGGCGACGCCAGCGCGAGAGAATGCGCGTCGCCGCCGTCGAGCGTGAAGCCGGCTTCCGCGAGCGCGATGGCGGGGCCGAGCACGTCGGCGCGTGCCAGCTTGCCATATTTTTCGCGCACATATTCCAGCCCGCCGACGGTTCCCGGCGTCGCCACCGCCAGCCAGCCGCGTGTGGATAGGCCTTTCACCGGCTCGCCGTCGGCGCCCAGAAACATGTCGCGCGTGGCGGCGAGGGGCGCCTTTTCGCGAAAGTCGATGAACGTGCGGCGCCCGTCGGCAAAGACGATCGTCATAAACCCGCCGCCTCCCAGATTGCCCGCCGCGGGCAACACCACCGCCAGGGCGTAGCCGACGGCCGCCGCCGCATCGACGGCGTTGCCGCCTTTCTTCAGCACCTCGACGCCCACTTCGCTCGCCAGACGCTGCGCGCTCGCGACCATGCCGTGTTCGGCGGCGACGGGCGGCGGGGCGGCGGCGTAGGCGGGCGCCATCGCCAGAGCAAAAGCGACGAGGGTGCGGCGGATCATTTGACCTTCAGGCCGTCCGTGCCCTTCAGCAGCGCGCCCGACAGCACCTTGGCGAACATGTCGGCGCCCTGCTGCCCGGTGGAGAACCACGTCTGCAAAAGGTTTTCAGGCGTGAATTTCTCCATTTCGGCGAGCGTGCGGCGCTCCATTTCAGCCAGCACCGCCGCTTGCATGGGCTGCACGTCCGGCAGTCCAAAGAACTGGCGCGCTTCCAGCGGGGTGCAATCGATGTCGACGGTGACTTTCATCCAGCGGCTCTCCTCGCCGCCTGTTATCGGCGCGCGGGCGCGCTAAAGGCAAGTCGCGCGATGGGGAGAAGCCTTGACGGGGCCGGCGGCTGCGGCGAAGCGTTTGAGATATTCTGGAGCCCCTCCTGTGACGCAGCCCTTCGCCGCCCTGACCGTCGCCGCCCCGACCGGCCTGCGTGCGGCCATAGCCGCCGCCCATCGCCGCTCCGAACCCGAATGTATCGCCGCGCTCCTCGACGCCGCCGCCGCGACGCCGCAGGAGGCTCCCGCCGTGCGTAGCGTCGCCGACGGTCTCGTGCGAAAATTACGCGAGAAGTCGCGCTCGCGCACCGGCGGCGTCGAGGGCTTGATCCAGGAATATTCGCTGTCCAGCCAGGAGGGCGTGGCGTTGATGTGCCTGGCCGAAGCGCTGCTGCGCATCCCCGATTCCGCCACCCGCGACGCCTTGATCCGCGACAAGCTGGCGGGGGGCGACTGGCGCGCGCATCTGGGCCAGAGCCCGTCCGTATTCGTCAACGCCGCCACCTGGGGGCTGATGCTGACGGGCAAGCTGGTCTCCACCAGCTCCGAGCGCGGCCTGTCGGCGGCGCTGTCGCGGCTGATCGCGCGCTCGGGCGAACCGTTGATCCGCGCCGGGGTTGATGTCGCCATGCGGCTGATGGGCGAGCAGTTCGTCACCGGACGCAACATCGAGGAGGCGCTGAAAACCGCGCGGACGCGCGAGGAGCAGGGGTTTCGCTATTCCTACGACATGCTGGGCGAGGCCGCGACCACGGCGCAGGACGCCACGCGCTATTACGCCGACTACGAGCGCGCCATCCACGCCATCGGCAAAGCGGCGGAGGGGCGCGGGCCGTACGAAGGGCCGGGCATCTCCATCAAGCTCTCGGCGTTGCATCCCCGATACGCCCGCGCCAAACTCTCGCGCGTGAGCGCCGAACTGCTGCCTTGCGCGAAGCGGCTCGCGGCGCTGGCGCGCT
>JAYVYJ010000295.1:0-14060 GCA_043784465.1 Hyphomicrobiales bacterium
CGCGGCTTTCAATCAAACATTCGGGATCGTGTGAAATGAGGGGATGGCTGAGGGCCCACCCCACATTTAGTGGGTGTGGGTAACAACCGGATAGGCAAGGAAGAGATCAAGGACATCCACAAGGCCTACGCGGCGACCGCCAAGCGCGCGCTCGATGCGGGCTACAAGTGGCTGGAGATGCACTACGCTCATGGCTATCTCGGCGCGAGCTTCTTCTCGCCGCTCGCCAATCAGCGCACCGACGAATATGGCGGCATCGTCGAGAACCGCTTGCGTTTCCACCTCGAAGCGCTCGACGCCGTGCGCGAAGTGTGGCCCGAGAAATATCCGCTGACGATGCGCCTCGGCGCTGACGACCTCAATCCCGAGGGAACGCAATTCGAGGATTCCATCGTCGCCATCCGCGCCATGAAGGAGCACGGGCTCGACCTCGCCGACCTTTCGCTGGGCTTCAACACCGACGACATGAAGGTGAACCTGTTCAACGACGTCGGCTTCATGGTCAGCCGCGCCAACCGCGTGAAAAAGGAAGTTGGCATTCCCGTCGGCACCAGCTGGAACCTCGGCGTCCCCGCCAACGCCGACAAGGTGATCCGCGAGGGGCTCATAGACCTCGTGTTCCTGGGCCGCCCCGCGCTCGCCAACCCGACATGGCCGGTGTGGGCCGCGCGCGAGCTTGGCCACGAGGACCCGTTCTCGCTCGTGCCGCAGGACTGGGCGTGGTGGCTGCGCAATTTCCGCGGCCATTCCGACAGCATCGGCATGCCTCCCGCGGTCGAGCCGGCGCAACAGAGCATCGCGGCCGAGTAACGGAACGCGATGGGCGCGGCTGGCGTTTGAACGTCACGCCGCGCTACCTTGCCACCGCCGCCGGAAACAGGCAGGTATCGCGCAACCTTTGCGGAGCCCGCCATGAACAAACTCGACTCGCTGCGCCACATGAGCGTCGTCGTCGCAGACACCGGCGACATGGAGTCGATCAAGGAATTCAAGCCCATCGACTCGACCACCAACCCGACGCTGATCCTCAAAGCCTCGCAACTGCCCGCTTACAAGGAATACGTCGACGAGGCGATTTCCTGGGGCCGCAAGAACGCCGCGACGCCCGGCGCCGTCACCGACCGTCTGGCCGTCAATTTCGGCGAAGCGCTGACACGGATCGTGCCCGGCCGCGTCTCGACGGAAGTGGACGCGGACCTGTCGTTCGACACGCGTGCGACCATCGCCAAGGCGCGCGCCCTGATCGCCGATTACAAGTCGCGCGGCGTCGAGCGGGAGCGCATTCTCATCAAGGTCGCGGCGACCTGGGAGGGCGCGCAGGCGGCCAAAGTTTTGCAGAGCGAGGGCATCGACTGCAATCTGACGCTGATTTTTTCGCTCGCCCAGGCCATCGCCTGCGCCGACGCGAAGGCGTTCCTGATCTCGCCGTTCGTCGGGCGGATTCTCGACTGGCACGTCAAGGCGGGCGGCGGGCCCTACACGGCCGAGACCGACCCCGGCGTCGTGTCGGTCGGGCAGATTTACGGATACTACAAGACCTATGGGATCGAGACCGTCGTGATGGGCGCTTCGTTCCGCAACATCGGCGAAATCGAGGCGTTGGCAGGCTGCGACCGGCTGACGATCTCGCCGCAACTGCTGGGCGAACTGGCGAAAGCCGATGGCGCCTTGCCGCGCAAGCTAGACGCCAGGGCCGTTGGCGTCGCGCCGGACAAAATCGACCTCGACGAGAAGGGTTTTCGCTGGCGGCTCAACGAGGATGCGATGGCGACCGAGAAGCTTTCGGACGGCATCCGCCAATTCGCCAAGGATCTGGCGGCGTTGCGCAAGATGGCGACGGAGCGGCTGGCGGGCTAACCGGCGTCCGCTTTCGTCCTGGACGACGGTGCATGGCCGCCTTCTTGCATCGCCGTGAATCTTCGCGCCCAGCGCGCGCTATGCTGTGATAGGCGCCTTGATGCAAGTTGCGGTTCTGAGTCAACGTTTCGGCGGAGTCCCCGCGCGTCGTCTCGACCTTTATGTTCCCAGTCCTTCGTATTCCGCGCTAGCCCCTTGGCTCGTCGAATGTCGAGAGTTTGCCCGCTCTGGTCGCCTCCGCACGGCAACATGACGATTTGATCGCCTTTGGGGGTGAACTAAATGCGGTGGCCGGGGCCGAAGTCGAACCGACGTTCGCTGACGCCGCCGCCCGGAGAGTTGGCGTCGCCGAAATTGCCGATTCGCAGACGACCGATTTTCGCACCTATCCCCGCGGTTACGCGCGGGGGGCGGTACACGTTCAACCCTTCGCGGAAAGCCGCTGTCTGGCGGCCCTCGCTCATCTCGCGGAGATAAACCGTGCAGAAGACTTCGTCCGAAACGGGATCGCGGACGCGGGGATGCATGCGCGCTCACCCGGCCAGCAAATCCTTGGCCTGATTGATCCTTGCCGCCCTGGCGTGGCTGCCGCCACGGTCGGGATGATGGCGTTTGATCTCCCGCAGGTAGGCCGCATGAATTTCCGACGCGCGCGCGCCGTCGGCCAGCCCCAGTTCCCGCAGCGCCTGCGCCCGCGTCATGGCGCCGGCTTCGCGCGCTGGCGGAGGCGCGGCGAAGCGGCGGCGGAGGTAGGCTTCCAGGGTCGCCGCCGAGCCGGGTTCGTGAGCGCGGGCGTAAGCCGCCTGCGCCTCGCAATCCGTCTGGCTGAGGTCTTCCAGCCGCTGGCCGGCGCAGGGGCCACGCCGGATCGTCCCGCGCGTCTCCCCCGACGCGTCCGTCCACGTCTCCATCATCGGCTCGACAGCGGCGCGTTGCGGGCGGGCGGCGGACGGCGCGGGTCGGGCGGAGCGACGGGCGGGACGGTCGATCGGCGAGGGCGCGCGCACTTCGGCCACCAGATCGAACGCGACCCAGCCCAGCGCGCAAAGCACGCCCACGAGCGCGACGCCCTGCGTCGCCGGGTCGAGAAGGAAAGTCCACATGTCGGCGGCGCGTAGCGTAACCGCTCCACCTTAACGCGCCCCTACCCAAGGACGCCTTCCCGCCCTATATCCGGCCCCGGCCCATCTCAGGAGATCCTACCTTGTCCGACACCCAAACCGACAAGACGCCCGTGACCGTGCTCACCGGCTATCTGGGCGCAGGCAAGACCACCCTCCTCAACCGTATTCTGTCCGAGCCGCACGGCAAACGGTACGCCGTCATCGTCAACGAATTCGGCGAGATCGGCATCGACAACGAACTCGTGGTGGGCGCCGACGAGGAAGTGTTCGAGATGAACAACGGCTGCATCTGCTGCACCGTGCGCGGCGACCTCATCCGCATTATCGAGGGTCTGATGCGTCGCAAGGGCAAGTTCGACGCGATCATCGTCGAAACCACCGGCCTCGCCGACCCCGCCCCCGTCGCCCAGACCTTCTTCGTCGACGAAGACGTGCGCGCCAAATCGCGCCTCGATGCGGTGGTGACGGTGGCGGATGCAAAATATCTGGCCGCCCGCCTGCGCGACGCGCCCGAAGCCAAGAACCAGATCGCCTTCGCCGACGTCATCATCCTCAACAAGATCGACGTGGTGACGCCGGCCGAACTCGCCGAGGTGGAGGCGCGGATACGCGCCATCAACCCCTACGCCAAAGTCCACAAGGCAATCAAATGCGACGTCGACATCGCCGAGGTGCTCGACCGCCGCGCCTTCGATCTCGACCGCATTCTCGACATCGAGCCCGATTTCCTCAACACGTCCGACCACGATCACGACCATCACGGCCACGATCACCACCACCACGATCACGGCCTCAAACACTATCACGACGAGGACATGCAATCGGTCTCGGCGCGCTTGGCGGGCGATCTCGATCCCAACAAGTTCATGCCGTGGCTCAATCAATTCACGCAAACGCATGGCGCGAAAATCCTGCGCTGCAAGGGCATCGTGGCGCTGAAGGGCGATCCGCAACGGTTCGTGTTTCAGGGCGTCCATATGATGCTCGACGGCGAGCCGCAGCGCGAGTGGCGAACGGACGAGAAACGGGAGTCGAAGGTCGTGTTCATCGGGCGGGAATTGCCCGAGGACGAGATTCGCAAGGGCTTCGCGGCCTGCGCGGCTTGACCTGATGCCCGAACCTTCCAATTCGCTGACCGCGCATCTGCGCCCGCTTGCCGCAGGCGAGGCGGTGGTTTCCGCCGCCTTCCTGTCCGGCGAGCCTGTTCTGGCGCTCGCCGACGGTCGTCTGCAATTTCCTCTAGCCGAGCGCGAAACGAAGGCCCATCCCCAGGGCGCCATTCTTTGCGCGTTCAAGGACGGCGAACGGCTGCTGACGGGGGGCGACGACGGCCTCGTGGTTGCGACCGGCGCCGAGGGTGGGACCGAGACGCTGGCGGACGAAAAGGGTAAATGGATCGATGCCCTCGCCGCCCGCGACGGCGTGGTTGCATGGTCGGCAGGCAAAATCGTGCGGGCGCGCGACGCAAAGGGAATCGTAAAGACCTGGACGGCGCCGACCAGCGCGCGCGGCCTCGCGTTTCTGCCCAAGGGCTACCGAATCGCCGCCGCCCATTACAACGGCGTGTCGCTCTGGTTTCCCAACGCCGACGCGGAGCCGCAGGTGCTGGAATGGAAGGGCTCGCATCTGGACGCATCCAGTTCTCCGGACGGGCGTTTCCTCGTCACCTCGATGCAGGAGAACGCTCTTCACGGCTGGCGGCTGACGGATTCGCGCAACATGCGGATGACCGGCTACCCCGCCAAGAGCCGTTCGCTGTCGTGGTCGCATGACGGGCATTGGCTCGCCACCTCGGGCGCCGACGCCTGCGTCGTCTGGCCCTTCAAAGACAAGGACGGGCCTATGGGCAAGGCGCCGCGCGAATGCGGCGTGCGTCCTCATCGCGTCACCGCGACCGCGTTTCATCCGCGCGCGCTGGTTGTCGCCATTGGCTATTCGGACGGCCTCGTCATGCTGTGCCGCCTCGGCGACGCAGCGGAAATACTGGTGCGCGACGCCGTGCCCGCCGAGGGCGCCATCTCGGCGCTCGCATGGGATCAAGCGGGTGCGCGCCTGCTTTTGGGAACAGACGCGGGCGCAGCCGGTTTGCTTGTTTTGCCCGCGTGAATTTTGGAGATATCTGCATGACCGAAGACGCCGCCGCGTTGTTCACGCCGCTGACGCTGGGCGATCTCACGCTGCCAAACCGTATCGCGATGGCCCCGCTGACCCGCAACCGCGCCATCGAACCCAACACCGTGCCGAGCCACCTCGCGCCCCTATATTACCGCCAGCGCGACGCGGCGGGCCTGCTCATCACCGAGGCTTCGCAAATTAGCCAGCAGGGCCAGGGCTACGCCTGGACGCCGGGCATCTTCACCGAGCCGCAAGTGGAGGCGTGGCGCAAAGTGACGGACGCCGTGCACAAGGACGATGGCCACATCTTCATTCAGCTCTGGCATGTCGGCCGCATCTCGCACCATTCGTTACAGCCGGACGGCGGCGCTCCCGTCGCCCCTTCAGCCATCACGGCCAAGACCAAGACCTTCATTCCCTCGGGTTTTGTTGACGTCTCCGCGCCGCGCGCGCTGGAGATCGGCGAGATCGCGGGGATCGTCGCCGACTACGCGCACGCCGCCGCCGACGCGCGCCGCGCCGGTTTCGACGGCGTAGAGATTCACGCCGCCAACGGCTATCTGATCGATCAATTCCTGCGCGACAGTTCCAACCAGCGCACGGACGCTTACGGCGGCTCGCTCGAAAACCGCATACGCTTCGCGCTCGAAGTGGTGGACTCGATCCTCAAGGTCTGGCCAGCCACTCGCGTCGGCATCCGCATCGCCCCCACCAGCCCCGCCAACGACGTGTCCGATTCCGATCCCGCCGCCTTGTTCGGCGCCCTGACGGCGGAATTGTCGAAGCGCAATCTCGCCTATCTGCACGTCGTGGAAGGCGCCACCGGCGGCCCCCGCGACACTCTCCCTTTCGATTTCGCCGCGCTCAAGCGCGCCTTCTCGGGCGCCTATATCGCCAACAACGGCTACACCCGCGAGATGGCGATCAAGGCGATCCAGGAGAGCCGAGCCGACATGATCGCCTTTGGCCGACCCTTCATCTCCAACCCCGATCTGGTCGAGCGCCTTAAGTTGGGTTCGGCCCTCAACGAGGACGACAAGTCGACATGGTACGGGGGTGACGCCAAGGGATATACCGACTATCCCACGCTGGCTTGAGGTTGAGCGACAGTCCTGCGGCGCCGGCGCGCGAGCCCCGGCGTGCCGACCCGAAATTGCTGGAAATCCTCGTCTGTCCCGTCACGCGAGCGACGCTGACTTACGATTCCGAGCGGCAAGAGTTGATCTCCCGCGCGGCGAAGCTCGCCTATCCCATCCGGGACGGCGTGCCGATCATGTTGCCCGAGGAGGCGCGGCCGCTCGACGATTGACTCTCCTTCGCGATTTGCCGGCGCATGGCGCGCCGAGACGGCGCCATGTTGACGCTTCCTTCACCATCTGACGGCATGACTACGTTGACCCTCAGGCAATCCGGCATGGGGGTCCGCCGCAGGGACCGTGATGTTTCGCACCGCTCTCACCGCGCTGGCGCTTCTGGTCGCCGCGCCCGCCTTCGCCGCCTCGGGCGCAGATATCCTGCGTGTCACTGTGGATCAAGCGCAGATCGCCAAAGTGCCCGCCAACACGTCGACCATCGTCATCGGCAACCCCGCCATCGCCGACGTGACGGCGATGAAAGGCAATGTCGGGATGATCGTGACCGGCAAGAGCTTCGGCCACACCAACATGATCGCGCTGGATGCGGCCGGCAACATCATCGACGAAAAACAGATTCACGTTCAGCCGGTCAAGGACATGCTGGTCGTTCAGCGCGGCATGGTGCGCCAGTCCTATGCCTGCGATCCCGCCTGCATGCCCGCGGCGGTGCTCGGCGACGACGCCAGCGTGTTTAGCCAGGTGGCCGGGGCGATCGGCGCGCATGATTCGCTGGCGAAGGCCCACTAGTCCCGCTATGGCGCCGGCGTTTTGCGCCGCCTGATCCTTCAAGAACCCCTCTCCCGCGCGGCGACGGCCAGTCGCCGCGTGGCCGTATTCGCGGTGTTGGTGGCGGCTTCGGCGATCCTGGCAGGACGCGCCGAGAGCGGGGCCGAGGCCGTCGGGCCGCTCGCCGCCTTTGCCGCCGCGCTGACGCTGGCGGCCTTCGCTTTTTTGCTGGCGAGCGCAGCGGCGGTCGAAATCTGGCGCACGGGCCGTCGCGGCGTAGCCCCCGCCGTCCTGGGCGCCGCACTGTCGCTGGCGCTGCTGGCGTTTCCCGCCTGGCTCGCCGTTCAGGCCGAACTCTTGCCGCGCCTTTCGCAGGTGACGACGGACTATCGCAAGCCGCCGGTCTTCATGACTTCCTCGCGCGCCCGGGAGGCGCGCGGCGCCTGGACGCCGCCCCCGCCCAACCCGGACGACGAGGCCCTGCAACGCGCCGCTTATCCCCGCGTGGCGCCAATATCCGTCGATCTGGAGCCCGATCAGGCCTACCGCATGTCGCTGCGCATCGCCAGGGACCTGGGCTGGCGGGTGGTGGATTCCGCGCCGCCGAACCTGCGCGGCGAGGCGGAGGCCCATATCGACGCGACCGACCGCTCGCTGTTCTTCGGGTTCCTCACCGACATCGCCATCCGCGTCCGTCCGCAGGGGGCGAAAACCGAGATCGACCTGCGCTCGGCCTCGCGCATCGGCGCCCACGATTTCGGCGCCAACGCGCGGCGGATCGTGAAATTCGCCGACGCAGTGCAGCAATCGACGCAAGCGCGCTAAAGCTAAGCGGTCAGACTGAAGGCGACCCGGCGAATTCCGGCAAAAGAAAGAGCGGATGCGGGTCGGAGCCGCATCGGACAAGCTCCCGCAGCGCGTCGCCGCGTTGACAGTCGCGGGCGGCGCCCCGTAACGCTGGCAAAACAATGCCAGGCCCGCAGCGGGGGGAACGTCGTATGACCCTAAACGACACAGGAGCCGAGCCTCTTCGGCAAGACGGCCTAGCCGCCGATGCGCTGACCTTGCGGCGCGACGGCATCGTCGGAAAGAAGGGCGCGTTTTCCGTGCCCTGGACTGACGACCTGCACGAAGACATGATGGACGCGTTCTGGAAAGCGATCCAGAGGCCGGGCGGCGCCATCGGGCGGGGGCCTCGCCGCTGGTATAGCGAATTGCATCCGCAAGACATTCGCGGTTTCGTCGATCTCGTAACGCATCCTTGGGTGACCCAGATGTGCGTGGAAATTCTGGGCCCGCACTATCAGTTCGTCGAAATCGGCTTCGACGTTCCGTTCCAGGGCGCCCGCAATCAACCCTGGCATCGCGACTTTCCCTCTCCGCCCGATACCTATCGAGACCGTCGCATCACGTCGCTGGCGTTCAACCTGACCGGGGTCGACGTCACGAGCGACATGGGCCCGTTCGAAATCTCGCCGGGAACCCAGTTCGACGACGGACGCGAATGGAAGCACCAGATGTTTCCCTCGCCCGACGTGTGGCCCGCCTTCGAAGAACGCGCGATCCGCAAATATCCCCAGCGCGGCGACGTCTCCTGCCGCTCCGCGCTCACCGTCCACCGCGGCACCAAACATCCCTCGCCCATCGCGAGGCCGGTGCTGGTGCTTGGCGTCGACGCTCCCGGCGCCGGGCACGCCGAGTTGCACGACATGATGGTGACCCGCAGCTTCTTCGAATCCCTTCCTCAAGGCGTGACGGACCACCTTGTTTGCAGAATCGTCGATGAGTTGATCCCCATCACCCAGAAACATGACATCGAGGGTCTGGTGATGGGGGTCGAATAGCCGCGCCCTCCGCCCCTACCCGCGCGTGCGCCCCGCGAACGTCTCGAACGCCGCCCGCGCCTCCGGCGATTTGAGCGCCCGCGCGAAAGCGTCCAGTTCCACCTCCATGTGCGCGTAAAGCGCCTCCGCGTCGCCGCGCATCAACTTGCGCGTGGCGAGCAGCGCCGCGCGGGGTTTGCCCGCCAGCGCCCGCGCCTTGGCCAAGGCGTGCGCGGCGAGACCGTCGGCCGCGACGACCTCGTTGACGAGGCCGATTTCCCGCGCGCGCGCGCCGTCGACGGCCTCGCCGAGCAGCAGCAGTTCCGTGGCGACCGACATGCCGAAGCGACGCGGGACCAGCAGCGAGGCGCCGGCCTCCGGCACCAGGCCCAGGTTGACGAACGGCATCGCGAAACGCGCGCTGGGCGCTGCGTAGACGAGGTCGCAATGCAGGCACATCGTCATGCCGACCCCAACCGCAGCGCCCTCCACCGCCGCGACGAGCGGCTTGTCGAACCGCGCCAGCGTGCGGATGAAGTCGCCCCCCGGTCCGCTACGCGCGCCCTCCGAGGCTTTCGCGATCTCGGCGAGAAAAACGCCGATGTCGTTGCCCGCGCAGAACGCGCCGCCGGCGCCCTTGATGAGCACCGCGCCGATCTCACCTTGCGCGCTCGCCTCCAGAAGCGTCTCGCGCAGGGCGCGATACATGGCGCCGGTCAGCGCGTTCTTTTTTTCAGGCCGGTTGAGCGTGGCGACGAGCACGTCGCCATCGCGTTGGACATCGACGGTCACGCGACCTCCCCGAGAGCATCCTCCGCGCCCGCCAGAGCGCCGCCCGCCGCCAGGACGGCCTCGGCGAGGCCGGATGCGGCGGGGCTTTGAGTTTCGGCGAAGAACCGCGCCAGCGCAACACGCCCCGGCTCGTTCTCGGCGAGCCCGGCCTTGGCCAGACACGTCCCGCCGAGCGCGATGCCGAACAACCGCAGATAGGCATAGGCTCCCGCCAGCGCCGCCTCCGGATCGGCGCCGAGCAGATGGCGCGTCGCGCGTTCCAGCGCGTCCGCCGCGGCGTCAAGACGGGCGCCGCACGCGCCGAAAGCGGCGCTTGCGGAAGCCTGCGCAGCAATCTCGCGGACAAACGCGATCTCGCGCTTCACCGCCGCGCCGCCTTCCAGCGTGATCTTGCGCGTCACGAGGTCGATGGCCTGGATGCCATTGGTCCCCTCGTAGATCGCGCAGATGCGGGCGTCGCGCATGAACTGCGCCGCGCCGGTCTCCTCGACATAACCCATGCCGCCGTGAACCTGCACGCCGAGCGAGGCCGTCTCGTCGCCGATGTCGGTCGACCACGCCTTCGCCACCGGCGTCAGCAAAGCCGCCCGCGCCCCCGCCGCGTCGCGCGCCTCTTTCGTCGCCGCGTGGCGCGAGAGGTCGATGGCGACGCCCGTGAGGTGGCAGATGCCCCGCGCCGCGTGAATGTTGGCTTTCATCGTCATCAGCATGCGGCGCACGTCGGGATGGTCGACAATGGGACGCATGGGCGAGCCGCCGCCCTGCTTACGCTCGCGCGCATAGGCCAGCGCGTGCTGATAGGCGCGCTCCGCCACCGCGACGCCCTGCAACCCCACGCTGAGCCGCGCCGAGTTCATCATCACGAACATGGCCGCAAGGCCCCGGTTCTCCTCGCCCACGAGATAACCCGTCGCGCCGCCGTTATCGCCGTAGATCATGACGCAGGTGGGCGAGGCGTGGATGCCCAGCTTGTGTTCGATGGAGGCGCAACGCACATCGTTGCGCTGGCCCAGCGCCCCGTCCGGCTTCACCAGAAACTTCGGCACGAGAAACAAGGAAACGCCGCGCGTCCCGGGGGGTGACTGCGGCAGCCGCGCCAACACCAGATGCACGATATTGTCGGCGAAATCGTGCTCGCCGTAGGTGATGTAGATCTTCTGGCCGAACACGCGAAAAGTCCCGTCCGCCGCCCGTTCCGCCCGCGACGTCAACGCATTGAGGTCGGAGCCGGCCTGCGGCTCGGTCAGGTTCATCGTGCCCGTCCATTCGCCGCTGGCGAGGCGTTTCACGAACGTTTCGCGCAGCTGGGGCGAGGCGTAGGCGTTGAGCGCGCTCAGCGCGCCCTCGCTCAACAGCGGACACAGGGCGAAGCCCAGCGAGGCCCCATTCCATATTTCCGTGCAGGCGAAGTTGACGCTGTGCGGCAGCCCCATGCCGCCCTGTTCGGCCGACGCCGTGACGCCCGCCCATCCCCCCGCGACCCATTGCCTGTAGGCGTCGGCGAACCCCTTGGGCGTCGTGACGACGCCGTTCTCGCACCGCGCGCCCTCGACGTCGCCGGTTCGGTTGAGCGGGGCGATCGCTTGCGTGGCGAAGCGCCCCGCCTCGCCGATCACGGCTGCGGCGGTGTCCCAGTCGAGGTCGCCGAACAGTCCTTGCGCAACGGCGTCCTGCAGGCCGGCGACATGGCGCAGCGAATAGAGAATATCGGCGACGGGGGAGCGGTACATGGAGCGCGTCCTCGGGCTAAAGTCTTGCCGCTTCGACGACCACAAATCGCCGCGTCACGCAACCGACGTCGCGTCGCAAGCCGCCCGTCAGGCCATGAGAGCGACGGCGAGAGCTGGATCGCTGGCGAAGGCATCAAGAAAATCCAGCGCCGAATAGAAATGCAGAAAATACGCATTGCGCAATTCCGCGCGCGCAAGGTGCAGGATGCTCCGGGTCAAATACGCTTCGTCCTCGTCGCCCCGCAATCCGCTGCGAAAATAAATGTTGAGGGATTCGATGAAGCCCCAGTTAAATCTGGGATTGATTGGAAACACTTTGCCGCATTCGACGAGCAGATGCGACAAATAGGGCTGCTCGTAAATATCCGTCACCTCGGGTTGCGAATAACACGACAGCAAAAGCTCGTTATGGTGTTTGGGCGAAAGCGCCATCACGCCGGTGTTATAAGCTATCTCGTGTTCGGGCACGTCATTGTTGGCGTACATGAACCGCTTCGTCTGCGCCCGCACCGTCGAATACAAATCCGGTCCCAGCTGGATTCCGTTGAGACGCTCGACATAGATCTGCGTTTCCGCGTCCGATAGACGGGCGCCGTCGAGGCAAAGCCCGATTTTCTCCGGTGGCCCCGCGTGTTTAAGGATGTCCGGCGCGCCCTGGGCTATGAGAATGTCGCTATCGAGCCAGACGATACGCTGATATCGCTTCGCCCACGGCTGATCGAGAACCAGCAGTTTCTGCCAGGCGGGGGACCGCGCATCTTTCGGATCGAGCCGATCCTGGATCACGACGATGTCGAAGCCGAAGCGCGCCGCATAGCCAACCCAGGTGGGTCGGCAGAGCCGCTCCCAGGCTCGTTCGTATTTTTCCCCCATGACGATGGTGACGAGCGCCGCTTTCGCGCCTGTCAAAGCAGGCTGCGTCGTCCTTGACGGGAGGAAATGCAGCATGAAGCGCCCCTATGGCTTCGGCGGCTGTTTCCGGACGCGCTCGCTTCCCAATCCTTCGCCGATCAACAGGGCGACGCCCGCGCTGATCGCGGCGTCGGCGACGTTGAACACAAACAAGTGTCTCCCGAACGCGTGCAGGTCGAGGAAATCGACGACCGCCCCGTGAGCGAAGCGGTCGCCCGCATTGCCCAAAGCGCCGCCGATGATGAGCCCGAGCCCCGCGCTGGTCGCCCGGGACGTCGTGCGCCATAGCCAGACGCCGAGATAGGCGACGACGGCCAGCGAAAACGCGGTCAACAGCGCCGCGCCCAGCGCCCCGTCCTGGCGCAGCAGGCTGAACGAGATGCCTCTGTTGGCCCGCAGCGCAAGATCGATGAACGGCAGGAACGGCCCCGCGTCCAGCACGCCGCTCTCGAACCCCCGCGTCACATAAAGTTTGCTGGCCTGATCCACGACAAGCGCGAACGCGGCGAGGCTCAGGCCGAGGACGCGCCTCACGCGCGCAGTTCGCGCAGCGCCCTGGCGTCGCGCGGCGTCACGTCGGGAAACTCGGGGTCCGCCGTGGCGGGATCGAAATAGCGCCACGAGCGCGCACATTTGACGCCCGCCGCCCGCTTCACCACGACCGCAGCGCCCGCCACGTCGGCCAGACGGAACGAGCCCTCCGGCGCGGGGCCGTTCTCGACGGTGAGGTCGGAGACGATGCAAACCTCGGCGAAGTCCACGCCCTCCAGCGCCGCGAGCCACCTGGCGTCGTCCAGATAAACGACAGGATGCGCTTCCAGCGACGAGCCGATCTCCTTGTTGGCGCGCGCAATCTCCAGCGCGCCGGTGACGACCGAGCGTAAGCGCCGCAGCGTATCCCATTTGGCCGCCAAGTCGGGATCGAGGAAGTCGACGGCGATTTCAGGAAACGTCTCCAGATGCACGGAGCCGCCCTGCGGATAGCGCGCGCCCCACGCCTCTTCAGCCGTGAACACGAGGATCGGCGCCAACCAAACCGTAACGCAACGGAAAATGCGCTCGATGGTTTCCAGCGAACCCAGCCGCTTGAGGCTGGACGGCGGATCGCAATAGAGCGCGTCCTTGCGCACGTCGACATAGAACGCCGAGAGGTCGGTGTTGAGGAACGTCGACAGCAGCGACACGACGCGCGCGAAATCGAACGCCTCATAGGCCGCCCGCACCTGAACGTCGAGTTCGGCGAGCCGATGCAGCATCAACCGGTCGAGCGGCTGGATCATCGGGAAGGCCAACGTGCGCTTGCGGTTGTAATGCGCGAGCATGCCGAGCATCCAGCGCAGCGAATTGCGCAGCTTGCGGTAATTGTCGCTCACCATCTTGAGGATGTCGGGGCCGATGCGCTGATCGTCCGTGTAATCCGTGCTGGCGACCCACAGGCGCAGGATGTCGGCGCCGGAAACCTTGATGATCTCCTCGGGAAACGTCTGGTTGCCCAGCGATTTCGCCTGCTTGCGGCCCTTCTCGTCGAGCGTGAAGCCATGCGTCAGCACGATGTCGTAAGGCGCGCGCCCCCGCGTGCCGCAACTCTCCAGCAACGAAGCCTGAAACCAGCCGCGATGCTGGTCCGACCCTTCCAGATACATCACCTCGTCCTGGCCGCCGTCAACCTTGCGGTGGATGCCCGCGAGGCCGGGGAAATGTTTGGGATCGTCGAGTACGAAGGCGTGCGTCGAGCCGGAGTCGAACCAGACGTCGAGCACGTCGTCGACCTTCTCGTATAAAGCAGGGTCGTAGTCGGGTTGAAGAAACCGCGCGGCGGCGCCCTCGGCGTACCACGCGTCGGCA
>JAYVYJ010000296.1:0-2240 GCA_043784465.1 Hyphomicrobiales bacterium
TGGCGCGCTGGATGCAACTTTGGCTCGAAAGCAACGCCCAGAATTTTGCGACGGGCGTCCACACCATCCGCGACCGCTGCGGCAGCCAGCGCGCCGATCTACGGAAATTCAGGTTCAGCCTCAAGCTGGCGCTCGTCGACCTCCAAGAGGCCGGCGTCATTCACGGCTGGACGATCGACGAGAACGACCTCGTCCACATCGACCGCACACCCAGCGGTTCGCAACTGGGCCATATCCGCAAGAAGGCCACGCGCCGCAAATCCGAACAGAGCGGTTCCAAAGCCAAGGCGCTCGGGATCGCCAAGAAAAAATAGGCTCGGATGCCGCCCGAAGCACGGCATCCGGCGGACGCCTGAACCCTCAATCCAGAACATTCTCTCGTTTTGATGCGGCGCCTTGCGTGCAATGGCGAACGGCGCCCGTCTTCCGATCGGCTATTTTCCAGCTGATCCAGGCCAGAGGGAACGGCGCTGACCCCAATCGCCAAAAAGCGATGCTCTTTGGCGCCCAAAAGTCCCTTCCGGGACCCATATCGCCAGCGTCTCGGAGTACGGCATCCGGCGGACGCTGGTACGGCATCCGGCGGACGTTGCACGGCATCCGGCGGACGGAAGTACGGCATCCGGCGGACGAATCCACGGCATCCGGCGGACGCACTGGTTTCGTAAGAAATTGATTTCCATGGACAAAAAGTATGTTTTTAAGGTCGTAAATCTATTTAAATCTATTTAAATCCTACGACAGCGCGCCGCCGCCGATCCAACCCCTGCTCACAAACGGACGGCAAAGAGCTTAAAATCCAAAAAAATGGAGAGGCTCTGCCAAGCGGATTTCGATCCTGCATACCCCTTCCGATTTGACGCAAACCCCGTCAGGAAAACCAGAGACTCGCCATCGCAAGCCGCGAGGATTTCACCAACTGCGCTATAGAGGCGGCTTAACCTCTTACAGCGCGACCAGAGCTTTCCCCTTCCAGCCTGGCAGGAAGTAGTCACGGTTGCGCGCGTATCCGAGCCGGTTGAATGTCGGCGCGCAGAGATTGTCGAAAACTTCCCATTGCTCGACCGACCAATCGAGTTCCTCCGGCTCGTAAAGTTCCGCAAAGCGGGCCGAGGTGCGCTCGGGCCGGTCGACGCTGAGAGCCTGGCTCAGACGGGCGCATTCGGCGGCGTCGAGGTCGAGCAGCGTCGCCAGCGCCTCCGTCGCCCGCGCCGGCTCGCGACTCAGCACGAACTGGTCCATCTCCACCGCACGGCCCGCCAACGCGGGGCGCACCTCTTCCCAGGCGGCGATGCTGTCCGCCCAGCCGACGCAATGGTCGTAAAAGTCGACGCCCGGGAATTTGCGACGGCGCGACTCGATGTTCTCGAAGGCGCGACGGCGCATGAAGACGAAGCGCGCGTTAGGCCAGATGCTCAAAAGCGCCGGCGCGGCGCGGGTCATTTCCGCTCGCGGCGTTTTATCGAGCCAAAATCCGCTCGGAAACAGCGCCCGCGCCAGGGCGACGAAACCGTAGCGAACCGCATCGCCCAGAAACTCCTGCGGGGCGGCGGCGATCATCGTGTTGACCCCGGGGGCCCATTCCCCTCGCCGCCGCTCGTAATGCCCCTCCACGGCCTTCCCGAGCCCGCTGGCGAGGTCCAGCAGATGCCCCTCTCCATGGCCGGCGAAGCGCGTGTTGCGCGCCAGCGCCTGCGCCAGCGCGCTGGTGCCGGAACGCGCCGAACCCAGGATGAAGACGGGCCGCTGCGAGGCGTCCGAGCTTTCCTGGGGGAAGCGTAGTTTCGGCGTCAGCGGCGTCGCCGCCGGGGCGGGAGCCCGCGTCGCAAAACCCAGAGCCTTGCGACCGCTCGCGCCGATGGCGAAAACCTCCAGCCGGTGTCTCTCGGCGACGGGAAGTTCGCGGTCAGCGTTGAAGACAAAGCCGTGATCGCCCTTGCCGACGCCGGCCTTGGCGAGATGGTCGAAGAACAGATGGGCGCTCGTTTCGCCGATACGTTCCCCGTCGAGCCAAATCTCGACGGCGAGATGGGCGTCGGGTCGATCTGGGTCGAACGTCCAGCCGCTGAGATGAAACCGCTGCGGCGGCCCGACGACGCCCCTGACGCCCGTGGTCCCGCTCATGGGGCGACGCGCTCGATCCAAAGGGAACCCCCAACCGCTTTGCCCCCGAAATCGACGCCGGCGAGTTCTGCGGCGCAGCGCTGGAAGAACAGGTCCGTGAAGAAGATCGTCGAAAA
>JAYVYJ010000297.1:0-3918 GCA_043784465.1 Hyphomicrobiales bacterium
TCTCGATGCTCGCGCCCACGTCCACGCGCTCTCCGGGGCCGCCCGGCGCAACAGCGCGTTCGTTGAGGTCCTGCCCCGCACAAAACCCGCGCCCCGCGCCGGTGACGAGGACGGCGCGAATCGCGTCGTTGGTCTCGGCTTCCGCGAACACCTGGGCAAGTTTGGTCGTCATCTCGGTGGAGAAGGAATTGAGCCGGTCGGGGCGGTTCAGCGTGATGACGAGGATCGACCCGTCGCGCTCGGTCAGGACGCTCATCTATCCTCCCTCAGGTCATGACGCTGGGCGCCGTGCGGCCCGTTCTCTTTTCGATTTCCGACAATTCGCGCGAAAGCGCAATGAGGGGGCTGAGCGCCGCCTGCGCGTCCTGCCCGAGATCGCCCGACGGCGGCTCGTAGGCCTCGACATAGATGCGGATCGTCGCGCCGACCGTGCCCGTGCCCGACAGGCGGTAGACCAGCCGCGCGCCGTCCTCGAACAGCACGCGCAGCCCCTGCCCCTTCGAATCCGAGCCGTCGACGGGATCGTGATAGGCGAAATCGTCCGCCGCCCCGACCCTGCGGCCCGCAAGCGTCTGGCCGGGGAGCGCGGCGAGTTTACCGCGCAGAGCCTGCATCATGTCCTGCCCGGCCTTGAGGTCGACCTCCTCGTAATCGTGGCGCGTGTAATAATTGCGCCCGTATGTCGCCCAATGCTCGCGCGCGAGTTCGGCCACCGAGATGCGTCGTTTTGCGAGAATGTTGAGCCAGAACAGCACCGCCCAGACCCCGTCCTTCTCGCGGATATGGTCGGAGCCGGTACCGAAACTTTCCTCGCCGCACAGCGTCGCTTTGCCGGCGTCGAGCAGGTTGCCGAAGAACTTCCACCCTGTCGGGGTCTCGTATTGTCCAATCCCCAGCTTGGCGGCCACACGGTCGGCGGCGCCGCTGGTGGGCATCGAGCGCGCGACGCCCGCAAGGCCCCGCGCATAGCCCGGCGCCAACGTGGCGTTGGCGGCGAGCATGGCGAGGCTATCGGAGGGCGTGATGAACTGGCCGCGCCCGATAATGAGGTTGCGGTCGCCGTCGCCGTCCGAAGCCGCGCCGAAGTCGGGGCCGTTTGGCGCCATGACGAGATCGACGAGGTCTTTGGCGTACGTGAGGTTGGGATCCGGGTGATGGCCGCCGAAATCGGGAAGGGGCTCGCCGTTCATCACCGCGCCTTTGGCCCCCAGTTCGTCCTCGAAGATCGCCTTCGCGTATGGGCCGGTGATCGCGTGCATGCCGTCGAACTTCATCGTGAAGCCCGATTGAAGCAGCGCGCGAACCGCATCGAAATCGAACAGCTTTCGCATCAGCTGGGCGTAGTTGGCCACCGGATCAACGATCTCCACCGTCGCGTCGCCGACCCTGGTTTCGCCCAGCCGGGCGAGAACGACGTCCGGCGTGTCGAGCGTCTTGAACTCAGAGATCGTTTTGCTCTTGGCGAAAACGGCGTCGGTGATTTTTTCCGGCGCAGGTCCGCCGTTGGAGGCGTTGTACTTGATGCCGAAATCGCCGTCCGGCCCGCCGGGATTGTGGCTCGCCGACAGGATGATCCCGCCGAAGGCGCCGATCTCGCGGATCAGCGCCGAGACGGCCGGGGTCGACAGCCAGCCGTGCTGGCCGACCACGATGCGCCCGAAGCCGTTGGCGGCGGCGACGCGCACGACCGTCTGGATCGCTTCAGCGTTGTAGAACCGCCCGTCGCCGCCGACTACGAGCGTCTTGCCCGTGAAGCCTTCGAGCGAGTCGAAAATCGACTGCACGAAATTCTCGACATAATGGGCCACGCGAAATTCCGAGACCTTTTTGCGCAGGCCCGAAGTGCCAGGCTTCTGGTCGGAGAAGGGTTTCGTGGCGACGGTACGTATCATGCAGCGCTTCCTTGGTATCTGGAGAGCTTAGCCGAGCCGGCAGGATTGGCAAAATTAAGCGAATGGAAGCCAGCGTTGAGCGGTATGGGCGCGCGATCTATAGCTAGCCGCTCTAGCTAGCAATTTTTCGATGGAATGGCCGCTTCAAGACGCCAAGAACCATTTTTCGAAGGTCGTCCAAAACGCGCGCACGCAGGGGCCACAGATCGTCACTTTGCGGGGCGAACGCGCCGTCGTTGTCGTGTCGGCGCGCGATTATGACGCGCTGACGGCGGCCCGCGTCACCATCGTCGATCATCTGTTGTCGGGATCGCCATGGGACGAAGCACTCGCCGAATCCGTCGCTCAGTGCGCAAAGACGCCGAGTCGCGACCCGGCGTTCTGATGTATCTCGTCGACGCCAACGTCGTGTCGGAAGCCCAGCGCGGCGCCGTCGAAGCCATCGGTTGGTTGCGGTCGGTCATCCCGCTCGACGTGCATCTGAGCGTAATCACGCTCGGCGAAATCATGCGCGGCGTCGCGTTGAAGCAGAAGTCCATCCCTGTTGGGGCGGCCCATCTGACGCTTTGGCTGCAAACGCTGCGCCTCGATCACGCCGACCGCATTTTGCCGGTCACCGACGCCATTGCGGTGGAGCGGGGTAGGCTCGTTGCGCTCCGCCCGCACAGCGACGCCGATGGCCTGATCGCCGCGACGGCCATCGCCCACGATCTGATCGTCGTCACTCGCAACGTCGTGGATTTTGGAGACACACGGGCGAATGTAGTCAACCCCTGGGCTGCAAGATAAGGCTTCGACGCGCCGTCCTCAATGCCCCGCGAACGCCATCAATGTCCTGACCTCCACTCCCATCGCGCGCAGCTCGTCGGCCCCGCCCCGCTCGGGAAGGTCGATGACGAAGACCGCCGCCGGCACTTCCGCCCCCGCGCTGCGCAACAGCTTCACCGCCCCTTCCGCCGCCCCCCTGTCGCGAAGAGATCGTCGACCAGCAGCACGCGCTCGCCCTTCATTACGCCATCGGTATGGATCTCCATCTCGTCTACGCCGTATTCGAGGCTGTAGGCGACCGAGAGCGTCGCGTGCGGCCGCATTCCCTTCGACCGCACGAAATTCTCGACGTCGTGGGCCACGCGAATTTCCGTTTCCGGGAGCGAATTTCCACGGAAGAAGAGTGAGTTACCTCTCCGATAGCCGACAGGAACGCCTTGAGTATTTTCCGAGGTTACCTCTCCGATGGCCGGCAGGAATGCGTTGAGTATTTTCCGACGATTGCCCTCGCGTCCGAGACAGCGGACGGCATACCTGCACGCCCTCGCGTCACAGTTCCTTCGGAAGGATCTAACATGTATTCGTCAAAAGCCGGCCATTCGTCAGGATCCCCGGAAATCTTGACATCGCCCATCCCGCAGCTCGCTGAGGCCGCTCGGTCGCATGATCGGTTCCCGCGTGATCGCTTCGGGGCAGAGGGAGCCCGGGCGGAGCATGGCCGACGCAGTGTCTTGAAGTGGGCGTTGTTTGCTCTGTCGGGCGCTGTCGCTTTTGGCGTGGACCTGCGCACAGTCGGCATTGAGCGGGCTTTCGCAGCGGCTGAAAGCGTCAACCTGGGCACCGGCGATTTCGGGGTGCTGAACTACGCGTATGCGCTCGAACAACTCGAAGCCGCATTCTATTCCGCCGCTGTCGCATCGCCTTACAAGGGCATTACGGCCTACGAGCGGGCCGTTCTCACCCAGATCAAAGGACATGAAATCGAACACCGCGAGTTCTTCAAGAAAGCGCTAGGCGAACACGCCATCGCCGATCTCACGCCGAATTTCAGCGCCGTGGACTTCAGCAATCGCGAAAGTGTTCTGAAGACGGCTTCGACGTTCGAAGATCTCGGAGTGTCCGCCTATAACGGTGGGGGAGCGTCGATCGTCGATAAGAAATATCTGGCGGCGGCCGGCACGATAGTCTCCGTCGAAGCGCGTCATGCCGCGATCCTGCGCGACATTCTGTCTCCTCTCAGCGCTTCGTTCGCGGGCGA
>JAYVYJ010000298.1:0-16880 GCA_043784465.1 Hyphomicrobiales bacterium
CGTCGGTGGCGAAGGCGCGGGCGAGGCCGACGCGCTGCTGCATCCCGCCCGATAGCTCGTGCGCATATTTGTCGGCCCATTGCGTGAGGCCGACGAGAGCTAGCTTCTCGTCGACGATCCTCGCGATCTCGGCTTTCGAGGCGCCGCGCAACTCCAGCCCGAGCCCGACGTTCTCCCGCACGCTGCGCCACGGCAGCAGCGCGAATTGCTGAAACACCATGGCGATGCGCCGCGTGCGCAGCGCGCGCAGATCGTCGGCGCCGCAACTGGCGACGTCGATCCGACGGCCGGAATCGGCCACCAGAACCCGGCCGCGCGCGACCTTGTTGAGACCGTTGACAGCGCGCAGGATCGTCGATTTGCCCGAACCCGACAGCCCCATCAGCACGCAAATTTCGCTGGGCTCGACGCTGAGCGAGACGCCCGCCGCCCCCAGCACGACCCCGGTCTGCTTGAGAATCTCGTCCCGGGTCGCGCCCGCGTCGATCAGCGCGAGCGCGTCGCGCCGCCGGTCGCCGAAGACGATATCGACGTTTTCGAAGACGACGGCGGACATGTCAGGCCTTCCTGCGCTCGGGCGCGCGGCAAACGCGGTCGAGCACGACCGCCAACATCACGATGGACAGACCCGCCTCAATGCCCATCGGGATGTTGACGGTTCCGAGCGCCCGCACCACGGGCGTCCCCAAACCCGCCGCGCCGACCAAAGCCGCGATGACGACCATCGACAGGCTCAGCATGATGCATTGCGTGACGCCGGCCATGATCGTCGGGCCGGCGTAGGGCAACTCCACTTTCCACAGCAACTGGCGCTTCGTCGCGCCGAAAGATTCCGCCGCTTCGCGCAATGGCAGGGGAACGGAGGCGATGCCGAGATAGGTGAGGCGGACCGGGGCGGGCACCGCGAAAATGACGGTCGAAATCAGGCCCGGCGCCGCGCCCAGATGAAACAACACCAGCGTGGGTATCAGATAGACGAAGGTTGGCAGCGTCTGCATGAGATCGAGCAGCGGGCGCACGCTCGCATAGAGCCAGGGCCTGTGCGCGCAGGCGATGCCGACGGGAACGCCGATGGCGACGCTGGTGAGGGTTGAAAAGCCGACGAGCGAAATCGTCTCCAGCGTCGCCTGCCAATAGCCGAGGTTGGTGATGAGCAGGAAGGCGACGACCACGAATAGCGACAGTCGCCACGACCGATGCAGCCAGTACGCGAGCCCCGCGAAGACGGCGATGAGGACGGCCACCGGGACTGCCGACAAGGCCCCGGTCAGACCGTCGACCAGGAAGTTGATCGTCGCCGTCACGAGATCGAAGAAGCTGGCTGCGTTGTCTTGCAGCCAGGTTATGCCCTGCTTGGCGAGCCAGCCGAGCGGAAGCTTCCAGACGGTGAACCAGCTCTCCATCAGCCTCTCCTGCGGGCTCGCGCCTGCGGCTTAGATCCCGAGGCTCTTTTTCACGGCCTCCAGCCCCGGCTTACCGTCGAAGGTGGTCACGCCGTCGAGCCATTTGACGAGTTCGGGCGGGTTGGTCTTCAACCACGCCTGCGCGGCCTTCGGTCCTTCCAGCCCGTCGGAGAGAATTTTGTTCATCACGACGTTCTCGATGTCGACGGTGAAGACGAACTGGTTGACGAGTTTGGCCGCGTTCGGGCACTGCTGCGCCCAACCGGCGCGCTCGTTCGTGTAGACGACGGCGCCGCCGAAGTTGGGTCCAAAGCTGTCGTCGCCGCCCGACAGATACTGAATTTTGAAGTTGACGTTCATGGGATGCGGCGCCCAGCCCAGAAACACTACATCCTCCTTATGCGAGGTCGCGCGCTGCACTTCGGCCAACATGCCTTGCTCGCTCGATTCCACGAGTTGAAAATCCTTGAGGCCGAGCTTGCCCCCTTTGAGGAGATCGAGGATCAGCGCGTTGCCGTCGTTGCCGGGCTCGATGCCGTAAATCTTGCCTTTCAGCGAATCCCTGAACTTTTGGATGTCGCCAAAATCCTTGAGGCCCTTGTCGTAGGTATATTGGGGAACCGCGAGCGTGTATTTGGCGCCGACGGGCAGATTGGCGCCAGTCTCGACTACCGACTTGTCGTCGATGTAAGCCTTGCGGTTATTGTTCATCGAGGGTTGCCAGTTGCCCAGAAATACGTCGATGTCTTTGTTTTTCATCGAGGCGTAGGTCACGGGAACCGAGAGCACGGTCGCCTTGGGCGCATAGCCTAGGCCCTTGAAGATTTCGCCCGCGATCGAGGTCGTGGAAGTGATGTCGGTCCAACCGACGTCGGAGAAGCGCACCGTCTTGCAGCTTTCGGGATCTGCGGCCAGGACGCCGACGGCGGACAGGCTAAGGAACGCCGCAGCGGCGCCGGCGATTTTCAGTGCGTTCATGAAAACTTCCCTCAAGGCCCCCGGATCTATCCGGCGCGCCTCACGCTATCGGTCTGCGTGACCTCGCGTCAATTTATGTTTGCGAGCGGCGGAGGGACTTTGTCGGTTGCCCGATCGTCGGCGAGCATCCCCCGCCCGCCCGCCGCCTAGCGTCGCTATCAAGACCGCAAGCGCCAAACCCCGTCGCATCGCGTCGCTCCTGCACAGGAACGCTACGCTTGCAAGGCGGCGCCCCCCGCGGTGGTGCCGGACAATTCGGCGTTGTCAGCCCCTCTGCGCGACCCCCGCTTCGCCGAACGTCGCCATGCCGTTGTGGCAGGCGACCGCCGCCTTGACGATCCCGACCGCCAGAGCCGCGCCCGACCCCTCGCCGAGCCGCATCCCCAAACTCAGCAGCGGCGCTTTGTTGATCTCGCGCAACGCTCGCGCATGCGCGTTCTCCGCCGACACGTGCCCGGCGAGGCAATGATCGAGCGCGGACGGGTCCAGCGCATGGAGCACCGCCGCCGCCGCACAGACCACGAACCCGTCGAGCAGCACCGGCACGCGCTGATGCCGCGCGCCCAGGATCGCCCCCGCCATCGCCGCGATCTCGCGCCCGCCCAGCCGCGCGAGGATTTGCAGAGGGTCGCCCAGATGGTTCTTGTGCAGCTCAAGCGCGCGTCGCACGGCGTCGGCCTTGCGCTTGAGCCCCGCATCGTCGACGCCCGTGCCGCGCCCGACCCAATCCTCCGCCGCGCCGCCGAACAGGGCTGCGTAGACAGCCGCCGCGACGGTCGTGTTGCCGATGCCCATTTCGCCCAGCACCAGCAAATCCGGCGCGCCCGCGAGCGCTTCCATGCCAAAAGCCATCGTCGCCGCACAGCCGCGCTCGTCCATCGCGGGGCCTTGGGTGATGTCGCCGGTCGGCTGCGACAGCGCGAGTTCGTAAACCTTCAGCGAGAGATCGAACGTCTTGCAGATCTGGTTGATCGCCGCGCCGCCCGATTGAAAATTGGCGACCATCGCCTCGGTCACCGAGGGCGGAAACGGCGAAACCCCCTGCGCGGTCACGCCGTGGTTGCCCGCAAACACGGCGACGAGCGGATTGTCGACATGCGGCGGCCCGCCCTGCCAGGCCGCCAGAAACTCCGCGATCTCCTCCAGCCGCCCCAGCGACCCGGCGGGCTTGGTCAGTTGCGCCTGCTGCGCGCGCGCTTCTGTCAAAGCTTTGTCGTCAGCGGCGGGCATATTGCGCAACAGGGCGCGGATGTCGTCGAAGGGGCTCATGCGTTCGGCTCCGGGTCGGTTGCGAATTGGCCGATCATGCGCCCGCGCGCAAGTCCATAGACGCGTCCCCGCCCAAGGGGCTAGCTTGGCCGCAGCGGCTTTGAGACCGCACCGGGAGAAATGTATGATCACCAGACGCGCGTTATTGAGCGGCGTAGCGGCTCTGGCCCTTGTGCGTCCTTTGCGCGCAGAAGAGGCCCCGCCAATCGTGTTCGTCCACGGCGACAGCGATTCCGCCGCCGTCTGGCAGACGACGTTCTGGCGTTTCGAGAGCAACGGCCACCCGCGCGAGAGATTGTTCGCCATCAACTTCACCAACCCGCAGGCGCGCTCCGACGACGGCGTGGAGCAGCCCGACCGCTCCTCGACCGAGGACGAGCGCATACAACTGGAAGCCTTCGTTGACGACGTGCTGGCCAGGACCGGGGCGGCCAAGGTCGCGCTGGTGGCGAATTCGCGCGGCTGCAACACGACGCGCAACTATCTGCGCCACGGCGGCGCCGCCAAGGCGAGCCATGCCGTGCTGTGCGGCGGCGTCAACCACGGCGTATTCTCGTTTCCCGCGAGGACCGGCAGCGAATACAATGGACAGGGGCCGTTTCTCACGGCGCTCAACAGCGGCGACGAGACGACGGAGGGCGTCAAATTCCTGACGCTCAGGAGCGACGGCTTCGACCTCTACGCGCAGCCCGACGGCGCCTACATCGGCATGGCGGGCACGCCCACCGGCATCACCAAGGACGGGCCGGCCCTGAAGGGCGGTGCCAATCTGGCGCTCGATCATGTCGACCATCGCGAGACCGCGTTCAGCCCGCGCGCGTTCGCGGAAATTTACGCGTTCATCGTGGGTCGCGCGCCGTCGCGCATCGCTATTCTCACCGAGGCGCAGGTCACGCTCAACGGCATGGCGACCGGCGTTTCCGGCGACACGCCGACCAACAAGCCGGTCGCGGGAGCCAGGGTCGAGGTCTACGCCGTCGATCCCGAGACCGGCGCGCGCAAAGGCGAGCCGCTGCTGACCCGCTCGACCGGCGCCGACGGCGTCTGGGGGCCGTTGACGACAGATAGCTGGACGGCGCTCGAATTCGTGGTCGCGGCGCCCGATCAACTCGTTACGCATATTTACCGCTCGGCCTTCCCGCGCTCGTTCGCCCTGTTGAACCTGCGGCCCGCCATCGCCAGCGAGGGACAAGGCGAGGCGGGCGCCATCGTCACGATGAACCGACCGCGCGGCTATTTCGGCACGCCGCGCGACGTGATCTTGATCGACGGAAAGACGCCGGAGGGCCTGCCGCCCGGCGTGCCCGCCAAATGGCGGGCGCCAGTCAAGTTCGCGACGTGGGAGGATCGGCCCGTCGTCTGCGAATATAATTCCGAGCGCATCGTCGCGCGCGAATGGCCGTTGAAGGACAAGCACGTCAGCATCGCGGAGCTGACGTACTGAATTTCAGCTTCTGCGGGTCGCAGGCCACGGCGTCTCCGGCGTCGGCGCCAGCGGCCCCTTGCCGTCCATGAAGGCGAACAGGTTGTCGACCACCAGATTGGCCATCGCCAGCCTCGTCGCATGGGAAGCCGAGCCGACGTGCGGCGTCAGAACCACGTTGTCGAGATCGAGGTAGCCCGGGGGAACCTCGGGCTCGTGCAGGAATACGTCGAGCCCCGCCGCGAGAATCTTGCCGCCCCGCAACGCCGCGATCAGCGCGTCGTCGTCAACCAGCGAGCCGCGCGCGATGTTGATCAGCACGCCCTGCGGCCCCAGCGCCTCCAGCACTTGCGCATCGACGATGTGGCGCGTGCCCGCCCCGCCCGGCGCGGCGACCATCAAAACGTCCACCGCCTTGGCCATGCCGATAAGCGTGGGATAATAGAGATAGGGCGCGTCCGGCTGCGCCTTGCGGCCATGATAGACGATCTCGACGTCGAAGGACGCGGCGCGTTTGGCGATGGCTCTCCCGATGCGGCCGAGGCCCAGCACCCCCATCCGGCGCCCGCTGAGCGAGGCGCTGAGCGGGAACGCCCCTTCCTTCGCCCAACGGCCCTCGCGCAGATAGCGCTCCGCTGCGGAGAAGCGGCGCACCGTGTTGAGCAGCAGGCCCATGGCGGTGTCGGCGGTTTCCGCGTCCAGCACGCCCGGCGTATGGGCGACGACGATGCCGCGCGCGGAAGCCGCCTTCGCGTCGATGTGGTCGTAGCCGACGCCAAAGCTCGACACGATTTCGAGTTTGGGAAATTTCGCGAGATAAGCGTCGTCAACCTTGGGCGCATGGAACGCGACGACGAGCGCGCGCACATGCGGCGCGATCGCCGCGAGCGCGGCGGCCGGGTCGGGAGCGAGTAGGGGCTGATGCAATTGCGCGCGCGCGGCGATGCGTTCGGCGATGACCGGCATGGCCGGGCCGGGCATCAGGACGTCGTAGCTCACAGAGGGTTCCTCCCATCGTTCGGCTTCAAGATGCGCCGCGGAACCGGTTGCGGGCAAGTCCGCAACGCGGTGGCGTCCGCTTCAGTTCGCGGTCGCCGGCTCGCCCTCTATCCACACTTTTCGTCGCGTGAGCGCCTCGGCCAGAAAATCGAACGCGACGCGGATACGCGGGACGCCCAGCGCCTGCGCTCCGGCCAGAAGCCAGAGTTCGCCGTCGAGTTCGGGGTCGGCGGGCCCGACATGGACTAGGGCGGGATGTCGGGCGGCCGCGTAGAAGGGCAGCAGCGCCGCCCCGACGCCCTGTGCGGCCAGTTCGGCCATCAACAGATCGTTGTTGGCGCGCAACGCCCGCCGATGCGGCTCGACGTGCCGGTCGAGCCAACGCCGGGCCGGCGCGGGCGCGAAGCTCTCGGAGGGCGCGATCCAGGGCGCATCGGCGCGCAAATGGCCGGTTTCGTCAATCAGCGGGGGAAGCGCGAAGATCCCCCACGGCAAGGCGGCGATCCGGCGACCGGCAAAATTCGCCGAGGGCGGCCCTTTGCGACAACGAAGGGCAACGTCGGCTTCGCCCCGGTGCAGGTCCAGCGACGCCTCCGTCAGCAAAATCTCAAGGTGCAGCCCCGGATGCGCAGCGCGCAGCGCCGCCGTGACGGCGGGCAACTCCAGAATGCCAAGGGAATGCAGCGTGGTGACGCGCACGAGGCCGGAGACCTGAAGGTCGTTGTGCGTGACGCGGCGCTCGAATTCCGCGATCGTCTCGCCCATCAGCACCGCGAGCGCCGTCATGTCCTCGCCAAATGCGGTGGGGCGATAGCCGCCGCGATCGCGCTCGAACAGCCGCACGCCGAGCCGGCTTTCGACCGCGCAGAGATGGCGAAACATCGTCGAGTGGTTGAGGCCGAGCCGCTCGGCCGCTCCACTGAGCGAACGCGTCTCCGCAATCGCCCTGACGATTCTGAATTCGTCCCAATTCAATGGCTCCGACATGATTTCACGCCGCCTCGGGCCGGGGCGCCGCCGCACGGCGCAACCGGTCGTTGATAGCCTCTCCCAAACCCCGATGCGGGACAGGCGCGACGACGATCCGCGCGGCGCCCGTGGCGTCGAGCGCGCGCAGATGGGCGAACAGGTTCGCCGCCGCCTGGGCCAGGTCGCCCGAGGGCGACAGGTCGAGCCGGGGACCGCGCGCCGCGCCCAGCCGCGCGGCGAAATCGAGCGTGGCGGCGCCGTCTTCGGGCGTTTCCACGTCGAGCCGCAGGGTGGCGTGGGGCGCGTAATGCGACGCCAGCGCGCCAGGGGAGCGCGCCGTCGCGTCGCCGCCCTCGAGCAGCCTCGCGCCCAGAGCCGCTTCGATTTCCTCGCGCGAAATCGCGCCGGGACGCAGCCATCTGACGCCCCCGGGCATACAAGCGACGACGGTCGATTCAATTCCCAGAGGGCAGGGGCCGGCGTCGAGGATGAGGTCGACGCGGCCCCCCAGATCGGCGAACACATGGGCCGCCGACGTCGGGCTCACCGCGCCCGAACGATTCGCGGACGGCGCTGCGAGCGGGGCGCCCGCCGCTGCGATCAGCGCCCGCGCCGTCGCGTGGCCGGGAACCCGCACCGCGAGCGTGTCGAGACCGGCGCGCGCCAACAGGCTGATGCGGCAATCGCACGCGACGGGCGCGACGATCGTCAACGGCCCCGGCCAGAACCGCCGAGCCAAAGTCGCCGCCGCCGCGTCGGGGCGGATTTCGCGCAAAGCGGCTTCGGCGCTGTCGAAATGCGCGATCAGGGGATTAAAGGTCGGGCGGCCCTTCGCGGCGTAGATCGCCGCCGCCGCCGCGTCCGACGTCGCCAGACCCGCGAGGCCGTAAACCGTTTCCGTCGGCATGCCGACGAGGCCCCCCGCCGCCAAGATCGCCGCAGCCTCCGCCACCGCGCGCGCACTCGCCGTCGCGATGCGCGTCGGCGGATTGAGCGAACCGCTCGGTTTCGGCGTGGTCATACTTGCCTGTAATCTCATTTGCGCTGCGTTGAAACCAAGACGCCTTGCGCGGCGTCGCCTCGGTTCGCTATCCTCGACAAATGCAGACCCATTATGTGTCGTGTCTTGGCCAGAGCGGCTTTCATCGGCTTGGCTATCGCGAGTGGGCGGGACCGCGCGGCGCGCCCACGCTGCTCTGCGTCCATGGGCTGACCCGCAACGGCCGGGATTTCGATAGTCTCGCGCAGGCTTTGTCGAAGGTCTACCGTGTCGTATGCCCGGATATGCCGGGACGCGGAATAAGCGAAAATCTCGTGGACTCCGCGCAATATGCCTACCCGATCTATCTTGCCGATCTCGCGACGCTGATCGCCCGTCTCGACGTGGAGACCGTCGATTGGGTCGGCACATCCATGGGCGGCATTCTCGGCATGATGATGGCGGCGCAACCGGGAACGCCGGTGCGCCGCCTCGTGCTCAACGACATCGGCGCCGTCGTCGCCAAAGCGGGGCTGGAGCGTATCGCTGGCTATGTCGGGATCGACCGGAATTTCGAGACGCTCGACGCGCTCGCCGACGCGATGGCGGCGGCATATGCGGGATCGGGCAAACTGCCGCGCGCGATCCTGATGAAGATCGCGCAGGGCGCGGCGCGGCTCAAGCCCGACGGACGATTCGGCTTCGCCTACGACCTGCGCATCGCCGACGTGTTCAAAACCGCGCCGCCGCAGGACGTGGACCTGTTCTCCGTTTGGGACCGGATCGGCTGCCCGACGTTGGTGCTGCGCGGCGAGGTCTCCGACGTGCTGACGGCGGAAACGGCGGCGCAAATGACGAAGCGCGGACCCCCGGCGAAGATCGTCGAAATCGCCCGCGTCGGGCATGCGCCCTGGCTGGCGACGTCGGACGAGATCGCGGTGGTCGCCGACTTCCTGCGCGCCCCCCTTTGAGCCAGGAGACGGCTCCCCCTCCGTTCGGCGCGCGCGGGCTATTCGCGGCGGCGCTTCTTGGTCTGGGCTTTGCGGCGATGTTCGCGCTGGAGAGGGTCGGCGCGCCCGATGCGCTCGTGGTGGCGCTAGGGCCGTTGCTGGGTCTTGTCGGCCTGATGGCTGTCGGCGCACTGACGCGGGCGCGCACGCTGCTCGATTTTCTCAGCGCCCGCCGCGCCGCGCCCGCCGCCCTCGCGGGGCTGGCGCTGGCGGCGACGGTCGGGGGCTTCGCGCTCGGGTTCGCGGCGACGGACGAAGGCGGCGAGGCGCCGTGGCGCGGGTTCGGCGTCGGCGTCGCGGTTGCGGCGCTGTTGGTCGCGCCGCGTTGGCGCCGGGCGCAGGCGAGCGCCTTCGCCGACGTGTTCGCGACCCGGTTCCCCGCGCCCTTCGCGCGGGTCGGGCTTTCCATCGTGCTGGCGGGGAGCGGATTGTCGCTAGCCGCCGCCGGCCTCGGCTTTGCGGCGCTGACGCTGGAATCCGCGTTGCGGATCAGCCCTGTCGCGGCCCTCGCGCTGGGCGCGGCGACGCTGTTTCTTTCGCTGGCGCCGGGGGGGCTCAGCAGCCTGATCTGGTGCGACGCGGCCACCGCCGCCGCCGGTCTACTGACGTTGGGGCTGCTGGCGGCGCTGTCGTTCGACGGCGACTTCGACCGAATCACGCAGATCTGGGAGGCGTTCGCGCAAGGCGCGCAGGCGCCGTGGGTGGCGGAGGTCGCCGCCGGTTGCGCGGCTGCGGCGATGTTCGCCTTCTGCCAGCCCGCTTTCGCCGTCGCGTCCCCCGGCGCGGCGCGGCGGGCCGGCGCGGCGGCGCTGGGCTGGCTGAGCCTTGGCGGTCTCGCCGCCGCTGCGCTTGGCGGTCTCGGGCTGATGCGCCCCAGCCACGCCGGGCTCGCCTCGTTGCTGGCCTGCCTGCCCGCTCTCTCGCTGGCGCGCGCAGGACTTTACGCGGCTTCGCGGCCTGCCGGGTTCAACGTCAGACGCGCCGACGACAGGCTGTGGGTGCTGGCGAGCCGGCGGATGGCGGGCGTGCGCGCGGGGATAGCGTTCGGCGCGATGGCGGCGGCGGCGCTGGCGCAGGCGAGTCCGCGTCCCACCGCGCCGTTTCTGCTGGGGGTTTCGATATGGCTGGCCTTCGGCGCGCCCTCGTCCGTGCTCGCGATGCTGCCCGGACGCCGCTCGGCGCCCGCCATCGCCGCGCTGGCGACAAGCGTGGCGGCGGCGTCGGTGGGCCGCCTGCTGGGGTTTGGGAGCGCGGCCTCGGAGCTTCTGGTCGGCGCTTTGGGCGCGGGGGCGGCGGGTCTGGCCGCAGGCCTCAGCGTCTACACGCTGATAGGGGAGGAGGCCGCCGCCCCTGCGGCCGATCCGTTCGTCGATCTCCCCGGAGAGCCATCGGCCTAGACGCCCGCGAGCAGCGCGGCGCGCGCGATCTCGTGCAGCCGGGCGTCGCCGGCGGCGACGATGCGTCCGCCTCGGGCGGCGGACTCTCCGTCCCACGTCGTGATGACGCCGCCCGCGCCCTCGACGATGGGCGCGAGCGCCACGACGTCGTGCGGCTTCAGGTTCGTCTCGATGACGAGATCGACGAATCCGGCGGCCAGCGCGCAATAGGCGTAGCAATCGCCGCCATAGCGCACGAGGCGCGCCTGGGCCTCAACGTTCAGATAGGCGGCTCGGTCGGCCTCGTCCTTGATGAGGTGGGGACCGGTGGTCATCACCGTGGCGTGGCCAAGCGAGGCGCAGGAGCGCGTGCGCAGCGTGCGCGTCGCCCATTCGCCCGGCGGCCCGTCGCCACGCGTCGGCGCGAGGCTGCGCAGCCTTGCCCGCTTGCCGTCGCCCGAATAGCGTTCGCGGGTGAACGGTTGCGACATCATGCCGTAGACCGGCGTGCCACGATGCATCAGGCCGATCAGCGTGCCCCAGGTCGGCAGGCCCGAGATGAAGCTCTTGGTTCCATCGATGGGGTCGAGCACCCAGACATATTCGGCGTCGGGCTTATCGTGCCCATATTCCTCTCCAATCACGCCATGGGCGGGAAAGGTCTGAGCGATGAGCCGGCGCATGGCGGTTTCGGCCGCCCGGTCGGCCTCGGTGACGGGATCGAACACGCCGCCGCGCGATTTGTCCTCCGCGCCGATCGCCGTGCGGAAGAACGGCAGGATGACGTCGCCGGAGACTTGCGCGAGATGCTCGACGAAGGCGGCGAAATCTACGGCGGTCATCCGTGCGGCTCCGGCTCGACGCCCCCTTTGGGCCGGCCTAACGCATAGACTCGGGCAGGCGAATGTCTATCGTTTTTCGCGGCGGCGCCGAGATCGCGAACAAGCCATTGATGAAACTGCATAATTTTATATCGTGGTACACTCTCGTAGCGTTATATGTGGCAAAAAGAGCGCGTTCGCAAAACGGTTATGTTGCGTCGCATTTATACTCTTGTATTTTCCATACTTGGCGCTCATCTTCCTACTGCGTGGTTCGCCACGTATGCCCTCCGTGGGCGTTTCCTCCCTAGACTCAAGGCCGCCTCAGGGCGGCCTCCTTTTTTTGGCGCTCGGCGAGCCTCTGTCCTCCGCCTCTCGCGTCGATAGGTGGGCGAGACCCAACATTTTTGCATTGATGCTATGCAGGCGTGGAAACCGCTTGCTCGATGTTCGCTGCAATGCAATATTTACGAGGTGCGGTTCGCCGCATATGCCCTCCTAGGGCGTTTCCTCCCTAGACTTCAGGCCGCCTGCGGGCGGCCTCCTTTTTTTTTTGGCCTGGCGCTCATTCGGCGGCGCAGGGGGCTTCGCGGATCTCGCGTATTTTTCCGCATAAATCGGCCACCATACCCGCCAGCGCGACGGAAAGCGGCCCGGAGGCGACGCCGAGCGTGAGCGTACGCTCGTCCATGTAAAGGCTGCGGTTGATCTCGACCTGCACGGCATGTCGGCCCGCCGCCGGCGCCCCGTAATTCTCTGTGATGTAGCCCCCGGCATAGGGTTTGTTGCGCCGCACCACGAGTCCCGAGCCGCGCAGCGACGCCTCCAGACACTCCACGATCCAGCGCACGGCGCTCGACCCGTAGCGGTCGCCAAGCACCACGTCGCAGCCTGACACGTCCGGCGAGGTCGAGGGCATCGAATGACAGTCGATCAGCACCGCGAGGCCGAATCGCGCCTGCGCGCCCGCTAGCAATTCGCTGAGCCGCGCGTGATAGGGGCGATGCAGCGTCGCAATGCGCCGCAGCGCGGCCGCCACGGGAATTGGCTCCCGATAGATCGGCTGCGCGTCCCCCACCAGCCGGGGGATCACGCCCAGTCCCGCCGCGACGCGCAGCGAGCGCGTGTTGGCGAAATCGGGCAGACGCCCTGCAAACATCTGCGGGTCAAGTTCGAACGGCTCGCGATTGAGGTCGAGAAACGCGCGAGGAAAGCGGGCGCGCAGCAGCGGCACGCCCAGGGCGCCGGCCGGCTCGAACAGCGCGTCGACATAAGCGTCCTCGGAGCGGCGCAGGGTCAAGGCGTCGAGCCGGGAAGCCTCGAAAAAAGCCTGCGGATAAATCGCGCCCGAGTGGGGCGAACTTAGAACGACAGGATGCTGCGCCCCGGCGGGCGCGAATATTTCGAAGGGCGGATCGAAATCCGAGAGACCCTGCGATTCGTCGCGCATCCTTAGCGCCGCCTCCCTGGCCCACGCCGCCGCGCCGGTCCTCGTGACAATAGACGGAAAACCCCGTTAGGGTAAACCACGGTGGCGTCACACACGTGCAACATTAAGCTTCACTCCATATTTACGTTATGGTTTGATTCCATGTTGGGGAGCGGTTGAGGGGAATCACCCATGAATAATCCGGCCGGCGCCAGCGCGCGCATCTTGCTGGCGGAAGACGACAACGACATGCGGCGGTTCCTCGTCAAGGCGCTGCAAGCCGCAGGTTATGTCGTGGCTTCGTTCGATAACGGCCTTTCGGCCTATAACCGGCTGCGCGAGGAGCCTTTCGAGCTTCTGCTCACCGACATCGTGATGCCGGAGATGGACGGGATCGAACTCGCCCGCCGCGCGACCGAACTCGATCCCGAGATCAAGGTGATGTTCATCACCGGCTTCGCCGCCGTCGCGCTCAATCCCGACAACAAGACGCCCAAGGACGCGCGGGTGCTCTCCAAGCCCTTCCACCTGCGCGAACTCGTCAGCGAAGTGCAGCGGCTCCTGAAAGCCGCCTGACGTGCGCGCGATCGTCGGCGCGGCGATTCTGTTCGCTGCGCTGACGCCCGCTCAAGGGTCCGTTCTCAGCGACATCCAGCAGCGCGGCGCGCTGCGCGTCGGCACGACCGGCGACTATCCGCCCTTCACCCACCGCGCGGGCGAGGCTTACGAAGGCTTCGACGTCGATCTCGCCCTGTCTTTAGGCGGGGCGCTCGGCGTGCGCGTCGAATTCATGGGCACAAGCTGGCCGACCCTCGCCGCCGATTTTCAGGCGGGCAAATTCGACGTCGTCATGGGCGGCGTCTCCGTCACCCTGGAGCGCGCCAAGCTCGGCTTCTTCAGCCAGCCCTATCTGCGCGAGGGCAAGACGGGAATCGCGCGATGCGCCGACAAGGACAAATTCGCGACCCTTGAAGCCATCGACCGCGCCGGCGTCACGGTTCTGGTCAATCCCGGCGGCGGCAACGAACGATTCGACCGCGCGCATCTGCATGTCGCGCGTATCCAGACGCATCAAGACAACACCACGATCTTCGACGCGCTCGCCAGGGGCGAGGGCGATCTGATGATTACCGACGCGTCCGAGACACGCTATCAGCAGAAGCTGCACCCCGGCGTGCTGTGCGCCATCCATCCCGAGGCGCCGTTCGATTTCGGCGAGAAAGCCTATTGGGCGCCCTACGACCCCGCCTTCGACGGCTTTCTCGATCAATGGCTGCATCTGATTCGCGAGAACGGGACGTTCGCAGCGGCCTACGCGAAATGGTTTTGAAGGCTGCGGCCTTCGTCGCCGTCTGGACGCTTTATTTTATCGTCACCGAATATGCGGCCTCCATCCACAACGACATGGCGGAGGCCTATGCCTGGGGCGCTGAGTTCCAACTCGGCTACAACCAGCATCCCCCGTTCTGGGCGTGGATCTGCGGCGCGTGGTTCCTGATCTTCCCGCGCGAAAATGCGGCGTTCGCGCTGCTGTCCATGCTCAACGCAGGCTTAGGCTTGACGGGCGCCTGGGCGCTGACTGGGCGTTTCGTCGAGGGCGACCGCCGCGTGGCGGCGACGGCGCTGCTGGCGCTGACGCCGTTCTACACGTTCCTCGCCTACAAATATAACGCCAACTCGATCTTTCTGTCGCTGTGGCCGTGGACGCTATACGCCTTCGTCGGCGCGCTGCGAGCGCGCGGCCTCAAAGACACGCTGTTGCTCGGCGCGACGTCGGGGTTTGCGCTCGACAGCAAATATTATGCATTGACGCTCGTGGCGGCCTGCGGACTGGCGGCCCTCGCGAGCGGCGAGCGCAGGCGCTATTTCGGGTCTTTCTCGCCTTACCTTTCAGCCGTCGTCGCGCTGGCGCTGTGGACGCCGCATCTGATCTGGCTGGCGCAGAGCGGGGCGCCGCCGCTGCGTTACCTCGCGCGCGTTTCGGGGCGGGAATTTGGGGAGGCCGCCGCATTGGCCGTCGCGGCGCTGCTGGGCGGGTTGTTGCAGCAGGCGCTCGCGCTTGGCCTCGTCGGCGCGCTGTCGCGCCGCGCGCGCGGCGAAAGACTTCTCGATGACGAGAACCTTCGTCTCGTCGGTATGCTCGCGCTCGCGCCGCCGCTGCTCAGCGCCGCGGCGGCGCTGGCGCTGCGCACGAAGCTTTCGTCAAACATGCTTATCGGCGTCTTTCCGCTCAGCCCTCTGCTCGCCATGGCGCTGATGCGCCCCGATCCCGAAAAACTTCGGCGCTGGGCGATGCGCGGCGCGACGGCGCTGTCGCTCGCCGCGCTCGGTCTGTCCCCTTTCATCGCGGTCGGCAAGGCGTGGTATGGCCGCGATTCCGAGGATGCCGAACCGCGCCGGGAGGCCGCGCTCGCCGCGACCCAGGTCTGGCGGCGCGCGACGACCGCGCCTCTCGCCTTCGTCGCAGGATCGTTCCGCTACGACAACGCCGCTGTTTTCTACAGCCCCGAGCATCCCAGCGCGTTCGTCGATTTCGACTATGCCGGCAATCGCTGGGCCAGCCCGAAATCCATCGCCGCGCGGGGCCTGCTGACGATTTGTCGAGCCGAAGATTCAGCCTGTCTGGTTTCGACTTCGACCTTTGCGACGCCGGAGTCCCGCAGCGAAACCACGACGCTTGTCCATGCTTCCTATGGCTATGCGCGGCCCGCCGTCCGCTTCGTCGTAACCGCGATTCCGCCCCGCTGAGGCGGCGCTCGCGTGCGCGCCCATTGCCCGGTCCGCGCCAGCCGGCCTATAGGGTTGAGACGATCGGTCGCGGGGAGCGAAACGGCAAATGGAATCGACGTCGCGCCATGATGGGACTTTGGAACCCGATCAGACCCTGACGGCGCTCTATCGTGCGTGTCTGATGAGAGAGCCCGAGCCCGGCGCGCTCGATTATTGGCGCTCAACTCTGGCCGATCAGGGTCTTGAAGCTGTTCTGACGCAATTTTTGCGGTCGACGGAATTTGGTTACAAGCTCGGCGAGTTTGTGAACCTTTATCCTTACGACCAAGCTCAGCCTCAGCGCATCGACACGCAAATCGATGCGCAAGATATGGCGCGGCTGTGGGAGCGCGTGTCGAAAACCTGGACCCGACTCGGAAGCGAAGACGCATTCTTTTCCGTTCTCACCAACGATCGATGGCGCGGCCTCGCTCAAGACGAACGCATCGACGCTTTCTACGCCACAGGCGAAGGCGACCTGCGCAGGCTCGACGCCTGGCTCGCCCGAAACCGCCAGTCCGTCGATCCGAACGGGCTATGCGTGGAATATGGCTGCGGGGTAGGTCGATTTACGGAATGGCTGGCGCCAAGATTTCGCAATGTCCTCGCTCTCGACGTCTCCGAACCCCACCTTGCGCTCGCAAGAAAGCGGGCCGGCGCGAAGGGATTGGGCGGCCAGGTCAAATATGCGCGCGTCGCTTCTCCCGCCGATCTCGCCGGTCTCGCCGGAGCGGATCTATTTTATTCCGTCATCGTGCTCCAGCACAACCCGCCTCCAATCATCGCGACGATCCTCGACGCCGCTTTTGCGGGGCTGAACCGGGGTGGTCTCGCCTTCTTCCAGGTTCCTACGCGCGGCGGCGACGGGTACGCTTTTGACGCGCAAGCCTATTTGCAGTCGGGCGGCGACGGGTGGATGGAGATGCACGCGGTCGATCAGAAACAAATTTTCACATGGGCGCAGCGGCGGGGCGTCCGGCCGCTCGAAGTCTCGCCCGACCATTGCGCCGGGGGGATCGGCGTTTCGACGACGTTCCTGATGCAAAAGGAGTGAACGTGCCGACGCTTCGTCACGCCGCGAAGGCGATGACGTCGGCGCGGATGCGGTCGATCATCGCGCGCACGCCGTTCGAGCGTTGCGGCGTCAGATGCGCCTCCAGCCCCAGTTCGCCAAACACCGCGCGCGCATCGACTTGCATAGCGTCCTGCGGCGTCTTGCCGTCGTAGAGCGACGCCGTGATGGCGACCAGGCCGCGAACGAGATGGGAATCGCTGTCGCCGCGCAGCCGCAGCAAGCCGTTCTCCACCCGGTCCTCAATCCACACCTGGCTGACGCAGCCGCGCAGCCCGATGCCCCTCGTACGACACCTTCATGCCGTCGAGCATCTTCATCAGCAGCTCGTGCTGCGCCCTCAATTCTGCACCGCTTGCCGGCGAGCGTGGATCCGGCTTCAC
>JAYVYJ010000299.1:0-25637 GCA_043784465.1 Hyphomicrobiales bacterium
CCCGGCTCCTCAAAATCAAAGCCGCCATAGATTCACAATTCTCCGCTCATGGGAATCCCCGCGAGTCATCCCGCATGGCCACTGGTATTACTCCAGCGCAGCTTGTGGCGGGCCGCGAAACACTGCGCTGGCGTGAGGGTGTTGTCTGTCATTGCGCCTGTTTCCTCAACCTCACACCCGGCCCCTCGCCGTTTTCCTCGACGAAGATCACGCCAGCGGCTTCTAGGGCGGCGACGATCTTGCGACCTCTCAGCCCCGAGGCGCGATCTAAAGCACCATTTAGTGACGCGCACCGTTCGCGGCTGTTCGCCCCAAGCCATGCCGAAGTGTGGGACCAAATGTGGGACTGCCAAAATTGGAAGTCGCTAACATGGTGTATCTACGATAAAATTCACGGTAGCTTGGTGCCCCTAGCCGGAATCGAACCAGCACTCCTTGCGGAATCCGATTTTGAGTCGGACGCGTCTACCAGTTCCGCCATAGGGGCGACGCGGTGGTGACATAGAGCCGGGCAGGGCTGCGGTCAAACGTCAATCGGCAAAAAGCGAGAAACGAAAACGGTTCCCGTCGCGTCACGCGGGCTGGACGGCTCCCACCGGCTCGATCGCGACGCCGCCGATGCGCGATGCGCCCGTCACGACGGTCGGGCAAACCAGCGAGGCGAAGCGCGGCCCCAAACGATGCCGGCCGAGCGAAAGCGCCCGGAACGCCAGGAAGGCGTCATACGCGACGCGGCCCAACGACAGGAGCTGCCCTGGCTCGCGAGTCAGAGAATCGATGACCATGCCCAGCGCCACCGAGCCGTCCGTCTGCAAACCCGAGTGAACCGCAGGCGGCAGCTCGCGCTCCACGGGATCGGCCACCACACGAACCGCCGCGAACGGCACATTGAGTTCACGCGCCAGCGCCGCCGCCTGAAACGATTCCATGTCCACGGCGCTCGCCCCCGTCGCGGCTTGCAAATGCCGTTTCTGATGCGAGCGGCGAACCGGCGCCGGCACGCTCACGATGTCGGCGATTTCCGCTCCCGGCAGGCGTTCGGCAAGGCGCTCTGTCCACTCCGGATCGGCCGCGATCCGTTCGCTCCCCGCGCAAACGCCCGTCGCCACGATCCAGTCGCCAGGACGCATGCGCGGCAGCAAGCCGCCTGCGATGCCGAAACTCACGATCGCCGGAGCCCCGGAGAAAACCGCGTGTCGAATCGCCGCCGCCCGCAGTCCCACGTTCCCCCCGCAGGCGAAAACGCTGACCCCAGGCGCCGACGCGATCCGCGCCTCGGCGCGCATCCCCGTTATGACGATCAATCAGACCCCCTCGCGACCCATTTCGCTCATTAACGCCATATGGTTACCGGCTCAATACCACGAGGGCGCCCTTTTCTTCGACCAAAAGGTCAGTTTTCCCGCAATACGCCCATTTTGAGGATAATATTGCCGTATAATCGACGCTCCGAAGTCGCCACCAAAGCAAAACATTTCGCCGCTCGCGCGTAAAACGCATAACGCTCCAGCGCCCCGATCTTTTGCTTGGCGCCTTCCCGAATCGTCACCGTCGCCCGGAACTCAGCGAAAATAGGCAGTTCCGCGTCCGGCGCGCCCACCACTTGCATGCGCCATGCCGACTCCTCAACGAAATCGTCGAGCGGCATGACGCTGAGGATCGCGTCGAGCGCGCGGTTCGCGTCGACGCCGTCGAGCCGCACGACGCGAGGGCCCATCGCATAGCTGGGAAAATTCGCGTCGACGATGGCGATCTCGTCGCCGTGGCCCATTTGTCGCAGGGCGTGCAAAAGATCGGCGTTGAGGACGGGATCGAGATTTTTCAGCATGGGGAGCGTCTAGCGCGGGGTCGGCGAGTCGGCGCGCACCAGCGCCTTCGTCTTGAGGTCTCGCCAGAGGGCGGGAGGAATCTTGGCATGGATCATGTCCGCGTTGCGCTTGACCTCGCCGGGCTTCTGTCCGCCCGGAATGACGCTCACCACCGCCGGGTGGCTCAACGGAAACCGCAGCGCCGCTTCCGCGAGTTTGACCCCATGCGCCTTGCACACGGCCTCCAACTCGCGCACGCGTTGCAGAACGTCCGGCGGCGCGGGCGCGTAATTGTAAAAGGCGCCGGGCTTGGGGCCGGTCGCCAATATGCCCGAATTAAACGGGCCGCCGATCACGACGCCGATTCCCTTCTCCACGCACAGCGGCAGGAAACTCGTCAGCGCGTCCTGCTCAAGCAGCGTGTAGCGACCCGCCAGCAGGAACACGTCGAAATCGCCCTCGCGCGCCAGCCGTTCGGCGATCTGCCATTCGTTGATCCCCGCTCCGAAAGCTTTGATCGCGCCAGATTCGCGCAATTCCACCAGCGCGCGATAGCCCCCGCTCATGAATTCGCGGACGCACGCATCCGCCGCCTCGGGCGTGCCGTGGGTGTAGACATCGACATCGTGGGCGTACACCACGTCGATGTGATCGACGCCCAGACGCTCCAGCGAGAACTCGATGGAGCGCAACACGCCGTCGTAGGAATAGTCGAACACTTCCCTGCGCGAGGGCGTTTCGAAAAACGCGTTGGGTCGGGTTCGCTCGGCGGGCGGGCAAAGGCGAAGGAGGCGCCCTACCTTGGTGGACAGCACATAGCTATCGCGCGGCTTGGCGCGCAGGAACCCGTTGATGCGCGTTTCCGACAGCCCGAGACCATAGAGCGGCGCGGTGTCGTAGTAGCGGCAACCCTGCGCCCATGCCATGTCGAGCGTGGCGCGGGCCTCCTTCTCCGTCATCGGACGGTAGAGATTGCCCAGCGGCGCCGCGCCGAAGCCGAGTTCCGTAAAGCTCAGATCGACGCCCGTGCGCGATTTCAGCTTGCGCTTGCGAATGGTGCGCCCCCCGCCCGGCCCCGGCATCTCCTGCGTCTCCCCGCTCGCCCATCTTAGGACGGATAGCTTACAGCAGCCGTTCCGAAGGGGTAAGTGCGGATTCGCCACGCTCCGCCTTCCCGTCCAGACTTTCGAGATATTCGTCGAGCCGGGCGAAGGCGGGATCGTTCGTCGATTGGCGGGCGGCCAACGCCGCGCGCAGCGTGCGCAAACCCGAAATGGCCGCCGGGCGATAGGTCGGCATCAGGTTCAATAGGTTGTTCGTATAGGCGATGGCCCGGCCTACAATGTCGTGCAATGCGTCCACGTTCACGCCGCCCCGTTCGAGATCGCCGGGCGCGGAGCCGCAACGCGGCCGCCGATTACGTAAATTCAGATGCGCGCCGTTTTGACCTGGGGATCAAAGCGCGGGGCGCATGCGCCGTGTCGCGATTTTGACTGACCTAAAGGGAGGCGAGATCCCCGGCGCGCTGGCGGTCCGGCAAGTCCGCGATGGAGGACAGTCGCGGGCGAAATGAACCAGTCGCAGACGGGGGTTACGGAACCGCCGGAACGGGGGTTTCCCTACGAAACGCCCGGGGGATGCGGGACGGTCGAAGTTAAAGGCCGAGCACGTCGGCCATGCCGTAGAGCCCCGGTTTGCGCCCGCGCGCCCAGAGCGCCGCCTTGAGCGCGCCGCGCGCGAACAGCGTCCGGTCCTCCGCCTGATGAGAGAGCGTGAGGCGCTCGCCGTCGCCCGCGAAGATCACGCTGTGGTCGCCGATCACCCCGCCGCCGCGCAGCGAGGCGAAGCCGATGGCGCCGGGTTGGCGCGCGCCGGCGATCCCGTCGCGGCCGCGCTCGGAATGGCTCGACAGATCGACGCCGCGCCCCTTCGCCGCCGCTTCCCCCAGCATAAGCGCCGTGCCCGAGGGCGCATCGACCTTCATGCGGTGGTGCATCTCGACGATTTCGATGTCGTAGTCCTCGCTCAGAGCAGCGGCGGCTTTCGCCACGAGCCCCGCCAGCAGATTGACGCCCAGACTCATGTTGCCCGAGCGCACGAGCGGCGCATGCCGGGCCGCCGCCTCCAGTTTCGCGCCGTCGGCCTCGGAAAGGCCCGTCGTGCCGATCACGTGGGCGATGCGGGCCTGCGCCGCCAGCGCCGCCAGCGCCACCGTCGACGCGGGCGTGGAGAAATCGACGATGCCCTCCGCGTCCAGCATCAAATTCAGGGGATCGCGCGTGATCGGGACGCCGAGCGCGGGCAGACCGGCGACCATCCCTGCGTCCTGACCCAGCGCCGCGGCGTCTTCGCGCTCCAGCGCGCCGCTCAACGTGAGGCCCGGGGTCTCGCCGATTGCGCGGATCAGCGTGCGGCCCATACGGCCCGCCGCGCCGACCACGATCAGGCGCATGTCGGTCATCGTCCCGCTTCCGGCTGCGGGCCTTCGTAACCCTCCACGATCAGCAGATCGGCGAAGCTGGCCCCCTCGCGAAGGCGTCGGGCCGCCTCATATTCGGGCGAGCGATAGCAGGCGAGCGCGGTGTCGTAATCGGCGAATTCGACGACGACCTGCCGCGCCCGCCCGGCGCCCTCCATGATCTCGTACCGTCCCGCGCGCACCAGAAACCGCGCGCCATATTTCGCGAACGGCTCCGCGTTGGCGGCGACATAGGCGCGATAGGCGTCGGCGTCCGTGACGTCGATGTCGGCGATCCAGTAGCCGCGCGCCGGCATCAGACGCCTTCCACCAGCACGAACTCGGCGTCGGCCGCGCCCGCGCGCAACGCCTTGGCCGCCTGATATTCGGCCGAAACGTAATAGGCTTGCGCCGCCTCGAAGCTGTCGAATTCCAGCACGACGTTGCGCGCCCGCGCCGGGCCTTCCAGCGCCTCGTGTCTGCCGCCGCGCACAAGCGGCCTCGCGCCGTGCTGGCGGATCGCCGCGGCTGCGGCTTCCGCGTAGCGGGCGTAGGCTACGGGATCCTTGATGTCGACGCGCGCGATGATGTAGCCCTTGGGCATATTCGCTCCCCTTTTGAGGGGCGCAGATTTACGCGCTTGGAGGACGCACGCCAAGCCTATTTGGCTTGCGCCATCACCGGCGGCAGATCGCCTCGCCCGTTGAGCGCGCCCGGCGCCCAGTAGAGGCCCGGCCTCATGGCGTAGAAGATGTGCAAGCCCACGCGATCGAGCTTCTTGAGCGTCGGCGCCCAGAACGGGCGCACGTAAGCGGCGTGATAATTGATCGCGGAGGCGAAGCGCGCGTCGGTCAGCGCTCCCTTGACAACGCCCTCGGCGACGCGCGTCGCCGTCGCCCAGGGGGCGGGTTCCTCGACCTTCAGCGACTTGCCTTCGCAGGCGAACGAAAATTGACAGGCGAAGGGGCGCTCCCGGTCCTGATAGACCACACCGCATACGGTCGTGGGATAGATGCCGCTGCGCACGCGGTTCAGCACCACCTGCGCTACGGCCGCCTGCCCGGCTTCCGGTTCGCTGCGCGCTTCGAAATAGACGGCTTCCGCCAGACAGCGCATCTGCCGGGGCGCGTCGGCGGGGTCGATCAGGGCGGCATAGCCGGGGCGGTCGGAGAGGTCGGCATGGGCCGCGATGAAATTGGCGGGCCGGGCGGCGGCGGCGGTCGGTCGCTCGTCGGCGGGCGCAGGGGTGGACGACGCCAGCGCGAAGGCCAGCGGCAGTTCCGGCGAGCCGGCTTCCGCGCCTGCAACGGGAACGGGTGCGGGCGCGAGGCTGGCGAGCAGCGCGGCCCGGGCGCGGGCCTCGAAACCGGGGCGCAGCGCGATGAAAGGATCGCCCCGGTGGGCGCGGTTGATCACGACCTCGCCGCCGTGCTTGCGCACGAAACGCGGCTCGATTTCATCGGGGACCGTGGCTAGGTCTTCGCGCGCACCCACGACGTAGCGCGCCTCGATCAGCTTCGCGCCAGTTGAAAAGCCTAAGTGGGAGATCGAACGCTCGGGAAACGAGCGGCCGCCGAGATCCGGATCGGGATCGGCGCGCGCGGAAAGCGACACGACGAGCCAGAAGGCCATCGCCCAGGGCGCGAAGATCGAGACCGCCCAACCTACCCGCCAAGAACCCATACGCAACCCGCATCCGTCGGGGACGCGGAGAAACCCGCGCCTTCTCTTGATGGGGCCTTAAGGTTGCCTGCCGGTTAGCGCGCCGGGGAGGGTTGCGTCCCGTTCTGGATCAGGCGGCGTCGACCGTGGGGCCAAAGCGCCGCTCGAACGCCGCGCGCAGCGCCGCGTCGGCTTCGTCCAGAGACGTGGAGAGGCCGAGGTCGCGCAGGCTGGCGACGCCCCAATGGGGCTCCAACACGCCGCACGGCACAATGCCTGCGAAATGCGAGAGATTGGGCGCGACATTGAGCGCGACGCCGTGAAACGTCACCCAGCGGCGCACCCGCACGCCGATGGCCGCGATCTTGTCCTCCGCCGGAAAGCCCTCGGGCGAGGGGGACTTGTCGGATCGCATCACCCAGACGCCGACGCGGCTCGCGCGGGTCTCGCCCTTGACGCCCAGCGCGGCCAGCGCGTCGATCAGCCAGGCCTCCAGCGAGGCGACATAGGCGCGCAGGTCCGGGCGGCGGCGCTTGAGGTCCAGCATCACATAGACGACCCGCTGTCCCGGCCCATGGTAGGTGTACTGGCCGCCGCGCCCGCTCGCATGAACGGGAAAACGGGAATCCACGAGGTCCTTGGGCTTGGCGCTGGTTCCGGCCGTGTAAAGCGGGGGATGTTCGAGCAGCCAGACACGCTCGGGCGCTTCGCCCGCCGCGAGCGCTTCGGCGTGCGCCTCCATCTGGGCCACAGCGCGCGCATAGCCGACCAGTCCCGCCGCAACCGCCCATTGCACCGGCGCAGCCACGGGGTTTTGCGGCAGGAACGCATCGGGAGGGGAACGCAAGCCAACGACCTTTCACGACGATTTCGCGAACTTATGCCCAAAACCGGCGAAAACGCCAACTTGACGCAAAGTCAAAAGCAAGTTTGAATCTGAGGGTGTTTCTTGCACCGCAACTCAGGAATTCGATGCGCCGAAGTAAGGCAAGTCCGGCGTCGGCTGCGCTCTACGCGCTCGCAAGTCTGGGGCTGGCGGCAGGCGGGCCGACGGCGGCGCGCGCGGGCGCCTGGACTTTGCCGGAAGGTCAAGGCCAGATCATACAAACGGTGTTCGGCTGGCTCGGCTGGGGCACCGCCCCGCCCCGTGCGCGCGAAGACAAGATCGAGACGCAGACCTATGTGCAATATGGCGTCACCGACCGGCTGACGGCGATCGGCGTGCTCTCATTCGAACGCCACGCGCTAAGCGCGCCCAAAGACGTCTACACGGGCCTCGACACGACCGGGGCGGGATTGCGGACGCGCATCTGGTCGAACGACGCCTGGACTTTCGCTTTTGAAGCGACGGCCTTCTACGGCGCTGCGAGCGACGCGAGCCGTCCCGCGCAGGCGGGCGGCGCCGGGCTAGGGGCGGATGCGCGGGCGCTGGCGGGGCATAATCTTACCCTGTGGGGCAAGCCCGCCTTCGTCGATGCGGAGGCGGGCTATCGGCTGCGCACAAGGGGGCCGCCCTCCGAATGGAAGGGCGATTTGACGCTGGGCGTGGACTGGACGCGCCGCGCGCAAATCCTGTTTCAGACGTTCACTACGATTTCACAAGGCAACGGGCGCACCGGGTTCCCCGCCTGGGAGGCGCACAAGGGCGAAATCAGCCTCGTCTACGCGCTCGACGAGCAATGGTCTTTGCAGGTTGGCGGCTTCTCGACGATCTGGCGCCGCCACGCCGCCAGCGAATATGGCGCGCTCGTCGCCGTCTGGCGGCGCTTCTGACGCGTCTTGGCGTCACCCGCGCCAGCCCCTAAAGAGGCGCAACGCTAAGGGGACGGCGTGAACGACGACAACAGGGGGCGGCCCGCCGCCGGGGCCACATGAACGCGACCTTTTTCGCCCTCGCGTTCGCCGCCGCCCTGCTGGACGTTACGGTCGGCTATCCCGAGCGGCTGGAGACGGCCATCGGCTCCCCCGCAAGCTGGCTGAACGCGTGGCTGCGCACGGTGGAGGGCGCCGCCGCCGGTTGGGAGGGGCGCCTTGCGCTCGTGCTCTACCTGGCGCCCGCCATGGTTCTGGCGGCGGCTTTGGACATCGGGCTGCCCAACGACGCCACGGGCTTCGTCGTGCGCGCGGTGCTGGCCTCCACCTTGTGCGGGCGCCAGAGCCTCGACCGGCGCGTGCGCGCGGCGGCGCTGGCGTGGGAGCGCGAGGGGCCGGGCGAGGCGATGATCGCGGTCGAGACGCTGGGCGCGCGGGAGGACGAGACGCGGCTCGCGCCCGCCTCCGCTGCGGCGCTCGGCGCCCGCTTCGCCGATGAGGTGGTGGGGCCGAGTGCGTTCATACTGCTGGGGGGACTGGTCGGGGCGGTGTTTTTCCGGGCGCTGATCGTGGCGGGGCGCGGCGCGCGGCCGGACACGAAACTGGCCCGCGCGGTCGCGAACGGGGAGAGATGGACGCTCGGTCCCGTCGCCCGCCTCGCCGCACTTGCGCTCGCAGCCGCCAGCGGCCGCCGCGCGCCGTTCGCCGCCGTGACGGCGCGGGCGGCGCGGGCGACGGGGCCGGCCGAGGCCGCAATGCTGGCCGCGCTCGGCCCCGCGCGCCGCGACGAGCCCGGCTACCTGCGCGCCGCCCTGGCGCTCTACCGGCGCGCGGCGGCGCTGGAGATGGCGGCGCTCGTCGCGCTGACGGTCGGGGCCGTGACTTTATCCTGACATGCACGGGGCCCGGGCTTTCTGGACGCGCCCGCAGACCGGGAGTACCCTCAGACTCTCGGATTCGCTTTGGGACGCTGATGCCGCGCGACGCGCAGGGCCACGAAATCACAGGTTCGCCAGAATCGGCCCTCGCCTACGACCGCGCGCTGGCGGACTATTATGCGCTCGGCGGCGACCCCGTCGGCGGGCTGAAAGCGGCGCTGTCGCACGACGCGGGTTTTGCGCTGGGCGCGACCGCCATCGCCGCGCTCTTTCTGGCGGGAAGCTTTCGCGCCGACCATGCGGAGGTGAAGGGGGCGCTCAAGGCCGCCCGTGCGGCCTCGCGACGCGCCACCGCCCGCGAACGGCTGCATCTGGAGGCGGTGGAGACCTGGGCGGAAGGGCGGCTGAGGGACGCGACCGCCGTATGGGAGGAAATCCTCGTCGAGCATCCAACCGACGCGCTGGCGTTGCGGCTGGCGCAGGACCTTTATTTGTTCCTCGGCGCCTCGACCGCGATGCGCGACAGCGTCGCGCGAGTGTTGCCCGAATGGCGCGACGGCGACGCGCTGACCAGCTATGTCTGGGGAATGCGCGCCTTCGGGCTGGAGGAGACCGGCGATTACGCCGCCGCCGAGGCCGCCGCGCGCGAGGCGTTGCGCCGCAACCCCGCCGACGCCTGGGCCGTTCACGCGCTGGCGCATGTGTTCGAAATGACCTCCCGCCTCGAGGAGGGCGTCGCGTTCCTGACGCAGACCAACCCGGACTGGCGCCATGCGCATTTTCTGGCCGGGCACAACGGCTGGCACCTCGCGCTTTATCTGATCGAACTCGGCCGGACCGATGAGGCGCTCGCCGGCTTCGACCGCCACATGGTCGCGGCGATGAAGAACGGCCAGACGCTCGACCGGGTGGACGCCGCCGCGCTGCTGTGGCGGCTGGAGCTGGAGGGCGTGGACGTGGGCGCGCGCTGGGCGCCGGTGCGGCGCGCGTGGGGACCGCATCTGCACGATCATACGCTGGCGTTCAACGACCTGCATCTGGCCTTCGCCGCCGCGCGCGATCCCGGCCTCGCCGCGCAATGGCGCGATTCGCTGGACGCTTTCGCCGGCGAGGCGGAGGGCGACAACGCCGTGGTCATGACCGCCGTGGGCCGGCCGCTGATCGACGCGATGCTCGACTTCGGCGAAGGGCGCTTCGCTCAAGCCGTCGAAGCGATCGTGCCGCTGCGTTATGACGTGTGGCGCATAGGCGGCAGCCACGCGCAACGCGACGTGGTGGACCTCACGCTGATCGCAGCCGCGGAGCGCGCGGGGGAGAGCAATCTGGCGCGCGCGTTGCTGGCCGAGCGCGCCGCGCTGCGCCCGACGCCGCGCTGGCTCGGGCGGTTGGCGCAGGCCAGGGCGGCGTTGGCGCCGTAGTTGCGAGCCACCGCGCGGAAAGGATCAATCCCATGCTGAACACTCGCCAAAAGGTGCTGCGCGATTTCTGGTACGCGACCGTGCCGATGGAAGGGCTGAAGGGCGGACCGGCGCCGTTCAAGCTGCTGGGGCAGGAGATCGTGCTGTTCTGCGACAAGGACGGACTGCCCGCCGCGCTGGAGGACCGCTGCTGCCACCGCACCGCAAAACTGTCGAAGGGCTGGATCAACAACGGCAACATCGTGTGCGGCTATCACGGCTGGGAATACGACCGCGAAGGTAAGCTGGTGATGATCCCGCAATTCCCGTTCGAGCAGCAGGTGCCCGACGCGAAGGCCAGGAACTTCCACGCGAAGGAGCGTTACGGCTATGTCTGGGTGTGTCTTGGCGAACCGATCTGCGACATTCCCGCGCTCGATTACGAGACCGACCCGAAATTCCGGCGCATCCATCAATTCTACGACCGGTGGAATACGTCGTCGCTGCGGTTGATGGAGAACTCGTTCGACAACGCGCATTTCGCCTTCGTCCACAAAGGCACGTTCGGGGATGTCAACCAACCCAAGCCCGAGAAATACGAGATCACCGAGACCGATTACGGCTTCGTCGCTGAAACTATCGTCGAGGTGCGCAACCCGCCCGCCGCCCTGCGCATCACCGGCACGAGCGATCCCACCACCAAACGCATCATGCGCAATCACTGGTATCTGCCGTTCTGCCGCACGATGGACATGGCTTACCCTTCCGGCCTGCGTCACGTTATTTTCAATTGCGCGACGCCCATCGACGACGGCGCCATCCAACTGGTGCAGATCCTCTATCGCAACGACCGCGAGGAGGATTGCTCGACCGACGAACTGATCGCCTGGGACAGGGCCATCGTCGAAGAGGACCGCGAGATGCTGGAGGCGACCGATCCCGACGCGGTGGTCGACATGGGCCGCAGAATCGAGATGCACATGCCCTCCGACCGCCCCGGCATGCTGATGCGCAACCGGCTCAACGCCTTGTTGAAGGCGCATGGCGAGGTCGAGGTTCCCCGGTGATCGTCGCGGATTTGGTTGACGATCCCCGCGACGCGCGGTTCGCCAAGCGGGAGGACGGCGGCCGGCGCAAGAGCGCGCATCCCGTGCGCGCATGAAAATCCTCTACGTCTATTGCCACCCCTTGCCGGAGAGCTTTCACGCAGGCGTTCGCGTCGAGGCGCTGGCGGGGTTGAGCGCGGCGGGGCATGAAGTCGATCTGTTCGATCTCTATGGGGAGAAATTCGATCCCGTATTGTCTGAAGAGGGGCGTCGGCATTATCACGACGAGAACGTCAATCAGGACGGGCTGGAGAGCGTGATCGGGCGGTTGCAGCGGGCCGAGGCGCTGGTGTTCCAGTTCCCGACCTGGTGCTTTGGGCCGCCGGCGATGCTGAAGGGCTTCTTCGATCGCGTGTTCATGCCCGGCGTCGCGTTCGACCTGTCGAACCCTGCGAGCGTCAAGCCGATGCTCGGCAACGTCAAAAAAATCGCGGGAATCGTCACCTATGGGCGGCCGCGTTACATGGCGATGTGGATGGGCGATCCGCCGCGAAAGATAATCACGCGCTATGTGCGATGGTTCGCACGGAAGGGGGCGAGCGCGGAATATCACGCGCTGTATCATCTCAATGTCGCCAGCGACAAACAGCGCGAGCGGTTTGTCAGGCGAGTACGTGGGGCCATGGAGCGGTTTTAATCGTCGCGCTCCGTCATGGCCGGGCCTGTCTCGCCGATGACGGCGGGACGACGTCCAACCAAGCCTCAGCGCGTCCAGGACGCGCCCGCCTCTGCGTCAAGGCCATAGTCCGCCACCGCTTTCGCCGCCGCCTCTTTCATCCCCAACGCCGCCAGCGCGGCGACGACGACATGCGCGGCGTCCACCTCGAAGAAGCGTCGCAACGCCGCGCGCGTGTCGCTGCGTCCAAAGCCATCCGTGCCCAGAGCCGTGAACGGCGCCTTCAGATAAGATGCAACCATCTGCGGCACGGCGCGCACATAATCCGTCGCCGCGACGATGGGCGCCTCGCCCGCCAGACATTGCGCGAGATGGCTCACGCGCGGCGCCGCCATCGAATGCAGGCGGTTCCAGCGTTCGACCTCAGCGGCGTCGCGCGCGAGTTGCGAAAAACTGGTCGCGCTCCACACTTCTGCGCCTATGCCCCAATCCGACTGCAGCCGCCGCGCGGCCTCGACCACCTGAGGCAGGATGGCGCCGGCGCCGAGCAAGCGAATGGGACCGGTCCCGCAAACGCGATAAAGCCCGCGCAAGATGTCGTCCTCGACGCCTTCGGGCATTGAAGGCTGCGCATAGTTTTCGTTGCCGACGGTGACGTAATAAAACTCGTCGCGCTGTTCCTCCATCATCGCGCGCGCGCCCCGGTCGAGGATCACGGCGACCTCGTAGGCGAAGGCGGGATCGTAGGCGCGGCAATTGGGAATGGTCGCGGCGACGACGTGGCTCGATCCGTCCTGATGTTGCAGCCCCTCGCCGCCCAGCGTCGTGCGGCCTGCCGTCGCCCCCAGCAGGAACCCGCGCGCGCGCGAATCGGCGGCGGCCCAGATGAGATCGCCGACGCGCTGAAAGCCGAACATCGAATAGTAGATGTAGAACGGCAGCGTCGCGGCATTGTGGACGGAATAGGAGGTCGCCGCCGCGACCCAGGACGAGATCGCCCCCGCCTCGGTGATGCCCTCCTCCAGCAATTGCCCATCCTGCGCCTCGCGATAATAAAGCATCGAAGCGGAATCCTCGGGCTCGTAAAGTTGGCCGACGGGGGAATAGATGCCGACCTGACGAAACAGATTGGCCATGCCGAAGGTGCGCGCCTCGTCGGCGACGATGGGCACGACGCGCGGGCCGAGGACCTTGTCCTTGATGAGGCCGCCCATCAACCGGACGGCGGTCATCGTCGTGGACATCTCCTTGCCCGCCGCGTTAAGCGCGAATTCGGCGTAGGTCGCCAACGGCGGGATGGCGACGGGTGCGGATGTGCGACGCCGTGCGGGAAGATAGCCGCCCAAATCCGCGCGGCGCGCGCGCAGATAGCGCGCTTCGGGCGAATCGTCGGGCGGGCGGTAAAATTCGAGGTTGGTCGTCTGCTCGTCGGTCAACGGGAGTTGGAAGCGGTCGCGATAGGCGAGCAGCGCCGCGACGTCGAGCTTCTTGGACTGATGGGCGGTCATGCGGGATTCGCCTGCGCCCGCCATGCCAAAGCCCTTCTTGGTCTTGGCGAGGATGACGGTGGGGCGGCCCTTCTCGGCCTTGGCCGCGGCGAAGGCGGCGTGCAGCTTGATGAAATCGTGGCCGCCGCGCCGCAGCCGGTCGATCTCGCCCTCGCTCATGCCCGCCACCAGCGCGCGCACCTCCGGATCTTCTTCGAAGAAATGCGCGAGATTGTAGCCGCCGTCGCGCGCGCCCAGCGTCTGATAGGTCCCGTCCGGCGTCTGTGCGAAACGGCGCAGCAAGGCGTGGGTCTTGTCGCGCGCGAAGATCGCGTCCCAGTCGCTGCTCCACAAAACCTTGACAACGTTCCAGCCCGCGCCGCGAAATACGCTTTCCAGCTCCGGGATGATCTGGCCGTTGCCGCGCACGGGGCCGTCGAGGCGTTGCAGGTTGCAGTTGACGATGAAGGTGAGGTTGTCGAGCTTCTCGCGTGCGGCGAGGGAGAGACCGGCGATGGATTCCGGCTCGTCCATTTCGCCGTCGCCGAATACGCCCCACACGTGGCGCGCGCGCGTCTCGGCGAGGCCGCGGTCCTGCAAATAGCGCATGAAGCGCGCCTGATAGACGGCGGTGATCGGGCCGATGCCCATCGAGCCGGTGGGGAATTGCCAGAAATCGGGCGCGAGCCAGGGGTGAGGGTAGGAACTAAGGCCCGGCCCGCCGATCTCCTGCCGGTAGCGTTCGAGTTGCGCCTGGCCGAGCCGCCCTTCTAGAAAGGCGCGGGCGTAGACGCCGGGCGCGGAATGGGGCTGGAAGAACACGAGATCGCCGCCCGAACCGGTATCGGCGCGGAAGAAATGGTTGAAGCCCATCTCGAAGATTTCCGCCGCCGAGGCGTAGCTGGCGATATGGCCGCCCAACTCCCCGTAGGCCTTGTTGGCGCGCCCGACCATGGCGAGGGCGTTCCAGCGCAAGATCGCGGTGAGGCGGTTCTCCATCGCGACGTCGCCGGGATAGGTCGGCTGGCGCTCGGGGGGAATCGTGTTGCGATAGGGGGAGAACGGCAGATGCTCGGGATCGACGCCGAGCAGGCGCGCGCGGGCCTCAAGCGCGGAAAGCACGAACTCCGCGCGGTCGCGCCCTGCGGCGCGCACGAGGCTGTCGAGCGCGCCGAGCCAGTCGGCGGTTTCGTCGGGGTCGGCGTCGCGCGGATCGACTTTTATGGGCGTCGTGAGCATGTGTTCCTCCGACGGTAACTTTAGCCCGGCCTGCGCCGCAGGGGGCGCCGAAGTTGGCTTGCCGCTACGAACTTTGCCGCATAAACCGCTGCCGTAAACTCATTCCACGGCAAAACATGCTGAACAAGCCGCTCGACGCCCTCGATATCCGCATCCTCTCGGAACTTCAGGAAAACGCCGGCCTGACCAATTCGGCGCTCGCCGAGCGGGTGGGCCTGTCGCCCTCGCCCTGTCTGGCGCGGGTTCGTGCGCTCGAAAAGGCGGGCGTGATCGCGCGCCGGGTGACGCTGCTCGATCCGACCAAGCTGGGGCCGAGCCTCAGCGTGTTCATTCAGGTGACGCTCGACAAGCAGACCGAGGACCATCTCGACGTGTTCGAGGCCGCCGTCGCCCGCTTTTCCGAGGTGATGGAGGGTTATCTGATGACCGGGGATTCGGACTATCTGTTGCGCGTCGTCGTGCGCGACGCGGTCGCCTTGCAGCATTTCATCGTGGGCAAGCTGTCGAAAACGCGGGGCGTCGCCAACATTCGCTCCAGCTTCGCGCTCAAGCAGGTCAAATACAAGACGACGTTGCCCGAGGACGTGCTCTGCGGCGGCCGGACGCTTTGAAACGCGCTGGACGGCGGGGCCGGGGTCTGCTATCGGCCCGACCTCAAATCAAAACAGCGCGCCGAAGCGCTCGTCGTTCGTCCCGGCGGAACGACGTCACGGCAGGAGTGTAACATGAACATCATCGCCACCATTGAGGCGGAAGAAGCCAAACGGCTGTCCGACAAGGGCGCCAAGGTTCCCGATTTTCAGCCCGGCGACACGGTCATCGTCAACGTCAAGGTGACGGAAGGCGACCGGACCCGCGTTCAGGCTTACGAAGGCGTGTGCATCGCCCGCAACGGTGGCGGCCTCAACGAGAGCTTCACCGTCCGCAAGATTTCCTACGGCGAAGGCGTCGAGCGCGTGTTCCCGATCTTTTCGCCGATGATCGATTCGATCAAAGTTCTGCGGCGCGGCAAGGTGCGTCGCGCCAAGCTCTATTATCTGCGCGACCGGCGCGGCAAGTCGGCGCGCATCGTCGAGCGTTCCGACAATACGCACGGCAAGGCCAAGGCGGCCAAGGCCGCCAAATAAGGGGTATGCGGGCCGCGCCTCCGGCGCGGCCTTTTTGTCAGAGGGAACGACATGGCCGACCCTGTCATCGCGCAAAAGGCGCCGTTTCCCGTCGAGGTCGAAGCCGGCAAGACCTATTGGTGGTGCACTTGCGGCCAGTCGGCCAGGCAGCCGTTTTGCGATGGCTCGCACAAGGGCTCCGCGTTCACGCCCAAAGCGTTTTCGGCCCTAGCCAGCGAAACCGCGTATTTCTGCGGGTGCAAATTCACGCACAACGCGCCGCTCTGCGACGGCACGCACGCCGGCCTGACGACCTAACCCAACAAACCGCCGACGCGCGGGGCGAGGGGATTATACGCCAGATCCGGCGTGTCGGGCGCCACGACGCCCGTCAGCGCGTCCCACAATTTTTGCGCCGATGCGACGATGCCCTCGCCGATCACCACGAGAGCCGTTTCGCGCGGACCGGGCGGCCATACGTCCAACCGCACCGGCGGTGCGAAGGCGTGTTGCGCGCCCTGCACGAGCCAAGGACGTTCGGGCGCGTCCTCGGTCGCCACCAGACCTTTGACGCGCAACAGGCGCGGCCCGGCCAAAGCCGCCAGCAGATCGAGAAAGCGCACGAAGGCGGCCCCCGACAGGGGCGTCGCTGAGCGGAATACATGCGCCTCGGCCCCGCCATGCGCTGCGCGCGGGGCGTAGGGGACGGGGGCGCGCGGGAATGTCGCGAGAAACGCCGAGGCGTCGAGATCGCTCGCTGACGTGATGACGGCGAGCGGCGCCAGCGTGGCGAGCGCCGAGAAGAGCACAGGGTGCGGCGAGGGGCTGTCGCCGATCTCACCCTTGAGGGAAGAGGCTGAACGCCGCTGCGCTTTCGAGGCGAGGCTCCCCCCCATCCTAACTCTCCCTCGCAACGGGGGAGGGTAATTTCCTGCGCCACTGTCAGGCGTCGAAGGCGCGAGGTCGGTCTTGGTCAAGGCGACGCGGTCGGCGAGCGCGACCTGACGACGCGCTTCGCCGTGGCGCGCAAGCGTGTCCGCGCCGTTGAGCGCATCCACCAGCGCCACGACGCCCGCCAGATGCAACCGCGAGGCCAGCCCCCCGTCGGCGAACAGAGCGTGCAGGATCGGGCCGGGATCGGCGAGGCCGGAGGTCTCCACGATCACGCGGGCGAAGCTGAGTTCGCCCGCCTCGCGCCGCGCGAGCAACGTGCTTAAGCCCTCGACGAAGTCGCCGCGCAGCGTACAGCACAGGCAGCCCGATGCGAGCAGCGAGATTTCGCCGTCGAGCCGCTCGTAAAGCCGGTGGTCGAGCGCCGCGGCGCCGAATTCGTTGACAAGCACGAGCGTCTGGCCGAGCGCGGGATCGCGCAGCAGGCGGTTGAGAAAGGTCGTCTTGCCTGCGCCCAGGAACCCCGTGACCAGGTGGAGAGGGATCAGGTGCTGCGGGATCAAGGCCCGACCGGTATCAGCTTGCCGACAAACACGGGCGCTCCCGACGGCTTGCCGTCCGGCGAGCCGCCAGGCGGCTCTAATGTGACGGCATAGGTTGCGGCGCGCACTTGCGCACGGTCGTAGGTCAATCGCCCCCCGTCCGTGCGCGCCGCCGCGTCGATCACGCCCAAGGATTTGGGCGCAGCATCGGGCGCGATGATCCACAATTCGTAAGACTTGCCCTTAGGCGCCTCGGCCGCCACAGGTCGCACGCTAAATTCGAGCCGGTCCACGTCGACCGTCATCGCGAAGGCCGGCGCGTCCGCGCTCTTTTGCAAAATGGCGACGAACTGGTGGGGCGAAGGCGCCCGGGCGATCAGCAGAAACGCCAGGGCGGCCGCGAGTGCGCCAGAAAGCGCGCCCCCGCTCAAGGCGAGCATGCGCCAGCGCGCAAGGCGCTTGGCCAGCAGCGGGACGACGTTGGGCGTCCCAAGCCGTGCTTCGATGCGCGCGAACAGATCGTCAGGCGGCGACCGTGCGGGCGAGGCCTCGGCGAGCAGGCCAAGCCGGCTCTCCCAACCTGCGACGGCGGCGTCGAAGGCGGGATCGACGCGACGACGGGCATCGGCGGCGGCGCGCTCGTCCGCGTCCAGCGTACCCAGGGCGAATTCGGCCGCCAGGCCGTCGTCTTCGATCGAGAGACTCATGTCGACATGCAGACTTTGAGTTCGGCGAGGCTGCGCCGCAGCCACGTCTTCACCGAGCCCACCGGGGCAGCGAATTTCCGGGCGATCGCTTCCCGGCTTGCGCCGCGATAATAGGCCAGGAGGATCATCTCGCGCCGCTCGGGCGCAAGGCCCTCCAGGCAACGCATCAACTGGACATAGCCCTCCGAACGGTCGCGCGAGGCGAGCGGGTCTTCGGTATCGGCCACCGGCTCGAAACCCGCGCCCATGTCCTCAAGCGAAATCGGGCGCGCGCGGCGCGCCCCGTCAAGCGCGCGATTGCGGGCGATGGTCGCCATCCAGGCGAGCGGCGAACCCTTGGCGCTGTCGAAATCGCCCGCGCGCTCCCAGATTTTCACGAAAGCCTCCTGGAGCGCCTCGCTCGCCTCGCCGCTAGGAAGGATACGGGACACTACCCCGTAAAGTTTCGCGGACGTGGCCCGATAAAGGCGCGAGAAGGCGTCGCGGTCGCGCGCCGCCGTCAGGCGCAGCAGTTCGGCGAGGTCGGGGGCGTTGGTCACTTCGGGGTCAACAATAGCGCTCGATGTTGGACCATTGCGACTCGGCGTAACGGTCGCCCGCCGCCCAGCCGACCGGCAGAACGCGGGCGATGCCCGCGGCCTCGTCCGACGTCAACGGCCTATCGGCGGCGCGGGCGTCGAGGGCGAGGGTTTGCGGATATCGCGTGCCGGGAATTGACAGAATATGCGGCCCCTGCGCCAGAACCCACGCCAGGGCGAGTTCGCCGGGGTCGCGATCGTAGCCGCGCGAAAGCGCGGCGAAAGCGTCGATGCGGACGAGGTTGCGCTCCCAGTTGCGGCCCATGAAGCGGGGATTGTGTTTGCGGAAATCGTCCGTCGGCAAGGCTGCCACATCGCGCAAAGTCCCGCCCAGCGCGCCGCGTCCCACCGGCGAGAACGCCACGAAAGCGACGCCCAGTTGCGCGCAGGTTTGCAGCATCCCCAGTTCAGGCCCGCGCGTCCAGAGCGAATATTCCGACTGCATGGCCGCGATGGGATGGACGGCGTGGGCGCGGCGCAACGTGTCGGGCGCCGTCTCGGAGAGGCCAATGGCCCGGATCTTGCCCTTTTGGACCTGCTGCGAAAGTGCGCCCACCGTTTCCTCGACGGGGAAACGCGGATCGAGCCGGTGGACATAGTAAAGATCAATATAATCCACGCCGAGACGTTTGAGCGAACCGTCCAGCGCCGCGATCATGTGGGCTTGGCTATTGTCGATGCAGCGCTTGCCGTCGTCGGTGCGGTGGATAGAGAATTTGGAGGCGAGCGTCACGCGTTCGCGCCGGGCGCGGTCCTCGGCGAAGAATTTGCCGATACGGGACTCGCTGAGGCCCTCGCCGTAAACATTGGCGGTGTCCCAGAAATCGACGCCGAGTTCGAGCGCGGCGGCGAGCAGGCGTAGGGCCTCCGGCTCGCTGGTCAGGCCATAAAAGCCGGACAGGCTCATACAACCAAGGCCGACAGGGTGGACGGAGACGCCGGTACGGCCTAGCGGACGGGGGATCATTCAAGCCTCACGTTAGGGCGAGGCTAGCCGCTACCGCCTTCCCGGGATCGCCGCAAGTCTCTAGCGCACCGCCGCCGCGCCGAGCCGAGCGGGGGCTAGGCGGTGCCGCTCCGCGTAGGCGACGCGCTTTTGCGCCTCGCTCGCGGTCTTGGGCGCGAACCGCACGCCCTCGACGAGACGCTGCGTCAGCAAGCGCACGAGGATTTCCCGGCCCTCGGGCGTGTGGAAACCGCCGTTAAACTGCGAAGTGCTCTTCAGAAAGGCTACGAAGCCGCGCACCAGATCGGGCGAGGGTTTCTTCGCCTCGCGCCAGAAGCGCGACAGCGGCCCCTCGTTGGTGAGGCCGGGAATGTTGTAGAACGCGCGGCCGACGCAGCAGACCGGCTTCTCCTCGATGATAGCGGCAAGACCTGCGGTCGAGTTGATCGTCACCACGGCGTGCGCGACCGACATGATTTTGTCGATGGACGTCTTGCGCAGGAAGAACACGCGGTCGGCGAGTTTGTGGCGTTCGATCAGCGCTGCGACGCGCGCCGGCGTGCGCTCCACGCCGTAATCGAGCGGATGCTGTTTGACGACGAGGATCGCGTCCTCGGGCGCATCCGCCGCGAAGGAGCCGATCAACTCATCGACAAAAGCCGCGTTGCCGCCATGACGGGAATGGACGACAAGTTGCGCATCGCCAGGCTTTTGTAGCAAAGCAAGGAACACTTTTCGCCCGGTCTCGGCGTGCTCCAACGCACGAGTGAGAATGGGCGCCTCTTCATGCGTCAGGCGCCAGAAATACTCGCGCATGTAGCCAAAGCCCTGGCGATAAACCGAATCGCCGTAATAATTGGCGTCGAACCCCAGTACCGGCTTGAAGGCGATGGCCGCGAGGAAGTGCGTGATCGTGTGGATGACGTGCGGCTTGAGGCCGGCCGGGAACCGCTTGACGTCCGCAGTCTCCGAGGCGGCGTAACGCGGGTCGAGGTAGGCGGACGCGTCGCGCGGCAGGCGCGAAAAGCCGTTGACGCCGTCGCGCTCAAGCGTCACCCAATGGGGGCGCAGATAGCCGTTTTCCAGCACGAAGCTGTGCAGGCCGAACTCTTCGGCCACTTCGAGCGCGCCGCGATTGCGGGGAAGCGTGTCGTTGAAGGTGATGACGGCGTCGACTTTCTTGCGTCGCACGACACCGCGGATGAACCGCTTCCAATCCCCGTCGCGATGGCGATACAGGACCCGATTTTCCTTCGGCGTTTCGAGAAATTCGCCCCCCTCGCAGACGGTCCGGTAGATCTCGTGACCGGCCGACTCGATCTCCTTCACAAGACGGGCGAAGAAGGGGCCGAACGGGGCGCCTATAAATAGAAAGACCGACATGCGCTGCCGCACCCCTTATTTATCCGAAGGGCTTAACCCAAGCCGCGAAGGCAGGCAAGTTTGGAAACTTTGCGCAGCCAATTGCGGCGAAAGATGCAGCCCCTGACCGTTTCGGGGCTGGACAAGGGCGCAGGTGGCCAAATCTCGTCAAACTGTTGCGCAAATGCGTCACATTTCGCGATGCGAATCGCAAGACAAGCCCGTCCGGTTTTACATTTCCCCCGCGATGCACCATGAGCGGGCGCAGCGTAAACGAACCCCGCGCGACGGCGCGGCGGCCTCCCCGGCCGGCGACGGAAGCGGCATGAACTATTTTCTGGACATCACCCGGCTCGCGACACGCATCTTCCGCAGCGGCCCCACCGGCATCGACCGCGTGGAATACGCCTACGCCAAGCACATGATCGACTTGCCCGACGTCGTCTGCATGTTCACCGCGCCGATGTTCTTCGGCGCTATCCGGACCGCGCGGGCGAAGGAAATTCTTGTCCGCGTCGAGCGCGCCTGGCGTCTCGACGCCCGTGCCGACGACGACGCCGTGTTCACCGCCCTGCGCGGCTGGCTCGACCGCCCCCTTGATCCCGCCGCCACCAAGCCCGCACGCTTCCAGGCGCAAAAAGGCTGGTCGGACTGGTTGCGCGACGCTGATTTCTTCCCCCTGCGCGATGTCGTCAGAGCCGAGACCAGGTTGAAGCGCCGCATCGCGCGTCAGGCTGATGGGATGTATTTTCATTGCTCGCATGCGCAGCTCGACAAGCCCGAGCGATTCCGCTGGCTCGAAACATCGGGCTTGCGCTCGACCTTTTTCTTGCACGACGCCATTCCCATCGAGTTCCCGGAGTTTTGCAGCCCCGGCGCCTTCGGCCGCCATGTGAAGCGGCTGGCCACTGTCTCTGCACATGCGACTCTTGCGATAGTGAATTCGCAAGATTCGCGCCGCGCGGTCGGCGCCGCTTTGGCCGAGCGCCATCTGCGTTCGCCCGACATCGAGATCGTGCCGCTGGCGGTGGACGACGCGTTCGTGCAGGCGGGGCGGCGGCCCCCGCAACGCCCGGGCACTCCCTATTTCGTTTATGTCGGCACCATCGAGCCGCGCAAGAACCTGTTGTTCCTGCTTGCGGTCTGGCGCCGGCTGGTCGAGCGTCACGGCGCGCGGGCGCCCCGGCTCGTCATCGCCGGCCGGCGCGGCTGGGAAAACGAGAACATCGTCGACGTGCTGGAGCGCTCTCATCAACTGGCTCCGTTCCTGGCGGAAGCCTCCGACATGACCGACGCGGGGCTGGCGCGTCTGATGGCGGATTCGGCGGGGCTGGTGTCGCCCTCGTTCACGGAAGGATTTGGCCTGCCGGTGGTCGAATGCCTTGCGACGGGGGCGCCGGCGCTGATCTCCGACATCGCCGCGCATCGCGAAGTGGGCGAGGATTACGCCGTGTTCGCAGACGCCATCGACGGGCCGGCCTGGGTTTCGGCCATCGAGGCGCTGATGGACGAGGGGTCGGAATTCCGCCGCGAACGGGTGGCCAAGATCAAGTCCTATCGACCCTACGCCTGGGCCGAGCATGTCGCGCGCGCCCTCGCGCTGATGGAGCAGGCCGCCGCCTGAGACCCAAATTGGCCCCCAGCGAACCCCGCGCGGACGCGCCCCAACTTCGCGGCGCCGACGCGACGCCCATGTACGACATGATCGAGCTGTTCTATTTCGCCTATCGCGATTTCGTCGGCGACGCAGACCGGCTGCTGGAGGCCTACGGCTTCGGGCGCGCGCATCATCGCGTGCTGCATTTCGTGTTCCGCCACCCCGGATTGACCATCGCCGAGCTTCTCGACATTCTGGCGATCACCAAACAGAGCCTCAACCGCGTGTTGAGAGAATTGGTGGCGCAGGATTTCATCGAGACGCGGGCCGGCGCGCAGGATCGCCGCCAGCGACGGCTCAAGGCCACGGCCAAGGGCGCCGACCTCGCCCTGGATCTGGCGCGCGCGCAGACGCGGCGTTTCGACGCCGCCATGCAGGCCCTGGGTCCCGACGCCAAACCCGGCGCGCTCGCCTTCCTGCGACAGATGATCGACGCCGACGCGCGTTCGCGCGTCGCCGAACTGATCGGGGGAAGCTGAGCATGTCCACGCCGGAGGACGACGCGCCCCATGTGCTGGTGGTGGACGACGACCGTCGCCTGCGGCAGCTTGTCGCGTCCTACCTCGGCCGCAACGGCTACCGCGTGAGCGCGGTCGCTTCCGCAGCTGAAGCGCGGTCGCGGCTGGCGGGACTTTCCTACGACATGGTGGTGCTCGACGTGATGATGCCGGGCGAGAGCGGCTTCGATTTCGCCGAATCCTTGCGCGAGACCTCCGACATCCCGATCCTCATGCTGACCGCGCGCGGAGAGGCGAGCGACCGGGTGCGCGGGCTGGAGGCCGGGGTCGACGATTATCTCGCCAAACCTTATGAGCCCAAGGAACTGCTGCTGCGCATCGGCTCGATCCTGCGCCGCGCGCGTAGCGTTCCGCCGCCGGCGCCCGACGAGCCGATGACGCGCTTCGGCCCGTTCGCCTTCCACGCCGAGCGCGGCGAGTTGCGCCGGGGCGACGAACTGGTGCGCCTCACCGAGCGCGAGCGCGACATTCTGCGCACGCTGGGGGCGACGCCGGGCGTAAGCGTTTCGCGCGAGACGCTGGCGGGGCCGGGCGCGGCGGGCCAGGAGCGCGCCATCGACGTGCAGATCACGAGGCTACGCCGCAAGATCGAGCCCGATCCCGCCAACCCCGTCTATCTCCAGACGGCGCGCGGCGCGGGCTACCGGCTGGTGGCCGACACGTGACCGCCATCGGCTACACGCGTGGGGCTTTCCGCGTCAGCCGAACGCTTTGGCGCACGGGCGCGCGCTCGGTGGCCGATCTGTTCCCCAAGGGGCTTTACGCCCGCTCTCTGCTGATCGTCATCCTGCCGATGGTGCTGTTGCAGACTGGCGTCGCCTATCTGTTCATGCAGCGCCACTGGGATTTGGTGACGCACCGCCTGTCCAATGCGGTGGCGCGCGACGTCGGCGCCATCGTCGATCTCTATCGCGGACTGCCGCTGGGGGCCGACGACAAGCGCCTTCGCGAGATCGCCGCCGACCGCTTCCGCATGAGCGTGGACCTGATGGCGCCGGGACCAATGCCGCCCGCTCTTCCTCGCCGGTTCTTCGACGCGCTGGACCCGCTGACCCGCGCGCTGCCGCACGAACTCTCGGGCCAACTCAAATATCCGGTCTGGGTCGACACGGTCGGCAAGTCCGGGCTGATGGAAATTCGGGTCGATCTGGGCTTTGGCGTCGTGCGCTTCGTCACCAAGCGGTCGCTGGGCTACGATGCGCAGGTCTATATCTTCATCTTCTGGATGCTGGGCGCCTCGATCCTCCTGATCGTTGTGGCGATCCTTTTCCTGCGCAACCAGATAAGGCCGATCCTTCGTCTGGCCAAGGCGGCGGAAGATTTCGGCAAGGGACGGTTCCGCGAGTTTTACCCGCGCGGTGCGCGCGAGGTGAGGCAGGCGGGCTACGCCTTTGTCGAAATGAAGCGCCGCATCGAGCGCGCCAACGAGCAGCGCACGGCTATGCTGAGCGGCGTCAGCCACGATCTGCGCACCATCCTGACGCGGTTCCGGCTGTCGGTGGCGATGCTGGAGCCTACGTCCGAGACTGTGGACCTTGAGAAGGACGTCGACGAAATGCAGGCGATGCTGGAGGGATATCTGGCCTTCGCGCGCGGCGACAGCGGCGAGGAGGCGACGCCGACCGACCTCGCCGCCATTCTGGAAGATCTCAGGGGCGACGCGGAGCGACACGGGGCGTCGGTGTTTCTCAACGTCAAGGGGCCCTTGTGCGTGACCGTGCGGCCGATGGCGATGCGGCGGTGTCTGGGCAATCTGGTGGGCAACGCGCAGCGCTACGGTCGGCGCGTCGAGGTCAGCGCCTTGCGCGAGGGCAAGTTCGTTTGGACGCATGTCGACGACGACGGGCCGGGCGTGCCCCCGGCGGCGCGTGAAGACGTGTTCCGGCCGTTCGTGCGGCTGGACGAGGCGCGCAACGTCGATCAGGGCGGCTCGGGTCTGGGCCTCTCCATCGCGCGCGACATCGCGCGTTCGCATGGGGGGGAAGTCGTGCTGAACGACAGCCCGCTCGGGGGTTTGAGGGCCAGCGTGAGGATACCGGTATGAAGGATTTGCAGACAAGGATGCTGGCGGCCGCGCCGGATGCGACGGCGCCCGACGGGAGCGAGGTGCGGCTGCTGGCGTCGCTGGCGGGGGGAAGCTTTGCGCATTTCACGCTCGGCGCCGGGCTCGTTTCGGTGGCGGTGACGCACCGGACGGTGGAGGAGATCTGGTATGTCGTCGCAGGCGAGGGGGAGGTGTGGCGGCGCTACCGGACCGAGGATTCGGTGACGCCGGTGCGGGCGGGGGTGGCGCTGACGATGCCGCTGGGGACGCAGTTTCAGTTTCGGGCGGGGGCGCATGCGTTGCAGTTCGTGGCGGTGACGATGCCGCCGTGGCCGGGGGCGGACGAGGCGGTCGCGGTCGCGGGGCATTGGGAGGCGACGGTCGGGTGATTCTCGGCCGAGACAGACTTGGGGGTGGGGAACTACAGAGGCCGGAAAAACTGTTCTCCGTCCGGCGCTGGCCCTGCCGATTAAAATTCACAGCCGTCGATCACCGCAATTCACAATGCATCTTGCCGTCTATCTTCCGTCGGCCGTAAACAATACGAAGCACACGCTTATTGTAAAGTTGCATAAATCGGTAAATCACCGTATGTGGGAGTACGAGGCCGATGCAAATATTCTTACTTATCTTGCGACGCCGGGAGCTACTGTTGAGGAAATTCCGCCAAATGACCTTGCCCCCGAAGAACGTCTCCCAATCGTTCTGAATTGTTCGGCGTCGGCGAGCGTTCGGGCAAGCCATTTCTTTCTGTGGTTCCTGGAGCTGAGATAGCCCGGAGTCGAGTGCGGGCGCGCGTGATTGTAGTTGGTCATCCACGTTA
>JAYVYJ010000300.1:0-2567 GCA_043784465.1 Hyphomicrobiales bacterium
ACGATGCGGCTCTTGGAGCCCGATGAGCGCAATGGACTGGGCAAAATATGACCCTCACCGCCGCCGCCCCCGCCTGGCGACGCATGGACCGGCCCAATCTCGACCTCGGGCACGAGCCGCCGATCCGACTCGGCGACCCCGATCCCAACGAGCGGGCCCGCGCCCCTTGGCGCTGGACAGCCGGCGTCGCCCTTGCCGGCCTTTTCGGCCTCGCGCTGATCGGCTCCGCCCTCTACCTCGACCTCGACCGCCAATCCTCCTTCGCCGCGCGGCCCGATTTCGCCGCCGCCCCGATCGACGAGACCTCCGGCGAACATGTCAACCAGGGCAAGGGCGACCGGCTCGTGCGGCCGATCGACATCGTCGCGGCCAAACAGGATTTCGTCGTCACGCAACCGATGAAGGTCGGGGACAAGGAAATTCTGAAGGGGCGCCCCTACACGCTGCTGTCCACGACCCTCACGACCACGCCGACCCAGTTCGCAAGTGCGGTGCCGCCGTTCGATCCGCTGAAGACCGGCGCCGATCGACCCAACAAGACGGACGAACCCGCCGATCTCGCAAATCCGCAGGACGACAGCGAAGTCGCCTTCGCCACCCGCGACATCGCGCCGGGCGATCTCTCCGCGCTGGGGGGAGAATTGTCGCTGGGCCAGGTCGTCGCGCAGGTGTCCGAATTTATTCGTAGCGATCAAGCCGGCGAACGGCGCTTCGCCATCGCGCCGCAGTTGCTGTTGACCCGCACTTCCCGCGCGGGCGTCGATCCGCTCGGCGCGTTGACCTACGCGCCCGCCGGGGATCCCGCCGGATTTCCTACGCTGGGCGTGCGCATGGTCGCCGAGAACGTCACCGACTCCCCGCGCACCGTGGAAGGGGGCACGGTCGACGCTGCGGTGCGTCTGGTCCGCATCAAGCACGGCCAGACGTTCGACGCGGCGCTGCGCGAGAACGGCGCCTCGCCCGGCATCGCCTCCGCCATAACGTCGGCGTTTGGCGCGCGCCCCGGCGATCAACCCGGCGAGGGTCAGAAACTGCTGATCCATTTCGCAGACCGCGCCGACCCCGACCTCGGCGCCCGCATCGCTCGCGTCGACGTCTACGCGGAAGACGCTTTGCGCGCCTCGGTCGCCGCAAAGGACGACGGGTCTTACGCAACTCTGACCCAGGCGGCCGCCGCGCCGCGCCGCCCCGCCACGAACGGCGAGGAGGGCGGGCTCAGTCTCTATCAGAGCCTCTATCAAACTGCGCTCAAGCAAAACCTGCCCAAGCCCTTGATCGAGGAATTCGTCCACGCTTTTGTCAATGACGTGGATTTCCAGCGTTCGGCCCAGCCCGGCGACACGATGACCGCCTTCATCGCCGACCCCGACGATTTCGAGCCGCGTCCGGCCCTTCTCTATGCGGTCCTGACTGTGCGGGATCAAACGTTTCGGTATTATCGGTTCAAGACGCCAGACGACAATGGCGTCGATTTTTATGACGAGAGCGGCCGCTCGACCCGGAAATTCCTGATCCGCAAACCGATCGCCGACGGCGAGATCACGTCCGGTTTCGGCATGCGTTTTCATCCGATCCTGCATTTCGCGCGCATGCACACCGGCGTCGATTGGGCGGCGCCCATCGGCACGCCGATCCTGGCCGCCGGCGCCGGCGTTCTTATCAAGGCGGGTTGGGATTCGGGCTATGGCCGGCGCGTCGAAATCCAGCACGCCAATGGTTACGTAACGACCTACAACCACATGTCAGGCTTTGGGCGCGGCATTGTGGAGGGCGCGCGCGTCACGCAGGGCCAGGTCGTCGGCTTCCTCGGACAAACCGGCCTCGCAACCGGGCCGCACCTGCATTACGAGGTCATCATCAACGGCAATTTCGTCGACCCGATGGCGATCAAGCTGGCGCGTACGCGTGAGTTCGACGGCAAGATGCTGGGTCTGTTCAGACGAGAGCGCGAGCGCATCGACGGGCTGATGATTCAAGCGCCAGGAGCGCAGGCCGCCGCCGCCGCGCCCCCCGCCAAGGTCAACTGAGCCACGCCTCCAGCCCGCCGGCGCCGCGTCCGCCGAACCCGAGCGCGGCGCGCAAGTCGTCGGCCCCCAAGCCCTGCGCCCGCAAGCTGCGCAGGCTTTGGGAGCCTGCGCTTTTCGACAGCTTGCCGCCGTCCCGCGCCAGCACGAGTTGGTGATGGCGATAGCGCGGCGCAGGCAAGGCGAGCAGCGCCTGCAACAGCCGATGCACCGACGTCGAGGGCAGGAGGTCGCGCCCGCGCACCACGTCCGTGACGCCCTGCAACGCGTCGTCCACGACGACCGCAAGATGATAGACCGCCGGACGCTCCTTCGCTCCCACCAGCACGTCGCCCCAAAGCTGCGGCTCGGCGACGATTTCGGCCGGTTGATCCCCCTCACCGTATTCCTCCCACTTCAGCCGTCGGGGCGTCGCGGCGAGAGCGGCTTCGAGATCGAGACGCCAGTTGGCGGGTTCGCCCCGAGACTGGCGCGCCTGCGTCTCCTCCGCCGAAACCGCCACGCAGCGACCGCGATGAAGCGCCGCGCCGTCGGGATCGCGCC
>JAYVYJ010000301.1:0-6182 GCA_043784465.1 Hyphomicrobiales bacterium
TTGCGCAGAGCCTCCTCGGGGCTCGGCAAGTCGGCGGCGTAGGCCAGCCTGACGATGGCCATGTCGAGCGAGGCGAGCGGGCGCGGCGAATCTTTGACGTCCGCATGGCCGTTCATGATGAGCGACCACGCCCGGCTCAAGGCGCCCATGCTGAGCTTTCCGACGACTTCCGCCGCCGCGCTGCGTTCCACCTGCGACATGGCGGGGTCGGACAGGGCCGCCTCGCCGATCTTCACGCGCGTGACGAAATGGCAGAATTCGCAGAGCGCCAGCAGCAGTTCGGCGGGATCGGCGCCCGCGCGATAGAGCCGAGCCGTCGTCTCCAGCGCCGCCGCGACCTGACCTTGCATGGCGAGGCGGAACAGTTCCACCACCTCGCCCCGGTCGGAGAGGCCCAGGATGGCGCGCAGGTCGGCCACCCGCACGCCCTCCGCCCCGCCATAGGCGATGGCCTGATCGAGCAGCGACAGCGAATCGCGGACCGAGCCTTCCGCGACGCGCGCGATCAACGCGAGCGCCTCGGCTTCGGCTTGCACATGTTCAAGCCCGCAGATTTTCGTCAGGTGCGCGACCAGCGCCTCGGCGTCGATGCGCTTGAGGTCAAAGCGCAAGCAGCGCGAGCGCACCGTCACCGGCACCTTTTCGATTTCGGTAGTGGCGAACAGAAACTTGACGTGTTCGGGCGGCTCTTCCAGCGTTTTCAAAAGGCCGTTGAAGGCGGCTTTCGACAGCATGTGCACTTCGTCGACAATATAGACTTTGGTGCGCGCGCTCACGGGGCGGTAGCGCGCGTTTTCAATAATCTCGCGGACGTCGTCGATGCCGGTGTGCGAGGCCGCATCCATCTCGATCACGTCGACGTGGCGCGAGTCCATGATCGCCTGACAATGCACGCCCAGCTCCGGCATGTGGATGCTTGGCCTGTCGAAGCCGGGCGCCTCGTAGTTGAAGGCGCGCGCCAGAATGCGCGCGGTCGTCGTCTTGCCGACGCCGCGCACCCCGGTGAGGATATAGGCCTGATGGATACGTCCGGCGTCGAACGAATTGCCGAGCGTGCGCACCATCGCCTCTTGACCGATGAGGTCTTCGAAGGTCGAGGGGCGATATTTGCGGGCGAGAACCCGGTAGCCGGGCGCTGGGGAGATGAAAGCGGCCATAGGTTTGGGGCGGCGCTGCTCAGGCGCGGGAAAGGCGCGACGGTAGGAAGTTGGACAAAGACCCGCCCTGGCTCGTTAGGGCTGCTTCCTTCCGGACCTGACCCAATTGGCGAGCGGTACGTCCTTCGCCAACTTCCCGAGGCCTATCTGGACCACGGGGGGCGGAAGCGCAAGGGGCGCCGCCGGGCGACGCGGATGCGGCGCTATCCGGCGCGGGCGCCTGAAAATGACACGGCCCTGTGAGAGACAGGATGGGCGAACGCGTACAAACGTCCGTCGCCGCGCCCGCTCATCTCCCGCCAAGCGAAAATGCGCAGGCGACCATTCCTTCATAACGGGCGGCCGCCAACGATTTCCGGAGCGAAGCGCTGGCAGGCGCACCGGCGCCCGATTCTTTTCCAGGCCGGGCGCCGATTGCATTGGCTCTTCTCTTCGATTGGCGCCAATCTGACGCTCCACAATCGCGCGGAGAATCAAATGGCTAAAGGTCAGGTGAAGGGCAACAAGGAGGCCAAGAAGCCCAAGGCCGAGAAGCCGAAAGCGGAGGCGTCCGCCTACAAGGCGTCTCAAGGCAAAGGCGGTCAGGCGATCACGCTTCCCGGCAAGAAGGGCTGATTTGCCCCGTTTTGCGGACTCGTGCCGCAGCGCTTTGCTGATGCTATTTGCCGCCTGTCCGACTGTCGCGGCAACGGCGCCTCCCGCCGCAGATTATATTTGCGCCTATGGTTGCCGGGCGACCGACGCCAATCCGCGCCTTGAGATCGAGGGGGGCGTCGCGCGATGCTGGAATGAACTCGGCGGCTTGTTCGTCGGCGAGTTTCGTCCTCCTGATCGCCTCGTTTGCTTTCGCAAGACGGGCCGCCTCATGGACGGGGGCGCTCGCATCGAGTGGAGCGATGGCGTGCTTTGGCGCCGCCGCTAGCGCCGAGGCTCGTGACCGGCAGCTAACGGCTACGGCGAGACAAACGGCGCCGGGGACGTTTGCGGCGTTCCGGTCGTAGCGTGTGCCGATACGACGAAAATCCTTCAGGCGACTGGCCATACGCTCGATTGCGTTTCGGTCGCGATGGAGGAAGGTGGGGAAGCACGGCGTCTAATTTCTGGTGACCTTGGGCGGGATATTGGCGGGCGCGCCGCGGGGGCCGATTTTGTTCCGGAAGACATCGCTGTCATAGCTCTTTTCGGCATTGACCACGTCGCCGTCAGGCAGCCGTTCGCCAAGAGCCTCGCCAGCCTTGCAGCCGGCGACGCTTCCGCCGGTGATCGTGAACGCGACAGCACGACATCGTGTGTCCGTCAGCGCGTGAATTTTAGCGGTTCGGCAGCCACGAGAGCGGACGACCGCCTAGCTTATTTCCCGCTTTTTCCCCACTTACCGATTGCAGAGCGTCTTGCGACGCCCATAATCAGGAAGCGCATCGAACCACCGGCAACCTGCTTCCAGGACATGAATGACCCCGCCGATCCCGCGCCGCTCGTCGACGCGCTTCTTGCCTCGCATCCCGGTGGGCAGCAGCGGAGCAAGCTTGGCGAACTTTCTCTCGGCTAGCCAAAACAATTCAATGAACCAGGTTTTACGCTTTCGGTAGAAACTCCCCGCCGCGCCTGCGGGCGAATTCGACGAAGGCGCGTGCCGCCGGCGACAGCGGGCGGTCGGCGCGGTTGACGACGAACCATTGGCGCACGATGGGCAGGCCCTCGACATCGAGCGTGACGAGGCGTCCGTCGGCGATTTCGGCGGCGATGGTGTGGGCGGAAATCAGCGCGATGCCGAGGCCCGCCATTACGGCCTGTTTGATGGTTTCGTTGGAACCGAGTTCGATGCCGGGCTGGGCGTGGCGCACGCTGAGGTCGCCGAGGAAATAATCGAACAGCGAGCGCGTGCCCGAACCCTTCTCGCGAAACAGGAACGCTTCGCCCGACAGCGCCTCGCGCTTCAGGGGCTTCTTGCCCGCCAGCCGATGCTGGGGCGGGGCGACGATCACATAGGGATGCGGGCCGAGCAGTGCTTTCTCGATGGGCAGATCGGCGGGCGGGCGACCGGCCAGCGCGACATCTGCGCCCTGCGATCGCAACAGACCCAGAGTCTCGTCGCGATTGCCGATCAGGAATTTGAGTTCGAGCTTGGGATGTTCGGCGACGAAAGCGGCGAGCAGGCGCGGCGCGAAATATTTGGCCGTGGAGACCACCGCGACAGACAGACGCCCGCCGCGCCCTTCGCGCAAATCCTCCATCGCTCCGAGCATGTCGCGCATCGCGCGCTCGATGCCCTCGATATGCGCAAGCGCCGCCTCGCCCGCAGGATTGAGCTTGAGGCCGCCGGGCGTGCGCGTGAACAAAGCCAGGCCCATCGCTTCCTCAAGCCCCTTCACCCGCGCGGTCAGCGCGGCGGGCGTCATGTTGAGCGCGACCGCCGCCGCCACCAGAGACCCGGCTTGCGTTATCGCCAGCAGCGTTTGCAGTTGAGCGAACGTGATCTGGCGAACACGGGTTTGTTCGAACGCGTTACTCATTTGTTGCGCTGCAATATTCGAGGTTTTTTGGTCCGATCCAAATTTAATTCAGTTTTCTTGTGGGCGGAAGGGCATTAGCTAAAAAACATATGAATGGGCCGCGATGTCTGCGGCGAGAGGAGCGGCCGATGGACAAGCGAGGGGGCGATCTTTTTTCTTCCCTTGTCGATCAGGCGGATCCTGCGCTTTGCGAGCTTATCGCGACGATGGCCGCGACGGCGGCCGAGGTCGCGGATCGCATTCGTCGCGGGTCGTTGGGCGGCGAACTTCATGCATCGGTTGGCGTCAATTCCGACGGCGACACGCAGAAGCTGCTCGACATTTTCACCGACGAGGCGTTCGAGCGCGCGCTTCGCAATTGCTCGGTCGCTGCGCTCGCCTCGGAGGAACGCGACGACGTGACGCCGATGAAACCCGACGGCGCTTATCTGGTGGCGCTCGACCCGCTCGACGGCTCTTCCAACATCGACGTCAACATGACCATCGGCACGGTTTTCTCCGTGCTGGACGCGCATGCGGGCGCGCCGGCGGCGCGCGACTTTCTCCAGCCCGGTCATCGCCAGCGCGCAGCGGGCGTCGCGCTCTACGGACCGCAAACGACGCTCACCTTCACGGTTGGCGCGGGGACGCATATCGCGACGCTCGACCCGCTGAGCCGGCGCTTCATCCTCACGCATACCCACCTGACGATCCCCGAGGGGCAGAACGAGTTTGCGATCAACATGTCGAACTCGCGCCATTGGCCGGGACCGATCAAGGCCTACGTCGACGATCTGCTGATGGGCGCGGAGGGCCCGCGACGCAAGGATTTCAACATGCGCTGGGTCGGATCGATGGTCGCCGACGTGCATCGCGTACTGATGCGCGGCGGCATTTACCTTTATCCCGACGACGCGCGCGCGGGCTACGCCAAAGGACGTCTGCATTTGCTTTACGAGGCCAACCCCGTGGCCTTTCTCATCGAACAGGCGGGGGGCCTCGCCATCGACGGGGTTAATCGCATTCTGGATCTCGACCTGAGCGATCTTCATGCCCGCACGCCCCTGATCTTCGGCGCGACGGAGAAAGTGGAGGTCGCGCGCGGCTATTTCCTCGACGGGCATCGGTCGGCGGCGCGCTCGCCGCTGTTCGGACGGCGCGGGTTGTGGCGAGCGTCCTGAGGAGTTGGGCTGATGTCGATCAAACATCCGATCATCGCGATCACAGGATCGTCGGGCGCGGGGACAACCTCCGTCAAAAAGACGTTCGACCAGATTTTTCGCCGTGAGGCGATCAACTCCGTCTATATCGAGGGCGACGCCTTTCATCGCTGGAACCGCACGGAAATGCGGGAAAAAATGAAGGAAGCGGGGTCGCGGGGCGACAATCACTATAGTCATTTCGGCCCCGACGCCAATCTGTTTGAGGATCTCGACAAGACGTTCGCCGACTATGCCAAAGACGGCACGGGCCTGACGCGAACCTATGTTCACGACGCGGGGGAGGCCGAACTGCACGGCGCGCCGCCGGGCACGTTCACGCCCTGGCGGCAGTTCGAGCCAAGCTCGGACCTCCTGTTCTATGAGGGGTTGCATGGTTGCGTCGAGGCGGGGCCGGTGGACGTAGGCAAACATGTCGATCTGAAGATCGGCGTGGTGCCGGTCATCAATCTCGAATGGATTCAGAAGCTGCATCGCGACAAGGCTTCGCGCGGCTATTCCACCGAAGCCGTCACAGATACGATTTTGCGGCGCATGCCGGATTACATCAACTACATCGTGCCGCAGTTCACCAAAACCGACATCAACTTCCAGCGCGTGCCGACGGTGGACACGTCCAATCCGTTCATCGCGCGCTGGATACCGACAGCGGATGAGTCGATTGTCGTGATCCGTTTCCGCGATCCCCACGGCATCGACTTTCCGTATCTGCTCGCGATGATCCCCGACTCGTTCATGAGCCGGGCGAACTCCATTGTCGTGCCGGGCGGCAAGATGGAGCTGTCCATGCAACTCATCCTCACGCCCATGATCCTCAAACTCGTCGAGCGGCGCCGCCGCACGTTGCAAAAATAGGCGCCTGGCAAAAATAGACGCCCGTCAAACATAGACGCTTGGCGCAAATAAGGAGAGCCCCAATGAACGCACCCGTCACCGGCCAGGAGCGCTATCGCGCTGGCGTCATGGAATATCGCAAGATGGGCTACTACGAGCCCGATTATACTCCCAAGGACACCGACATCATCGCGCTGTTCCGCATCACGCCGCAGGACGGCGTCGACGCCATCGAAGCCGCCGCCGCCGTGGCGGGCGAAAGCTCGACTGCGACCTGGACGGTCGTCTGGACAGATCGTTTGACGGCGTCGGAGAAATATCGCGCCAAGGCCTATCGCGTCGATCCCGTGCCCAATGCGCCCGGACAGTTCTTCGCCTACATCGCTTATGATCTCGACCTGTTCGAGCCGGGTTCCATCGCCAATCTTACCGCGTCGATCATCGGCAACGTGTTCGGCTTCAAGCCGCTGAAAGCCTTG
>JAYVYJ010000302.1:0-19217 GCA_043784465.1 Hyphomicrobiales bacterium
CCGATGCTGACGATCAGGCCGGGAAGGCTGGCGAAAGCGACAATTCCGAGAACGCCAAGCGCCACATTGACGATACCAAAGAGACGGTGCGGGTTCGCCGTTCGGCCGATGACGCCATGGGTGATCGAGAGCGCCACGCCGACCCCCAGCCCCGCCACGACATGCAACCCCGCCAAAGCGGGAAGGCTGGAGACCTCGACCGGCAGCCGGCTCATGGCGAGAAAACAGGCCGCCGCCGCGGCAAACCCAGCGGCTACGCAAAGTCTGTGCGGGAGCCGGTCGAAGCGCGGCGCCGTCAGCAGGCTGGCCACGACGACGCTCGCCAGAAACGCCGTCACCACCCCGCCCCCCTGCGCGGGGCTGAGACCGTAGTGCGCGATAAGCGCACCGACCCAAAGTGGCAAAGCCACCATATCGATCATGCCGGCGACATGCCCGACGCCCAGGGCGATAAAGCCAGCCAAGCCCAACGTTCTCGTCATGCGCTTCCTCCCGGTCGTTTTTTTGAACATGTCGGCGGTTCCCGCGAGGGACGGGCGCCCGTCTTTTTTGTGGGAAACCTCCGCGCCTGATTATTTGCCCTATGCCGTTACATTTGAAAAATTGATTGAATTCATAATTATCATCGATAGCATCGATACCAGCCTCCGGAGAATAAACGATCCATGCGTCTGGACCGATTCGATCTCAATCTGCTCGTCGTGCTCGATGCGCTTCTGGAGGAGCGCAACGTGACGCGAACCGGAGAGCGGCTGTGCATCGGCCAGTCGGCGGTCAGCGCGGCGCTCAAGCGGCTCAGGGACTATTTCGAGGATGAACTTCTCGTGGCGACTGGCCGCCGGCTGGAGCCCACGCCGCTTGCGTTGAGCCTGGTCGCGCCGGTGCGCGACACGCTTTTGCGCGCGCGCGCGCGGCGATTTCGCTGCGGCCGAGTTTCGACCCCGCCGGCGCCACGAACAGGTTCGTCATCTGCGCTTCCGACTACATTCTCAGCGTGGCGCTAGCGGGCGCGATCCGCGAGTGCGCCGCCTGCGCGCCCGGGATACATTTCGAATTGCGCCGTCCGCCCGCCGACATCGCCGAAACCTTCGAGCGCGGCGACATCGACCTGATCGTCCTGCCCGAGCAATATGCGCAGACGCTCGATCATCCGCGTCATGAACTGCTGCGCGACACCCATGTCTGCATGGTCTGCGCGGATCATCCCCTGACCGCCGGGGATTTGACGATCGAGAAATATTTCGAACTCGGTCACGTGGCCGCGCGTCTTGGCGACGAAGCGAGCCTTGCGTTCGAAGAATGGTTCCTGCCGCGCTATGGCCGCCAGCGTCGCGTGGAATGTACGGTCGATTACTTCAGCGCGCTCCCGGTCCTGATAGCGGGAACGCGACGCATAGCGACCCTGCACGAACGCCTGGCCAAAGATATGACGAGCCGGTTTCCGGTGAAGTTTCTCCCCGCACCCTTCCAGATGCAGCCGCTGGTCGAGATCATGGTCTGGCCCCGCTACAAGGATCAGGATCCCGCGCATCGCTGGTTGCGCGAACGGTTGCTCGAAGCGTCGGCGAGAACAGGCGCCGCCGTGCCAGCCTAGGCATTTGCCGCCCTGCTTGCCAGAACTCAATCCTGTCGAAAACATCTGGGAATATCTGCGCGGCGACAAGCTCGCCAACACCGTCTTCGAGACCTACGACGAATTTGTCGATAAAGCCTGCGAGGCTTGGATGTTCTTCGACCATGACAAAGACAGGGCCGCTCCCATCACCAGCCGCGATTGGGCAACGGCCAAGGCATAAGGGCGTTGGTATAATTCCCGTCAAACGCCATACCAGACAAACACGCCAATCAGGACATTCTCACATCGCGCCAACAGCCGTCCCTACTCCGCCGCCTGCCTCCCCGCCCCCGGATTGTTGGGATGCTTCGTCCAATCCAACGGCGGCCGGTCGTAGGGCATCCCCGTGCGCGGGTCCGTCCCCTCCGTCTTGTGCACCAGCGTGATGCAATTCTCCACCGGGCATACAAGCACGCAAAGGTTACACCCCACGCATTCCGCTTCGTTGACGACGAACTTGCGCACCCCATCCACTTTCGGCCAGATCGCCTGATGCGACGTATCCTCGCAGGCGATGTGACAGCGCCCGCATTTGATGCAGGAATCCTGATCGATCTCCGCCTTCACCACATAGTTGAGGTTCAGGTACTGCCAGTCCGTCACTTTCGGCACGACCGCGCCTCTGAAATCCTCAATCGACGAATATTCCTTGCGCTCCATATATTGCGAGAGCCCCGAGATCATCTCCTGCACGACCTTGAATCCGTAAGTCATCGCGGCGGTGCAGACCTGCACGTTGCCCGCGCCCAGCGCAATGAACTCCGCCGCATCCTTCCACGTCGTCACGCCTCCGATGGCGGAGATCGGCAAGCCCGCCGTCTGCGGATCGCGTGCGATGTCCGACACCATCGACAGCGCAATGGGTTTCACCGCCGGCCCGCACATGCCGCCATGCGTGCCCATGCCGCCAATGTCGACGTCAAGCGTCATCTTGTCGAGATTGAGCCCCATGATCGAATTGATGGTGTTGATGAGCGACACCGCATCCGCTCCGCCCGCCTTCGCCGCGCGCGCGGGGTGGCGAATATCGGCGATGTTGGGCGTCAGTTTCACAATAACGGGCATGCGCGAATGCTGCTTGCACCAGCGCGTCACCATCTCGATATATTCGGGCACCTGACCCACCGCCGACCCCATCCCGCGCTCGCTCATGCCGTGCGGGCAACCAAAGTTGAGTTCGATCCCATCCGCATCCGTCTCCTCGACTCGGCCGAGGATCGACTTCCACGCCTGCTCCTCACACGGCACCATCAAGGAGACAACCAAAGCCCGATCCGGCCATTCGCGCTTGACTTGCTTGATTTCCTGAAGATTGATCTCCAGATCGCGGTCCGTGATCAACTCGATGTTGTTGAACGCCAGCAATCGCCGGTCTGGCCCATGCATGGCGCCGTAGCGCGGACCCGAGACGTTGACCACCGGCGGTCCCGCTTCGCCCAGCGTCTTCCACACCACGCCGCCCCAGCCAGCGCGAAACGCGCGCTCGACATTGGTTTTGCGGTCGGTCGGCGGCGCGGAGGCCAGCCAGAACGGATTGGGCGACTTGATGCCGATGAAGCGGGTGCGAAGATCGACCATGAAAGCCCCCTTCAAACAAACGATGCGAGGATGGAGGCGGCGGCGCGCTTGCCATCCTCCACCGCCGCCACCGTCAGATCCTGTCCGCCGAACGCCGCGTCGCCGCCTGCCCAGACCTTCGCCAAACTCGTGCGCCGCGCTTCGTCCACCACGATCTTGCCGCCCTGAATTTTCGGCGGCGTCGGCCCGAACAGGTCGCGCGCGCCCGTCTGCCCGATGGCGATGAGAACCATGTCCGCCTCCAGCCGGAACGGCCCGCCCTCGCCCTTCGTGCGCTGGAACACGACGCCCGACACCGCGCCGCGCTGGCCTTCGAGCGCTATCGGCTGCGACCAGGGGCGGATCGTCACGCCGTTGGTCTGCGCGAGTTCGCGCTCGTAGGCGCTCGCCTTCATGTCCTCGATCCCGCGACGATAGGCGATGGTGACCAATTCCGCGCCGAGCCGCTTGGACTGTACGGCCGCGTCCACCGCCGTCATGCCGCCGCCGATCACCACGACGCGCCGCCCGACCGCTACCGCCGACAGGTCCGCCGCCTGCCGCAGGTCCGCGATGAAGGCGACGGCGTCCACGACATGGCGAAGCGTCTCCGCGCCCTCAAGCCCCAGCTTGTTGACGCCAGGCAGGCCGATCCCGAGGAACACCGCGTCGAAATCCCTGGTAAGTTCGGGAAACGTGATCTGACGCCCCAGCGCGGCGCCCGTCTTCACCGCGATGCCGCCGAGGCTTAGGATGAACGCCGCCTCGCGCGCGGCGAAATCGGCGGGAGTCTTGTAGGCGGCGATGCCGAATTCGTTAAGCCCCGCAATCTTCGGCTTCGCTTCGAAAATAGTCACTTCGCAGCCGCCCAGGCTCAGCGCATGCGCGCAGGCGAGGCCCGCCGGCCCCGCGCCGACGATCGCCGCGCGTCGCCCGATGGACGCCCCCCGCGTGTAAGGCTGTTTGCCTGTCGCCATCTGCGCATCGACGGCATAGCGTTGCAGGCGACCGATCTTGACCGGCTTGCCTTCCGCCGCCTCGCGCACGCAGGCTTCCTCGCAAAGCTCCTCGGTCGGGCAGACGCGCGCGCACATGCCGCCCATGATGTTGGCGTCAAGAATGGTTTTCGCAGCTCCGAGCGGGTTCTTCGCCGCGATTTCGCGAATGAACAGGGGAATGTCGATGCGGGTCGGGCACGCCTGCTGACAAGGCGCGTCGTAGCAGAAATAGCATCGCTCCGCCTCGATCAGAGCCTCGTGACGATCGAGCGGGGGATGCAGATCGGCGAAATTCGCCTTCAAGACCTCGGCGTTAAGCCGGCCTGCGGCGACGTCGGCGTTTAAGGGCTCCGCTGCCAACTCGATCTCCCCAAAACCTGACCAGATGGTCAAGAAAGTCGCTTGAGGCGCGCGCTCTGTCAAGCCGACGTTTTTTGCAGGGGTTGACAGGATAAGCGGCGCGGTCAATGAGCGCTGCCCATCGTTTAGGCTTTAGGAGCCATAAGGTTTGTCGATCGCCCTCATGTTTCCTGGCCAGGGGTCACAGACAATGGGCATGGGCAAGGCCCTCGCCGACGCTTATCCGGCTTGCGCGCGGGTGTTTGAGGAAGTCGATTCCGCACTCGGCGAAAAGTTGTCGAAGATCATCTTCGAGGGGCCGGAGGCGGAACTGACGCTCACCGCCAACGCCCAGCCCGCGCTGATGGCGGCTTCGATGGCCGCGATGCGGGGTTTGGAGCACGAGGCCGGGTTCGACGTCGGCAAGGCGGCCTACGTGGCCGGCCACTCGCTCGGCGAATATTCGGCTTTGTGCGCAGCGGGGTCTCTGACGCTGGCCGACGCCGCGCGGCTCTTACGGCTGCGCGGCACGGCCATGCAGCAGGCGGTTCCGGCGGGCGAGGGCGCGATGGCGGCGATCCTCGGGCTCGATTTCGAGAAAGTCTCGTTGATCGCCCATACTGCTGCGCGCGACCTTTATCTGACCGGGGCGATCTGCGAAGTCGCCAACGACAACGGCGCCGGACAGGTCGTCATCTCCGGCACAAAGGCCGCGGTCGAGCGCGCAATGGAATTGGCCAAGGCGGCGGGGGCCAAGCGCGCGCTGCCGCTCGCGGTTTCCGCCCCGTTCCACTGCTCGCTGATGACGCCTGCGGCGCAGGCGATGGCGACGGTGCTCGCTCAGACGATTATCCTGCCCCCCAAAGCGCCCCTCGTCGCCAATGTGACGGCGCAAGCGGTCGTCGACCCGCAAGCGATCCGCGAAAACCTCGTCAAACAGGTGACGGACGCCGTGCGCTGGCGCGAGAGCGTGCTCTATATGTCGACGCATGGCGTCACGCGCTTCGTCGAAGTCGGCGCAGGCAAGGTGTTGTCGGGGCTCGTCAAGCGCATCGGCGACGGAGCGAGCGCGATCAGCGTCGGCGCCCCCGCCGACGTCGAGGCGTTCAAGGCCGCTCTCTAGGAACATTTCATGTTCGATCTCACCGGCAGAACCGCGCTCGTCACCGGCGCCTCGGGCGGATTAGGCGGGGCCATCGCCCGCGCGCTGCATGGGCAGGGCGCGACCGTCGCTCTCTCCGGCACAAGGCGCGACGCGCTGGAGACGCTCGCGGCGGACCTGGGCGAGCGCGCGTTCGTGGTCCCTTGCGACCTCAGCGATTCGGCGGCCGTGGAGGCGCTCGTCCCTGCGGCCGAGGCGGCGCTGGGCCATCTCGACATTCTCGTCAACAACGCGGGCGTCACGCGCGACAACCTGTTCATGCGCATGAAGGACGCCGAATGGGAGATGGTCCTGGCCGTCAACCTCACGGCGGCCTTTCGCCTGTCGCGCGCGGCGCTGAAGGGCATGATGAAGCGCCGCCACGGCCGCATCGTCGGCATCACCTCCGTCGTCGGCGTCATTGGAAATCCGGGCCAAGGCAATTACTCGGCCGCCAAGGCCGGCATGATCGGCATGTCAAAGGCTCTCGCGCATGAAGTGGCGAGCCGGGGCATCACGGCAAACTGCGTCGCGCCCGGCTTCATCGCCAGCCCGATGACCGATGGGCTCAACGACAAGCAGCGCGAGGCGGTCCTGGCCAAGGTGCCGCAGGGCAAGCTCGGCGCCGCGACGGACATCGGCGCGGCGGTGGTCTATCTGGCGAGCGACGAGGCCGGATACGTCACCGGGCAGACGCTGCACGTCAACGGCGGCATGGCGATGATCTAAGGGCGATTTAACCGCAATTCAGCGATTTTCGTCCCCTCGCCTTGACGCAACCCCTATGCTAATGAGCGCCGTCGGCCAACCCGGCGCAAGCGTCGTGGGGGGCGTTGCGCGCCTGGGGTTCGGATGAGGCGTCGCATCGGGACGCCGGTGTAACTGGCAATCATGGCTGAGGGATGACTTGGCCGCACTGGGGATGAAGATATGAGCGATGTCGCGGAACGCGTGAAGAAAATCGTCGTCGAGCATCTCGGCGTCGATGCTGACAAGGTCGTCGAAGGCGCCAATTTCATCGATGATCTTGGCGCCGACTCGCTCGATACGGTCGAGCTGGTTATGGCCTTCGAAGAGGAGTTCGGGGTCGAAATTCCCGACGACCAGGCCGAGACGATCACGACCGTCGGCGACGCCGTCAAGTTCCTGGAGAAGGCTTCCGCGTCGGCGAAGTGAACGCGTCGACTTAACGCTTGAGCGGGCGCTCGCGCCCTCCTGAGCCGCGGCTCTTTCGAGCCGCGGTCGCGGCTTGAAAGGTTATCGATGAAGCGCGTCGTGGTGACGGGTCTCGGCATGGTCTCGCCGCTGGCCTGCGGTGTGGAGGCGACCTGGAAGCGATTGATCGCTGGAGAAGCGGCGGCGTCCCGGGTCGAACACATCGACGTTTCCGACCTGCCATGCCGCATCGCCGCGCAAGTCCCGCGCGGGAGCGCGCCGGACGCCTTCCGACCCGACGAATGGGTGGACGCCAAGGAACAGCGGCGCAACGACACGTTCATCATTTTCGCCATCGCGGCGGCGACGCAGGCGCTCGCCGACGCCGACTGGGCGCCAAGGACCCATCAGGACCAGATCGAGACGGGCGTGATGATCGGCTCGGGCATCGGCGGCCTCGAAGGCATCGCCGAGACCGCGATCACGCTGCACGAGCGAGGGCCGCGCAAGGTCTCGCCGTTTTTCATTCCCGGCAGCCTCATCAACCTCGCCAGCGGGCAGGTGTCGATCCGTCACGGGCTGAAGGGCCCCAACCATTCCGTCGTCACGGCCTGCTCGACCGGCGCGCATGCGGTGGGCGACGCGGCGCGGCTGATCGCTCTCGGCGACGCCGAGGTGATGGTGGCGGGGGGCGCGGAATCCTCCATCAACCGGCTGGCGCTCGCCGGCTTTTCCGCCTGCAAGGCGTTGTCGACCGGCTTCAACGAGCATCCCCAGCAGGGTTCGCGCCCCTACGACCGCGACCGCGACGGCTTCGTCATGGGCGAAGGCGCCGGTTGCCTCGTGCTGGAATCGCTTGAGCACGCAAAAGCGCGCGGCGCGCGCATCTACGCCGAAATCATCGGCTATGGGTTGTCCGGCGACGCCTATCACATCACCTCGCCGGCGCCCGACGGCGACGGAGCGTTTCGGGCGATGCAAGCCGCGCTCAAGCGCGCGGGGCTGACTCCTGGCGACATTGATTATGTCAACGCGCATGGCACCTCGACGCCGATGGGCGATGAGATCGAATTGCGCGCGGTCGAGCGTCTGCTGGGCAATGCGGGCGCGAATATCTCGATGTCGTCGACGAAATCCTCGATCGGCCATCTGCTCGGGGCGGCGGGCGCGGTCGAAGCGATCTTCTCGATTTTGGCGATCCGCGACGGCGTCGCCCCGCCGACCCTCAACCTCGACAATCCCTCCGTCGAGACCGCCATCGACCTCACGCCGCACGTCGCCAAAAAGCGCGACATCGAGTTCGCGTTATCGAATTCCTTCGGTTTCGGCGGGACCAACGCCTCGCTGATCTTCCGCCGGGTGGACTAGCGCGACGTGGCGACATAAATTCGCCGCGCCGGCTTTCGATCTTCGCCGGTCTCGGGCCTAACCTTCCGGCGGAGCGATGGACCTGAACCCCTCGGACGACCCCAAGAAAACCGATCCCAACGCCGCGAGGGCGAGCCTGTTTTCGCGCGTCCGCAAACCCAAGGCGCCGGCGGAGCCGCGCCCCAAGCGCATGCGCGGGTCGGCTTTGTCTCAGCTCAGCGTCGTGTTTTCGCTTGTCCTGGTCGGCGCGTTCGTCGGCATGGCGGCCTTCGTCGCGATCCTGCTCGCCGAGCGACGCCCCGGTCCGCTCACGCAGGACAAGGTCGTCATACTGACGCGCGAAGACGACGACGGCCCCATCGCCCAGCAACTTGAAAAGGCCGGCGTGGTCGAGAACGCGACCCTGTTCTCCGCCATGACGATTTTGGACGGCCAGCGCAGCGCGCTCAAGCGCGGCGAATACGACTTCCGCGCCGGGATCAGCATGCGCGAGGTCGAAGAACTTCTCGCCCGTCACCGGGTCGTACGGCACAAGCTGTCGATCCCCGAGGGCCTGACCAGCGAGCAGATCATCGAGCGTATCCGCGAAAGCGATCTGCTGGCGGGCGACATCAAGGAGACGCCGCGCGAGGGCTCGCTGTTTCCCGACACCTACGTCTTCGAGCGCGGCGATTCGCGAGGGGCGCTGATCGCCCACATGACCGCCGAACAGACGAAAATGGTCAACGAGATCTGGGCCAAACGCGCGCCCGATCTGCCGGTCAAATCGCCGGGCGAACTCGTCACGCTCGCCTCCATCGTTGAGAAGGAGACCGGCAGGGCCGACGAGCGTCCCCGAGTCGCGGGCGTGTTCGTCAACCGCCTGACCAAGCACATGCGCCTGCAATCGGACCCGACGATCGTCTACGGCCTCGTATTCGGTAAGGGCACGCTTGGCCATTCGATCACCCGCAACGAGTTGCAGGAGGCGACGCCCTATAACACCTACGTGATCGACGGCCTGCCGCCCGGCCCGATCTGCAATCCCGGCCGGCTCGCGATGGAGGCGGTCGCCAATCCGGCCCGCAGCCGCGACCTCTTCTTCGTCGCCGACGGCACCGGCGGCCACGCCTTCGCAGAGACGCTCGACCAGCACACGAAGAACGTCGCGCGCTGGCGCCAGATCGAGAAGGACGCCAAGGACAAGCTGGCGCCCGATGCGACTCCGCCTGGCAATATTCGCGGCGAGGCGTTCCCGCTCAGCGACACGCTCTATGGCGATCTGGGCGCCTTCACGCCGCCGCCGACCCCGCCCGGCCAGACATTCGGCGCGCTGGCCTTTGCGGGCGCCGCCGCTTCGGCGCCGGCCCCTGCGGCGGCGGCGCTGACGGCGCGGCTGGGCAAAGTCGCGGACTCGCGCCGCAAGATCGCGGCTTTGCTCCGCGCGGGCGGCGACCTGTCGCCCGAAAAGCTTGGCGGCGGCGCGTCGCTCGATTCGGTGGTGGTGACAGGCGTCAACGATCCCTCGCCGGGTTCCGACGATTCCGCGCCCGTTTCAGACGCCCCGATGGCGACCGCGCCGATGTCGACCGCCGCCTTCGCCGATATGAAGGCCCGCGCAGCGCGCTATGGCGATTCGCCGCTCACCGTCGCTCAGCCCGCGTCCGCCGCCATCGCCTCCGTCGCGCCGGTCGGCGGCAAGCCGCGCATCTTCGACGCCTCCGAGGGCACACGCCTCGACCCGCTGCGCAACAACCGCTACGACTTGAACTCGGCGAAGGAAATTCCCGCGTCGCTGTTCAGGTAGGTTTGGCGAGCGCCAGCGCGATGGCGCAGGCGTTCGACACATTGAGGCTTTTGATCGCGCCGGGCAGATCCAGCCGCGCCAGCGCGTCGCACTTTTCCCGCGTCAATCGCCTGAGTCCCTTGTCCTCGGCTCCCAGCACGATCACCAGCGGCCGCGTGAGCGGCGCGGCCCCGAAAATCTCCGGCGCCTCGGAATCCAGCCCGACGCGCCAATAACCCATTTCGCCGAGTTCTTCGAGCGCGCGCGAAAGATTGACGACCGAGCAGACCGGCACATGCTCCAGACCGCCGCTCGCCGCCTTGGCGAGGACGCCGGAGAACTCCGGAGAATGGCGTTCGGTCGTCAGCAGGGCGTCGACCGCGAACGCGGCGCAGGTGCGCACGATGGCGCCGACGTTGTGCGGGTCCGTCACCTGATCCAGCGCCACCACGAAACCGCGCTCGGGCAGGTCGGAAATGTCGAGCGCGGCGAGCGGCTCAGCTTCCATCAGCAAACCCTGATGCACGGCGTCGCGCGGCAGGCGCTCGGAAATCTCCTCGGCCGTCACGATGCGCATTTCGACGCCGCGCGCGGCGATCTCCGGCGCCAGCCGTTCGGCGGCGGCGGCGGTGGCGTAAAGACGAATCAGCTTGCGGCGCGGCGCGGCGAGCGCCGCCGTCACCGCGTGAAATCCATAGAGCCGCGTGAAGTCGCCGCCCGCTGGACGTTCGCTCCGGCGGGCGCGGTGTCGGGGACCCGGTTTCATATGGTTAACTCCGCCGCGTTCAGCCTTGCGGCAACATGCCCTTGATCGCCGCCTCAAAGGCCTCGAAGCTGTAGGGCTTCAGCAGCACCCCGGCGGCGCGCGGCAAATGGTCGAGTTGCCCCTGGGCCTGCCCCGTCGCATAGACGAAGGGAACCCCCTTGGCCGCGAGCGCCGCCGCGATGGGCGCGCCGCTGTCGTGACCCAGCGTCAGGTCCACCACGGCGGCGTCGATCACGCCGCCAAGCAGGCCCCGCGCGTCGGCAAGCGAATAGGCCGGCCCCACAGGCTCATGGCCCATGTCGACCACCCAGGCTTCAACGAGCATCGCGATCAGAGGCTCGTCGTCGACGATCAGTATCTTCGCCAATCCCAACGGCTCCGCAGCGCAAACACGCGACTTATTCCGTCTATGCGCAGATACGGCCGCGCTTTCAAGCCTCCCGCTCACGAAACTTCCCGCAAGCTCACCGCTCCCGCATCGCCTCCGAGCCGATTTTGGCAAGCGGCGAAAGCAGGTAATCGATGACGCGCCGGCTGTCGGTCTTGATCTCCGCCGTGACGGTCATGCCGGGGTTGAGCGGCATCTCCACGTCGGCGATCCGCATCGTCGCGTCGGTCAACTCGATCACGACGGGAAAGACGAAGCTTTCCGGCTGGCCGGGACCGCTGGTTTGCGAAGGCGCCGCATTGCCGGGCGAGGTGACGTTGGCGAGCGCGCGCTTGGCCTCGGCCTCATTGACCGCCTCCTGCGCAATTCGCACGACTTTGCCCTTCAAGGCGCCAAAGCGGGTGAACGGGAAGGCGTCGACCTTGACGACCGCCTCCTGGCCCAGCTTGACGAATCCGATGTCGAGATTGGCGACGAGCGCGTCCACCTGTAACCGCCCACGGCTCGGCGCGATCACCATCAACTGCTGGCCGGTCGTCACCACCTGGCCGATGGTGGTGATGGAAAGCTGTTGTGCGACCCCGTCGATGGGGGCGACGAGCCGGGTGCGCCCCAGCTTGGCCGTTGCCTTGGCGAGCGTTTGCTTGGCGTCCTCGGCCTTGCGCGAGGCGTCGACGCCCTTGTTCTCGTTTTCGGAAACGAACTGGCTGATCGTCTTGATCTTTTCGCTGCTCAGCGCGTTGAGCGCGGCCTCGGTCTCGATCAACTGGCCTTGGTCGGAGGCGAGCACCGATTGAGATTTCTGCAACTCCTCCTTGGCGTCGTAAAGGTTGATCTTGGTGCCGACTTTCAGGCTGATGGCGTCCTCGCGGGTTTTCACGCGGTCCTGAAGCGTCGTCATAAGCTCGTTCTGGAACACGATGCTCATGTCGAGGCGCTGGCGCGTCGCGTCCTTCTGGGCGATCTGCTTGTCGAGCGAGGAGAGTTGGTCGGCGAGCGCATCCAGATCGGCGTTGAGCACGGAACGCTGTCGCAGACGGATCTCGGGCGGCACTTCGGCGGCGAACCCGATTCCCGTTTCGGCCCGCGCCTCCGCTTCGGCCACCGCCTTGCGCTCGAAGCCGCGCGCCCTCGCCTCGATCTCGCGCTCGGCGATGCGCTTGGCGACGTCCACTTCGTAAGTGCGCCGTGCGGTCTCGGCGAGCGACTCGGAGCGGGCGTCGCGCGCTGCGGCCGCGTCAGCCTCGGCCTCGGCCGGGTCCAGTTCGATCAGCACCTCGCCCGCCTTCACCGCTTGGCCGTTGGCGACATGGACCGCGACGACTTTGCCGCTGTCGAACGGCTGGATCGTCTTGGCGCGTCCCGCCGTCTCGATCTTGCCGGGGGCGACGGCGTGGACGTCGAGCTTGCCGAACCATGACCAGGTCAGCGCCGCGCCGAACACCGCGCAGATCGTCAGCATCGAGGCGACCGGCAGCGGCGGGGGCGGCGTCTCCAGGATTTCGAGCGCGGCGGGCAGGAACTCGCGGTCGCGTCCCTGCACCGGGGAGACGTAGGCTTGCGGCTTTTGCGTTTCGGTCTTGGCCGAGGTCGGGGGCGTCGTGCGCTCGTTCATCAGACCCTCGCCTCGCTCTGGATCGCCCAGAGTTTCGCGTATACCCCGCCGGGGCGCCGGAGCAGTTCTTCATGCGTGCCGATTTCGGCGATCTCGCCCCGGTGCATCGCTGCGATGCGATGGCAGGGGCGTAGCGCGCCCAGGCGATGCGCGATGATGAGAACCGTGCGGCCGCGCGCGATCGCCTTCATATTTTCCTGAATGATGCGCTCGCTCTCGTAATCGAGCGCGGAGGTCGCCTCGTCGAAGATGAGAATGCGCGGATTGGTGACCAGCGCGCGCGCGATGGCGATGCGCTGGCGCTGGCCGCCCGAGAGATTGGCGCCGCGCTCCTCGATCATCGTGTCATAGCCTTGCGGAAGCTGGGCGATGAACTCGTCCGCTCCCGCGAGGCGGGCCGCCTGCATCACGACGATGCGCGGCGTCGCCGGGTCGGCGAGCGCGATGTTTTCGTGAATCGTTCGGTTGAACAGCAGGTTTTCCTGCAACACGACGCCGGTCTGGCGACGCAGCCAGCCTGGATCCAGCTGACTCACGTCGACGCCGTCGAGCATCACCTGGCCCATTTGCGGGCTGTAGAGCCGCTGCACGAGCTTGGCGAGGCTCGACTTGCCCGAGCCCGACTGCCCGACGAAGCCAATCACCTCGCCCGCCGCGATCTCCAGGCTGACGTTGCGCAGCGCGTCGGGCCCCTCGGGACGATAGCGCATCGTCACGTTCTTGAGTTCGATCGCCCCGCGCGGCGGCGGCAACGTCAGAAGGTTCTGCGGCACCGGCTCGGGCGGCGAATTGAGAATGTCGCCAAGCCGCGCCACCGACACCTGAACCTGCTGGAAATCCTGCCAGAGTTGCGACAGCCGCAGGATCGGCTGCACAACCTGGCTGGAAATCATGTTGAAGGCGATAAGTTCGCCGACCGTCATTGCGCCTTCGATGACCGCTTGCGCGCCCATGAACAGGATGAGCGCCGTCGTCACCTTGGAGACGTACTGGATGGCGTTCTGGCCGACTGCGCCCAGCACGCTGGCGTCGAAAGAGGTGCGCACATAGGCTGCGAGGCGCTCCTCCCACTGCGATTGCATGATCGGCTCGACGCTCGCGGCTTTAAGCGTCTGCGCGCCGACGACCGATTCGACCAAAAACTGCTGGGAGCGCGCGCCGCGGTTGAATTTCTCGTTGATGAGTTCGCGCAGGCCAGGACGCAGCACGGCCGCCAGAATGATGTAGATCGGAATCGAGCCGATCACGATCATCGTCAGCTTCCACGAATAGACGAACATGACGGCGAAGAAGACGAGCGTAAACACGAGGTCGAGCGCCGAGGTCAGGCCCTGGCCGGTGAGAAAGTTGCGGATCGTCTCCAGTTCGCGCACGCGCGCCACGGTCTGCCCGGCGGCGCGGGTCTCGAAATAGGATAGCGGCAGGCGGAACAGGTGGTGGAACAGCCGCCGGCCCAACTCGACGTCGATACGGTTGGTGGTGTGGCCCAGCGTGTAGGTGCGCAGGAATTGCAGCACGCTTTCGAAGAAGCCCAGCGACGCCATGCCGATAATCAGCACCATCAGCGTCGAATAGCCCTTGTGGACCAGCACCTTGTCGACGATCAACTGGAACAGAATCGGCGTCGCCAGCGCAAAAAGTTGCAGAAACAGCGAGGCGACGAGCACTTGGGCGAGCGGGCGCCGGTAGCGCCAGATCGAGGGCAAGAACCAGCGGAAGCCGAAGGTCGTCGGGTCGAAGCCCGTCCCGGCGACTCGGCGCGCGATCAGCACGACCTCGCCCGTGCTCTGCGCGAGCGCCTCCTCGTGGGTGATGTCGCTGGGCACGCGCGAGATTGGATCGACCAGCCGGACGCGGCCCTTGACCGAGCCCATGCCCAGAGCGACGAAACCGCCGTCCTTCAGCTTCATCAGCGCGGGATAGGGGATCGAGCCCAGACGCTTGGCGGAGACGCGACGAAGGATGCGCGATTTGAGGCCCAAAAGGTTGGAGCCGCGCACGAGATCGTCCGAGACCGCGAAACGACCGATGATCGCCAGCTGATGCTTGATCTGGCTGGGGTCGGCGGCGATGCGGTAATAGCCCGCGATCAGCGCGAGGCCCATCAACCCGGAATCGATGGCGGGCGCCGGCGCTGCGGCGGGGGCCTCCGTTCGTTCCTTGACCGCGTTCTCGACCATGCCGCCCTCGCTTCGCATGACGCCCTCGCTTCGCATGACGCCCAAGGCGCCTGAACGACCGGCGTCGATTCCCGCCCCGTCCGGCACGATGGCCTATCCAACCTTTCATAAAACAGTGTCGCCGCGTTGTGGCGAAACGCACATATCCTTAATCCATCCTTACCTTGTCGAGGGTCGGCTTGCTACAGAGGTTCGAATTGCCCCTTGAAAGCGACCTCGTGAGCGGCCTCGCGCTGCGCCATCGCGGCGCGGTCCTTGGCGAGCGCGGCGATCCGGTCGGCGGGCATCGAATCGTCGAACAGCAGCCCGCCGCCCATTTCGAAAATCGTCGTGATCGTCTTGCCGGCGATCCTTTGCACGAGCGGCGAGCCCGACATGGCGGGCTTGCGCTGCGCCTCGATCAGCCAGGGCGTGGCGTCGGCGTCGATCAGCACGTCGAGACCAAACAATTTTGACGGGAACGCCCGGCGCGGGAATTTGGCCTGCGCGGTGAATACGTCTTCGGCGTGCACCATCCTGAGGAAGCCGCGTGCGAGCCCTTTGAGGGCCTCGCGCAGCGCCGCGACGTCGACTCCGTCTTGCCTGAGCCGCTCCAGATAGGCCGAAAGCGACCAGACCGCGCCGACATTCTCCTCCTCCGCCTTCTCGCTGACGACCAGCTTCGGGTGCCCTTTGTGCAGCGCGGTGTTGGTGATGTGGGCGTGGACGTCGGCCAGACCCGCTTCGCTCGGGTCGTATGTCTCGGGCGCGAAGCGGACGATGCCCTCGGCGTGCAGATAGGCGCGGAACGGGTCGAGCGAGGCGACGACGCCATGCAGCCGCACATGGCCCTTGCGGCCGTCCACCAGATAAGGCCGGTCGATATAGCGCTGCACGACGACGTCGTGCTTTTCGGCGAGCGCGGGGGCGTCGCGCGAGATCGTCATGTTCTGCCCGCCGGTGCCGCGGCGCGGCTTGGCGATGAACAGGGCGCCGCGATGCACCTTCGCATAGTCGATCAGCGCGTCGCGGTCTTCGGGCATCAGGAAGGTTTCGGGGTGGCGCGGCGACCACGGCTGGCTCTTGGTGCGGCGCAGCGCCAGCGCCAGTTCCGATTTCGACGCGAATTTCGTCCAGCCGGGATAATCGATGGAATTGTCGCGATCGCTCAGCAGCCCGGAAATTTTGACGGGATCGAGCCGGTAGAGGTTGATGAGTTCGCTCATGATCCTGTCGGAGGCCAGCGGCATGCCCGCGTCGCGCAGCGCCATGGCGAGACCGCGCAGCGCGTGCGGGACCTCCAGAGAATCGCGCTTGAGTTTGCCGAACAGGTCCGAATAGGTCTTGATCGCCTCGTTGAGCCGGCCCAGCCGATGCAGCAGCAGCCCGGCCATCGACTGCGAATGCTCGTTGGGGGCGATGACGTTCGCCTGATTGAAAATGTCGAGCGCGGGTTCATAGGCGCCGAGCGCCAGCGCGCAGAGACCCATCTGGTGCAGGATGGCGACGTTTTTGGGATCGAGGTCGTGCGCGATGCGGTAATGGTCGAGCGCCGCCTTCGCTTCGAGGCTGCGCAGATAGGATTGCGCGAGCAGGGCGCGCGCCTCGACCGATTGAGGCAGCCGCTCGACGAGATCGTGCAGCAGGGGCCGGGCGACCCACTGGTCGCGCTCGATAGCCTGACGCAGATCGTCGGCGAGGCCTGCCATGGGGGTCTCCGTTGAGGGCGGCGGAGAGGCCGCCCCTCCGATTAAGCGCGATCTTCGCTCAGGTCGCAAGATGCCGGAACATGACGGCTCGCGCCGCGTCGTCGATCGTCGCCTTGAACGGGAAGCGGTCCTTGAGCGCCACGGCGCTTTTCGCCGCGGGGCGGGCCGCGATCTCGTCATGCCAGACTTTCAAATGGGGAAAGCGCGCAAACGCCTCCTCTCCCAGTATGAACGGGATCATGCGCGCCCAGGCCCAGGCGGCCATGTCGACGAAGCTGTAAGAATCGCCCACCAGGAACGCGTGCGCTCCGAGGCGACGGTCGAGGATTTCGTAATGCCGGATCGCCTCGAACTGATAGCGCTTGTGGGCGTAGTCGAGCTTCTCGGGCGCGAAATGCTTGAAATGCACCGCCTGGCCCGAGAACGGCCCGATCCCGGTCGCGACGAACATCAGCCACGACAGCATCTGCGCGCGCTCTGCGGGCGCGGGCATGAACTTGCCAGTTTTTTCGGCTAGGTAGAGCAGGATCGCGTTGGAATCGAAAACGATGGTTCCGCCGTCGTCGAGGACAGGCACCTTGCCGTTGGGGTTGAGAGCCAGAAAATCCGGCTTGAACTGGTCGCCGGTCCGGGTGTCGACCGGGATCGGTTCGTAGGCGAGGCCCGCCTCTTCGAGATAGAGCGCAACCTTGGTGGGGTTGGGGGAGCCATTGAAGTAGAATTTCATAGGGTGGGTTTCCTCTTTCCCTGAACGCGCGATGGGCTTATCTACGGCGGCTTGCTAACTTAAAAGCGCCGGGACGGGATATGGCCAAGCCGCGTACGCTGTACGACAAGATCTGGGACGACCACGTCATCGAGACGAAGGGCGGCTCGACCCTTATCTACATCGATCGCCACCTCGTCCATGAGGTGACGAGCCCGCAGGCGTTCGAGGGGCTGCGGCTGACCGGCCGGAAGGTGCGCACGCCCGAGAAGACCCTCGCGGTGGTGGACCATAACATCCAGACCACCGACCGCAAGGGCGGCATCGCCGATCCCGAGAGCCGTCAGCAGGTCGAGGAACTCGCCAGGAACGCGCGCGAGTTCGGCGTCGAATATTACGACGAGTTCGACCGCCGCCAGGGCATCGTCCACATCATCGGCCCGGAGCAGGGGTTCACCTTGCCTGGCACGACCATCGTGTGCGGCGACAGCCACACCTCGACGCATGGCGCTTTCGGCGCGCTGGCGCACGGCATCGGCACGTCGGAGGTCGAGCATGTGCTGGCGACCCAGACCTTGATCCAGACCAAGGCGAAGAACATGCGGGTCGTGGTGGACGGCGTCCTGCCGTCCGGGGTGACGGCCAAGGACATCATCCTCGCCATCATCGGCAAGATCGGCACGGCGGGCGGCACGGGCCATGTGATCGAATTCGCCGGAAGCGCCATCGAGGCGCTCTCGATGGAAGGCCGCATGACGGTTTGCAACATGACCATCGAGGGCGGCGCGCGCGCGGGCATGATCGCGCCCGACGACAAGACTTACGCCTATCTAAAAGGGCGGCCCAAGGCGCCCGAGGGCGCGCTGTGGGATCAGGCGGTTCGCTACTGGGACACGCTGCGCACCGACGACGGGGCGCATTTCGACGAAATCGTGAAGCTCGACGCCGCCTCGCTGCCGCCCATCGTCTCCTGGGGCACGAGCCCGCAGGACGTCGCCACCATCGACGGCTTCGTGCCGCGCGTCGAGGACGGGACGAGCGAGGGCAAGCGCGCCTCGATCAAGCGGGCGTTGGAATACATGGGGTTCCACGGCGGCGAGAGGATCGCCGACATCGCGCTCGACCGCGTGTTCATCGGCTCCTGCACCAATGGGCGCATCGAGGACCTGCGCGCGGCGGCAAGCATCGTCGAGGGCCGCAAGGTCGCCGAACGGGTCGCCGCGATGGTCGTGCCGGGCTCGGGGCTGGTCAAGGCGCAAGCCGAGGCGGAGGGTCTCGACAAGGTGTTTCTGGCGGCGGGCTTCGAGTGGCGCGAGCCGGGCTGCTCGATGTGTCTGGCGATGAACCCCGACAAGCTGAACCCCGGCGAGCGCTGCGCCTCGACCTCGAACCGCAATTTCGAGGGGCGACAGGGCTACAAGGGCCGTACCCATCTGGTGTCGCCCGCGATGGCGGCGGCGGCGGCGATTGCGGGGCGGTTCGTGGATGTCCGAAGCTGGGGCGCCTGAAGGAGCCGCGCGTGCGGATCGAGCAGGTTCGGCTTAAGAATTTCAAAATGTTCCGGGAGCTGACAGTAAAGGGTTTGCGGCCTTTTACTGTACTCGTAGGCGCGAATGGTTCGGGCAAATCGACATTTTTCGACGTGTTCGGATTTCTGCGCGATTGTCTGGCGGGGAACGTGCGTTCAGCGCTAGCTCGTCGTGGCGGCTTCGCGGAGGTTGTTTCCCGAGAGGCAGATAGCGAGTCCATCGAAATCGAGTTGAAAATCCGAATGAAATTGGCGGTCGGAATTCGACTCGTCACCTACAGTGTAGAAATCGCACATGTACAGGGAAAAGCCTCAGCGATCCCCTCATTTTTTCGGGCGCAAAAATGCAACCGGCAGTTGGCGATTTGGTGCGAGGAATCCCGTATGACGAGTCCTGGAATGCGGTTC
>JAYVYJ010000303.1:0-3643 GCA_043784465.1 Hyphomicrobiales bacterium
CCATGCGGAATTCAGGTTCCAACCGACCCGGCGCGCCCGGCCCCGCCTCCGGTTCGGCGGCCAGATACGTGCGGCGGCTGACGCTCTGCTCGGCGAGGCAGGCCGCAAATTTCGCCGGCCGAGCCGTCGAACACCTGTCGTCGCGCTCGTCGATCCACTTGATCTGCGCGGTCAGCGCCGTCGCTTTGTCCGAGGGACTCATGGGGGAAATCGCGTCGGAAAAGGCTTTGGCCATCGCGTCGTCCGCCGAACGGGCCGAGGGATCGGCGCAGATCGCCTTCTCGGATTTCGTCGTGGCCCTGCCGCAGTCAAAAGCCCGCGCCGGTGCGGCCAGCGCCAAAGCCGCCATGAGACCCGCCGCCGTCATCCCCCTCATGAACGTCTCTCCCGATCGTCGGTCGCCATTGGCGTTCCCACGCCACGCACAGGATATCCGCCCGAGAGCGCCGCCAGAATGGAGGCCGGCGTCAGCACGGCGGCGGTCGCGCCCGGCGGGGGCGTTTCGGGCGGCCCATAGGCGCCGAACGCCCAGCGCCACAGCCGCCCCCGCGCCCATAGACAGACCCCCGCGCACCCTTGCACCATCGCCCCGTCCGGCAAGCCGTCGAGCGCTCGCCGACGCGTGAGCCGCGCCGGGTCCAGCCGCTCGGCGTGCAACGCGGCGTCCATCCGCGCCGCGCTTGGGTGCGGACCGGGAAAAGCGGAGCGGAACGCCTGAGCGTCGACAAAGCGGCATTGGAAACAGGGCCTATGCCCCGCAGCGAGCGCGGTCGGCTCGTCGCGGAAAAAGAATTCCGTATAGCCGGACCCGAAAACCTCGCGCCGACGCCCACGAAACGAACACTCGCAGGCGATCCAGGTTTTGCTCATCCAGCGCCGCGCGCCCAGCCTTTGTTCGCTGTCGTGCAGCCGTCCGCCGCGATTGCCCATCAGCCGCCCGCGCTCGGGAGTCGCCACGATTCGTCCGTTGGGGTCGACGCGGTTCTGTAGCGGGCGCGGCGCGATCAATGATTGCGTAGGAAATCGAAAATTGGCGAGACTTCCGGCGGGGCCTGCGCCGGGGCGGCGTCCATGACGTCGCGCGCCTGCGCCTCGGCGTTGGCGCTGGTGCTGGCCGCCGCCGCCGCCGCATTGGCCTCCGCCACCGGATCGATGCCGTAAACGTCGCTACGGAAGTTGACGACGCCCTCCTCGTTCGACCAACCGGTCAGATAGACCCAGATCACCGGAACGGGATGGGCGAGTTTGATGTCGTAGCGAACCTTGTCCTTCTGCTTGTCGAGCAGCGCCGTCTTGTCCCAGGCGCCGCTGGCCCCGCCGGGCGTGTCCTCCAGCAACCACGCCGCGTAGTCGTAGACGCCCTGCACGCGGACGCAGCCATGGCTGAGGAAGCGGAAGTCGCGGCCAAACAGCGCCTTGCCAGGCGTGTCGTGCATGTAGACGGCGAGCTTGTTGGGCATGCCGATGCGGATCGACCCCAGCGAATTGCCCGCTCCCGAGTCCTGCCGCAGGATATAATTGGCCGCCCGCTCCGTGCTCCAGTCGACCGAGCGCGGATCGACCTCGTGCAACTGCCCGTCCAGCACGCGAATTTTCATGCGGCTGAGATAGCTGGAATCTCGCTGGACGTGCGGGATGATCTCTTTCTTGATGATCGAGGTCGGCACCGTCCATGTCGGGTTGAGATTAATAACGGAGATGTGGGCGGAAATTTCCGGGCTGGGATGGTCGGGGTCGCCCACGATCGAGACATAGCGATGCGCCACCTGCCCGTCCTGCACCGCCTCCACTGAGGTCGAGGGCAGATTGACGACGACGTAACGCTTCTCAAACTCGAAGTGAAGGCTGGAGAGTCGCGCCGCGCTGGCGGCCAATTCCTGCCGTCGCGCCTCGGCGGAGACGTTTATCGCCTTCAGCGTCGCGCCCGCCACGGAGCCGGTCTGGCGCAGGCCCATACGGCTTTGGAAATGCTTGACCGCCGCCGTCAGCCCCGTGTCCCATTTGCGGGAACTGGCGCGTGGATCTTCAAGATCGCCTTCCAGAGCAAGGTGACGACGCAGCTTCGCCACGGCCTCGCCCTGCGAACCGGCGCGGAGCGCCGGCAGGTCCGTGGCCCACCCGCCCTCCTCCACGATATGCGCATAACGCTGCTCGGCCTTCTGCGTCAGCGTGTAAGTCTCGGGGCCGAAAGTGGGATGGGGATCGGTCGAGAGCGCTGTCTCCAGCGGCGGCGGGGCGGGTTTCGGCTTGGGCTTGGGCGCGAGATCGGCGGGGATAGGCGCGGGCGCGGGCTCCGACCCCGGCTGCACGACGGGCGTAGTGGAAGGCGGGGCCGAAGGCCCGGGCGACGGCGGAGCGAGCGGCGTCGAGGCGGCCGCCGGGGTCGCGACCGGCGCGGGGGCCTTGGGGATCACGGCGGTCGAGGGCGCGGCGACGGGCGAGGGAGCGGCGACGGGCGCGGGAGCGGCGACGGGCGCGGGAGCGGCGGTCACGGCCTGCGGCGTCGGCAACGGCAACCGGGGCGTCGGCAGCGGCAACCGGGGCGTCGGCAGCGGCAGCGGCGCCGAATCGATCTTGGGCGGGGGCGCCACCGGCGTCGGCGCTTCTTCGGCCACAGCCGATGCGACGCCCATCGCCAGCGCCGCAGCGCCCGCCCGCCATGCCCAAGCCCTGTCCAAGCGAGCCCCGTTCATCGTAATCTTTCCCTTCCGCCCAGGAAGTTTAGCCGATCCGTATCATGACGTGGTTACTAAATCGCCACAGGGGCGAGTTTGCGGCGCTCAAGCGTCTGGCGCCAACCTTGCGGACACTTCGGTCGAAAGGAAACACCCATGCGACGCGAACAATTGACCGAAAAAATCCTTGACCTCAAGCGCGCCCGAGGCTGGACCTGGAAACACATCTGCCGGGAGATCGGCGGCGTCTCCGAGGTTTTGATCGTGGGCGCGCTGCTCGGCCACATGAAGCTCGTCAAGCCGCTCGCCGCCAAGGCCGCCGAATTGTTCGGCCTGGATGAGAGCGAGCGGAGGATGCTTAACGAAGTTCCGCATCGCGGCTCGCCGATGCCGCCCACCGATCCGCTGATCTACCGTTTCTATGAACTCGTCATGATCAACGGCCCCGCATGGAAAGCGCTGATCGAGGAGGAGTTCGGCGACGGCATCATGTCGGCCATCGATTTCGACATGGAGATCGCGCGAGAGCCGAACCCGCGCGGCGACCGCGTACGCATCTCCATGTCCGGCAAGTTCTTGCCGTTCAAGTATTATGGGGCTGAGCAGGGCCTGCCCGAATACGGCTATCGCGAGGAATAGCGCCTCCCGCCAAGGCTGGTCATCGCGGGAGAGCCGCATTCTTCATAGCCGTATCGATGAGCCGGTTTAGAAACGCCGGTTCAGATACGTTCTGGCGAAAACTACTCTAGCACTGGTCCTTGTTACCAAACGAAATTGATGACGCCCGCTTCCGGTGAACCGCTGTTGAGGTTTACGACTTGAATTTGCAGAGTGTTAAGAACTTGAATTTCTACGAATTTGAGAGCGTCGCCTCAGCGATCCCCTCATTTTTTCGGGCGCAAAAATGCAACCGGCAGTTGGCGATTTGGTGCGAGGAATCCCGTATGACGAGTCCTGGAATGCGGTTC
>JAYVYJ010000304.1:0-6274 GCA_043784465.1 Hyphomicrobiales bacterium
GAACCGCATTCCAGGACTCGTCATACGGGATTCCTCGCACCAAATCGCCAACTGCCGGTTGCATTTTTGCGCCCGAAAAAATGAGGGGATCGCTGAGGCAGTTATGTACTCTCCAAATCACAAATTTCCGAAATCTGAGTCAGAGTTATTTAAAGAGCTCGAGGATCAGCTCATCAATCTGGAAGCGTCATTTGAATGCCTACATCGCGAAAGTATAGAGGAGTCTCTTCTTGCCGAAAATTCGGCTTTCACTACCGAAGACAATATCGGTTTGTGCGAAAGTTTTATCATTAAGTACCGTCGTTCAGATTATCAACCCAACATCGACCTTTTTCTTACAGAATTTATGGAAAATTATCCGAAACTGCACGCGCTGACGAAACAGAGAAGCGTCACACCAGAGCTTTTTTCGATTTGGTGGAGAGTTTCAACAGCATTCGGATATGTGATGAACAGCGCATTCGCACTGGGAAATGATATGGGAAATGTCCGGGGCGGAAAGGGAAAGGCACGAACAAGTCAGAAGCGATGGGTCGCGACAATAATCAACAATGCTATGAAAGCAGGACTGCCCCGCGCCAGAGCAGAAGAGCTCCTTCATCTGGAGATCCGCCGCATTTTGGAAAGCGGACCGTTCAGTCGTGAGTTCCCGCCCAAATGGTATCAAAGCATAATTGACGAGAACAAACAACAACTAAAAACGACGTATGACAAAACAGCCCTATTGCGCTGGAAAATGGATGAGCTGATTCCGGACGAGAAAATCCCCATTCCGCCGTTAGTCAAGCTCAAAGGTCCCTGAAACAGTTACCAGGATCCCGGAAACTGCGTTTGGGATTCTTCAGCATCGACGCGTCGGGCAAGCTCGATCTGGCCGCCGGCCCTTGGTGCCCGTGAAAGGAGATGACTTGCTCGACCGCTCTTCCCCAATCTCTAATCTCGACATGCCGATGACATACAAAGACGCCGCCGAGGCTCTCGGCGTTGGCTATCACGTCATCCAACGCGCCGCGAAGAAGGGACTCATCCCGATGTACGGGCTCGGCACCTCGCGTCGATACGTGAAGCTGCGCGATCTGTTCGACCTCATGAATCGCTGACGGCGCGCGCTTAGCGCGCCGACTCCCAATCAACAGCCTAGCCGAACCAACCCGCGGGGGCGACTCCGCGGGCACGGGAGGCGCTTGTCTGAAAGGTCCCAACAATGAGTCACGATGACGACTATGCCAGGCGGCTGCTTGGCCTCCTGCGGCATTATTTCGCGCCGATCGAATTGACGCATGAAACGATAGGACCTCGTCGGGAGTCAGTACATGAACTGCAGCCGCACCGCGATTTCTGTTTTATAGAATGCAATATCGACTGGAGTCCGCCTCCGCCGCCCGCCGCGGCCTCCGATGGTTCTGAAGGGGGGGTAAAATGACCGCTCCCGTCCCGGACACCGACGAAGCCGCCAATTTTCTCGCCCGCGTGACGCCCGAGGAAAAGCTAGCGCATTTGTTTGCTTTCGCGGAGGGGAAGCGGATCGAGGCCGCGTCGTTTCGCCGAGATCAGGAAGCTCAACTTCGTGCTTGGATAGACGAGCGCCAGGGAAAGGCGAACATCTACTTCAGCGTCAACGAGCTAAAGCCGGGGGTGCAGAACCGAAAGGCTCTGAAGGCCGACGTAGTTCGAGCGCATTTCCTGCACGTGGACGTCGACGACCCGAACGCCCATAATCGCTTCCACGCGTTCGCGCCGCCGCCGACGGCCGTCGTGTTTTCCGGCGGCGGCTTCCAGGCGTTCTGGGCGCTGAGCGAGCCGACGGAGAATTTGGAGCGTGTCGAGCGCATCAATGCCGCTTTGGCTCGCAAGCTCGGCGGAGACAACTGCCACAACATAGACCGCATCATGCGACTGCCGGGCACGGTCAACGTGCCAAACGCGAAAAAGCGCAAAGCCGGCAGGGAGCCGACACTTGCGTATATCGTGCGGGAGCTGACCGAATGGACGCGGCGCTACAGCCTGTCCGACTTCGCGGCGCTTGATACCCAAACAGGTCTGCCGACGCCCGGAAGCCCGTTCGCAGTTCCTGCAACGGAGCTGAAACCGGTGGACTTGGATCAACTGCCGCCCTCGGTGACCGACGAGGTCAAGGCTATAATCGAAATGGGCGACGACCCTGAACGGGGCACGGGAACGAAAAATCAGCGTTTTCCATCGCGCAGTGAGGCGGTTTGGTTCGTCGTGTGCGAGCTCGCGAGGGACGGATGCAGGTTCGAGCAGATCGCCGGCGTTCTGCTAAACGGGAACTACGGGATCGCCGCCTCGGTCCTCGCGAAGGCTAGGCCCAACGAATACGCGGCCCGGCAAGCCACCCGGGCACTCGAAAGGCTTGGAAGCGGGTGGCCGGACTTGACGAAATCCGGCAATCCCCGCCCGACTTTGCGGAACGCCATTTTGGCGTTCCGGCGAATGGAGCTGCGCTTCGCCTTCAACCTATTCACCTATAGAAAGATTGTTGAAGGCGTTCCGATTCAACAGTACCAGGGCGATCTGAGTGATGACGCGTGCGTGCTATTGCGCCACGTCATCATTGAGAAGTTTTACTTCGATCCGGGCAAGGATAACTCCCGCGAAGCCGCCCACACCCTGAGCATTGAAAACCCGTTCCACCCCGTCCGGGAATATTTGGCCAAGCTGAATTGGGACGGCGTCGCGCGGATCGACGAGTGGCTCCGCCGATACCTCGGCGCGGAGGACACGCCCCTCAACAGGGAAATCGGCAGGATCGTGCTTGTCGCCGCCGTGCGACGCATTCGCGCGCCCGGCACGAAATTCGACACCATTCTCGTCCTCGAAGGACCGCAGGGCGGAGGGAAATCCACGGCGATCAAGATTCTCGCAGGGGAGGAATATTTCTCTGATCAGGGAATCCTAACGCTCGACTCCAAAGCCCAAATGGAGGTGCTCGAAGGGGTATGGCTATATGAGATTAGCGAGCTCGAGGGGATGTCGCGCGCGGACACCGGAAAGGTCAAGGCGTTCGCGTCGCGCGCGGTCGATCAAGGCCGGCCGGCGTACGGGCGCTTCAAGGAAACGCGGCCCAGGCAAGTGGTGTTCATCGGTACGACCAACGACGACAAGTATCTACGCGACACGACCGGCAATCGCCGGTTCTGGCCCCTGAAGGTGGGAACGATCGACCTCGCGGGCCTTCGAGCGGGCCGCGATCAGCTATGGGCCGAAGCCGCGGCCCGCGAGGCCGAGGGCGCGTCGATCCTCCTGCCCGAGGAATTGTGGCCGGCGGCGCAGGAGGAACAGGAGGCTCGGCTCGAGGAAGACCCGTGGCTCGACCAGCTTAGTAGTCTGAAGTTTCGAGCGAGGGACCTCGTCGGGGAGTTTGCGCGGCTGTCGACGTCGACGCTGCTGTCGGTTCACCTGGACATCAAGCCGGGAGGCCAACAGCAGTATCTGACAAAACGATTGGCGACCGTGATGCGCAAGTTGGGGTGGGACGGGCCCAAAGTCATCCGCCTCCCCGATGGCAGCGTGTTCCGTGGGTACCAGCGCAAGGCAGTTGACGACGGGGGCCGCCCACTTTCCTGGGTGGATACCAGCGACCCTATTGAGAGGCCGCGGTATTGACCCGTCGCCACCCTGCCCACTCCGTAACGGCGTAACGGGTGTAACATGTCTCTTCGTGAATTTTGGAGGTTAGCAAGAGGCGAGGTGGTGGGGTCGACCTACCACCTGCTCCGCGCCGTCCGGCCTTAAGCCGGTAACATGTTACGACCCGTTACAAAGCGGATCGTGGGCAGGGTGGAGGGATCTGGCGCGGGCCCCGAGGCACCGACCCCTGGTTAGCCGAGATTTGGTTCGCCCGACCGGTGATCTCAGCCGGTCGTAATTCCAGGCCCGCTCGAGCACAAGCGGTCGTAGTTCCCGGCTTTGGTTGGTTCACGTCGGGCTTCGTGGTTACCGCGGTGGTTCCATCGACCTGCGCGGAGCGCCTGTTCGCGGGTCACTCCGCAGCGCTTCGCGAAATTGTGCGCGTCAATGTTGCGTGCTTTCCTCATTCAATGTTTAGTTATTGAGGCTAGCAATGTCGATATCCGTCAATCTCACCCGCCGCGTCCGCCATCGCAAGCTCAAGTCCGGCGAGAGGGTGGAACAGGTGCGCTACGTGCTGAACTGGCGCGACCCGCGGACGGGCTCGAGGGAGCAGCGCTTCTTCGAACGCCAGCGGGACGCCCAGGAGAGGCGCGCGGAGCTTATCTCCGAGTATGAGCGCGGCATCTATAGCGCCGCGCCCGCGAAGCCGCTGACGGTGGGCGACGCGGTCACGGCGTGGCTAGAGAGCAAGCGCGCCGCCGTGCGGCCGATCACGTTCGCCACCTACTCGTTCCAGGCTCGCTACGTCGTCGGCCCCCTCCCGCCCGCCGAGGCGCGACGCGCCACCGTGCGGTCGGGCGTGGGCGCGAGGCCGAAGGTCGTCAACATCCCGCTGCTCGCCGCAGAGAAGGTGCGCGAGCTCACCACCCGTCGCATTCGGGCCTGGCATCGTCTGCTCACCGACGAGGTGTCGCTGCGCGCCGCGAACAAGGGCATGATGATCCTCAAGGCCGCGCTCGCCCTCGCCGCCGAGGATCACGAGTTCCGGCCGCCCGCCATGCCGACCGGCCTCCAGCGCCAGCGCGACAAGGCGCGCAAATCCGTGCTGACGCCCGAGCAGGTCGCGGCGCTGCTCGACGCCGCCGCGGCCGACCACGCCAAGGGAGCCTACGTCGCGTTCCCGTTCCTCGCCGGCACGCGGCCCTCGGAACAGTTGGGCCTGCACTGGGACGACGTCGACTTCGAGGCGAACGCCATCCGCATCCGCCGCATCCAGCAACGCGACGGCTCGCTGTCGGAATTCACCAAGACCGCGGCCAGCGCGCGCGACGTCCCGATGTCGCCGCGGCTGCGCGAGATGCTGCTGGCTTGGCGCGTGCGCTGCCCGCGCCGGGAGGGCAGGCTCGCGCGCGTATTCCCGTCCCCCGGCGTCATCCGGGCGTGGCCGCTGCCGCGCGAGGGCGGCGGTGGGCCGCTGATTTATAACAATTTCCGGAACCGATTCTGGGCCCCGTTCCTGCGACGTCACGGGTTGCCGCCGGTGACGCCGCACAGCGCCCGCCACAGCTTCATCTCGACGCTGCAGGCCCAGGGCGTCGAGATCGGCCTCGTCGCCAAGCTCGCCGGCCACAAGAGCGCCGTGGTGACGCTCAGCCATTACACCCACGCCATGCGCGGTGGGGAGGATGCGGTGAAGGCGCTGGATCGGGCCTACGCGGGGAAGGTGGGGTGAGAGCTGTCCTTGCACGCACGCCGAGTTCCGCCGGCGATCGGCCCATCTCGCATCATCTCAGCGCACCGGTCGCGGTCGAATTGCTGCTTGCCCGGCACGGAACTGAGGGCGCTATGAGGATCGTCCGGCGGGAACTCATGATGGCGCGCCGCGCCCGCTCGCGCCGCCGCTTCCAATTCTGGACGACGGTCGGAACGCTGATCGAGCAACGGACGGCGTTCTCCGAGACGCCGCAATAACTTATGCGCGCTTTTTTGCTGTGTTTTCCTCGGCATTTACAACGAGGAGCGCGAGCATGGCGTCGTTCTACCCCGGCCTCTACGACACCGCATTGGGCCTGCTGATCAAGGCGCGCGAGGACGCCGGCCTCTCGGCTGCGGACCTCGCAAGGCGCTTCGGGCTGACCGACGCCTTCGTCCTCTCATACGAGACCGGGCAGCGCCTGCTCGACCCGGCCGAATTCATCGCGGTGGCGCGCGCGATCGGCGTCGACCCATATGAACTGCTGCGACAGGCCGAAGGGATCGAATAGCCAACCGAGCGAAGCCGATTGCGCGTGCATTGGGCACGACGAGAATGTCTTTGACGGGCGGGAGGCGGACGTTGCCTGCCGCCCCTTCCCGATCTCTGCAACCGGCCGAAACTCAAACCATCTGATCGCTCGATTTTGAGCCAGAAAGTGAGGCCTTTCGAGAGATCGGTGAAACGACCGCGACTACCGCCTAAATTGTTATCCCGGCAAGGTCATACATCTTCGCTATGAATAAATTGACGATGCTATCCAGCGCGGCCGCACTTGGGTCGTTTACGAGAACGCGAACTCTTATCTCTGGCTCAAATATGGGTTCAGACCTCAGCGATCCCCTCATTTTTTCGGGCGCAAAAATGCAACCGGCAGTTGGCGATTTGGTGCGAGGAATCCCGTATGACGAGTCCTGGAATGCGGTT
>JAYVYJ010000305.1:0-2724 GCA_043784465.1 Hyphomicrobiales bacterium
TCAAGCGCAGTCTGGAGATGCGCTACGCCGGCCAGGTGCACGATTGTACGGTCGACATCGAGACGTTCGATATTAACGAAACCTCGATTGAGCGGATCAGGCAAGCGTTCCACCGCCGTCATGAGGAACTTTACACCTATTCGGAGCGCCACAGCGCGGTCGAGGTCGTCAATCTGGAATCGACGCTCATAGGCCTGATCGACAAACCCGGCACGCCCAAGCTCAAGCGCGGCAAGCCCGTCGCGCGGGCGCTCAAAGGCTATCGCAAGGCGATCTTCGAGGCGTCGGGAAAGTCGATCAAGACGGCGATCTACGACGGCGAGGCGCTTGGAGCTGGCGCCGTCGTCGCCGGCCCCGCCATCATCGAGGAGGTGACGACGACAATTGTCGTCGAGCCCGGCTGGACCTCGTCGCTTCACGCAAGCGGGTCTTATGTGATTACGCGGGCAAAGACGTCGAAGAGGAAATAGCGCCGGCGTGCAAACCTGTCGTCAAACGTTGGACGCAACTGCAAAGCTCATTATTGAAGCGGCGCGGCGTGGAAAGCCGAGCTTGATGTTTAGCCCGGCCATCCTTGTCATCCGACGTTCGTCGTGTTGATCGCCTGCAAAATCATGTCGTGAACTGCGGACAAAAATCAAGCGATGGCGTCTGGCGGGCCGGAGGTAGGACCGGGACAGACCCGGCCACCACGGTCGCGCTGCCCGAAGGCAAATCGCCTGAGTTGACCGGCTTTGCGCGCAAGGCTCCGAACGGTCGAACGTCCTTGTCAACCCTCGACAATTGCGAAGGCGCGCACGGGGGAGCCGGAGCCGCCCTTGAACTTGATAGGCGCGCCGAAGAACTGAAACTCTCCCTGGCCGAGAAGCTCCTCAAGGTTGACCAGCCATTCCCAATGCGAAATCCTCAACTCACGGCAAAGCCTGTGCTGGGCGAAGATATTGTCGGTCGGCTTGTCGGTCGAGGGTCCCTCGACGCCATGCATGCGCGAGCCGCGCGCGTGCAGCCAGCGGGTCGCTTCTACCGTGAGCAAGGGGTTTTTCCAGACGCTTTCAATCGAGGGATAGTTGCGCTGGTGAAAGCCGGTGCACAGCAGCACGATATGCCCGTCGACCTTGACGCCGCATTTGGCCTCGGCCGCCTCCATGTCGCCCTCCGTGATCTCGCCGAGATCGGGGACATGCCTGAGATCGAAGCACAAAGCCTTGCCCATGAACATATCGAGCGGCATTTCGTCGATGCCCAGTCCTGTCGGACTCACATGCCGGAAGGCGTCGACATGCGTGCCGACATGGTCGAGCATGCCGATGAAGTTGGTCTGGAACGTCATGGCGTCGTCGGGCACGCCCAGATTGAGGCCCTTCGCGCCCTCGTGGCTCATATGGACGGTGTAGATCGGTCGCTGAAACAGCTTGTGCGCCGGCATGTTGTCTTCAACCAGCAGCGAAAGATCGATGATGCGGCTCATGCACGCCTCCTGAAGATTTATGAGACCCCTGCAACACGAAAGTCTTGCGAGAAGTTCGCGTTTCAGCCTCGCATCGAGGCGCGCAGGCGCTCGGTGCCCGCAAGATCCAGCGCCCAGGGATAACCGTTGTCCGCGGGCTTCAACAAAACCCCGTAAGCCTCTCGTGCGTGCTCGGGCGTGATGAAATCGTCTAGCACGTCTTCAAGCACCTGTTCGGCCGGACGCTCCAGCGGATCGCCATAACCCCCGCCCGACGGCGAGAAATAGCAGGCGACGTCGCCCTCCTCGACCCGCAAGCCGGAGAATTTGGCTGGGTATTGTTTGATGTCGTCGGGCCTCGCCGCGTTGTAGATTTCATACTTCCCGCCTGAACCCGACTTGCCTCCAAACACGCCCCAAGGCGCATCGTCGTGCCGGTCGGATTCGTGGGTGATGAAGCCGGATGTCAAGAAGCGCTGCGACTTGACCACCCCTTGACCGCCGCGAAAGCGGCCCGCGCCGGGCATCACGTCGTCGCGCAATTCGTAGCGGTCGCAGATCAAAGGCAGATGCATGCCGAGATCTTCGAGCGGATTGTTGCGCGTATTTCGCATCAGCTCTTCCACGGTGTCGGGGCCGTCCGACCTGGGCCGCCCACCCATTGCAGCTTCATTGACTTCAAGAAACACCCAATATTCGCCAGTGGGCCGCAGGCCGGAGAACGCGGCGAAAGAGAGCGTCGCGGCGTTGCCGGCGGTGCAGCGGTCGGGCAGCACGGGCGCCAACGCCTTGATGATGAGATCGACGACGCGCTGAATTTGACAAAAGCGCGCTTCCGCCGCCGCCGGCGCAATCGGGTTGAAGATCGAGCCCAACGGCGCTGTCACTTTCACCGGCCGGAACGAACCCTCGTTCTGCGGGATATGCTCCTCATGCGTAAAGGTGTCGAGCAGCAGGGCGCGAAACGCAAAGTAGCACGCAACCTTGGTTGAGCCCTCAAACGGGACATTGAACGCAGTCGGCGATTGTGCGGCGGATCCCGTGAGGTCCACCTCGACGCCGTCGCCGCGCTTCTTCACCGTCACCTTGACGGGCAGATGCACGCCGCGATTGCGCCCGTCATCGTCCAGAAAGCCTTCGGCGGTGTAATCGCCGTCGGGTATTTTGGCGATCTCGCGGCGCAGCATCGCTTCGGTGTAATCCATCAACTGACGCGTGGTCTGGATCACCACGTCTTTGCCATAGGTCGCCAGCAATTCCTGAAAGCGCCTGACCCC
>JAYVYJ010000306.1:0-4821 GCA_043784465.1 Hyphomicrobiales bacterium
TCAGATCTTCCGGCTCGGCGAAGCGGTTGATGAAGGGGTTGGTGTTGAGCGAAAGCGTGAACGGCATGGGTTGCTGAACTCCGCATGTGAGGAAACGTCAAACGCCGTCGCGGGCGAGCAGGGCGGCGCCGTAGGCGGCCTCTTCCTGTTCGGCGGGCGGCAGGGACACGCAGAGGCGCCGCGCGCGGATTTGCGTCCAGGCCGCATTGCGCGCCCCGCCGCCGACGGTGCGCACGCTGCGCAACGCCGGCCCGCCGAGTTCGCGCAGGCGACCATAAGCGAGCGCTTCGATCTCCGCGATCCCCTCCAGCAACCCTTGCAGGAAAAGCGCGGGATCGTCGGGTCGCGGCGAGACGCGAGGCGCCAGGGCAGGGTCCACATAGGGAAAGCGTTCGCCCGGGCGGGCGAGCGGATAGTAGTTCAGCCCCGTCGGGATATCGGGCTTCAGCCGGGGCGTGAGCGCCTCTATCTGCACGACGCTGAAATGGGCGAGCAGCGCGCCCCCGCCGCTGTCGGAAGCGCCACCGGCCAGCCAAAGCCCCCGGATCCTGTGGCTGTAGACGCCAAACTGGGGCGCGAAGATCGGCCGCTCCGCAAGCTGTTTGATCGTCAGCGTCGTGCCGAGCGCGGTGACGCCGTCGCCGATCTCCTTGGCGTCGGTGGCGAGAAACGACGCGCAGCCGTCGGTGGTCCCCGCGACGACGCGCGCATCCATCGCAAAGCCAAATCGGGCGGCGGCCTCACGTGTGATCCGGCCAACCGTCGCGCCCGGCGCGAGCACGTCCGGCAACAGGCGCGTGTCGAAGCCAGCCCGCGCAATCCAGTCCGGCCAGACGCCTGCGCTCGCGTCGTAGCCGGTTTTCAGCGCGTTATTGGCGTCGCTGACCCACCGCCCCGAGAGCAGCGAGGCGATCCAGTCGGCCTGATGCAGGATGAGGCGCGGCCCCCGCGCGGCGAGGGCGAAGGCCTTGGCGAGGCCGCTCGTCGCGCCCCTTGCGGCGCTTTGCGCGGGCGCGGCGGCGTCGACGCGCGCGCAAAGCCCGCTGTCGGAGCGGTCGTCGTACATGAGCGCATCGCCGAGCGGCTCGCTCTGCGCGTCCACCGCCAGCAGCGTGCCGGACGTGCCGTCAATCGCCATTGCGGAGATGTCATGGAAATCGACCTGCGCCCGCGCGCGGTCGAGCGCGGCAAAGGCCGCCGCGCGCCAGACCGCCGGGGCCCGCGGATTGCCGCCAAAGTCCGTCATGGCGGCGCTCGCGCTCGCTCGCGCCCCGCCCGCCGCGTCGATGACGATCACGCGGGCGCCGGAGGTGCCGAGATCCAGACCGAGGTAAAGACGCGGGTCGGCCATGGGTGGAAAATAGGCGAGTTCGCCGCCCCCGTCCACGTCGAGGCGAGGCTCCGCCGCTTGACGTGGGCCGCCTTATTGCGCATTCCGCCGCCGGTTCCGGGGCGGCGGGAGCAGGGGTGCGAGCCAGGATTTGGGTTGAATATGGGGGGTATCTTCTGGTCGCGGCGGCGATTTCCGCGCTGCCGGTCGAAACCGCGTCCGATCTGATGGCTTATCTCTGGAGGGCCGTGGCGCCGCGCCTCAAGCGCCACGCCCGCGCGCTCGATCATCTGGCCCGCGCCTTCCCCGAAAAATCCCCAGCCGAACGCGATCGCATCGTGCGCGAAATGTGGGGCCACCTCGGCCGCACCTTCGCCGAGACCTTCCATCTCGACGCCATCGCGCGAGAGGGGCGGGTGACGATGGAATCGGAAGCGCAGGTGCAGGCCGTGCGCGAGGGCGGCCCCTATGTCGCCTGCGGCCTTCACCTGGGCAATTGGGAGACCGGCGGCACGTTGTCGACGCGCCTCGCCCGCCCCATCGCCGGCGTCTACCAGCCGTTGTCCAACCCGCTCGTCGACGCGGCGGTGCAACGCCTGCGCGCGCCGCTCTATCCGCTGGGCCTGTTTCCCCGCTCGCCGGCGACTCTGCGCAAGCTCATGAAAATCGCGCAGGGCGGCGGGTCGCTCGGCTTCATGGCGGACCTGCGCGAGGGCAAGGGGATCGCCGTGCCGTTTTTTGGCCGTCCCGCCGACACCAACGCCGCCCCGGCGCTGATCGCACGTCTTTACGGCCTCAAGCTCTACGCGGTGCGCGTGGTCCGCAAGCCCGGCGTCAGGTTCGTGATGAGCGTGGAACCCGTCAACGTGCCCGTCACGCAGGACCGCGACGCCGACGTGCGCGCGGCGACGGCGGCGATCCAGGCGCATTTCGAGACCTTCATCCGCGAGACGCCGGAGCAGTGGATGTGGGCGCACCGGCGCTGGGACTGAAGCGGCCCGAAAGGTTCGCGCCGGATTGGGCGCGTTGGGTGACGCCCACCCGCATCCGATCCGGAATCGTCCCATGTCCGCACTCGCGCGCTCCGACGCCGCGCTCGCTCAACGCTCCGCCCGCTCCTGCGAACCCAAGGCGGAATCCCATCTCGCGATATTGAGGCGCCAATATCCCCCGCTCGACGCGCTCATCGCCAGCGGCGCCGCGCCGGGGCCTTCGCTCCGGCGTCTCGGCCTCACGCTCTGGACCGCCGGGCGCACGCGGGACGCCGCCGAAGCGCTCGCCGAGGCCGTCGCGTTCTCGCCGTGGGATGGCGCGGCCTGGCTGGATCTCGGCTTCGCCCGACGCGCCTGCGGCGACCTACGCGAGGCGCAGGAGGCGTTCGAGGAGACCACGCGGCTCGCGCCCGGCGATGGGCGCGCGTGGCTCGCCCTCGGCCTCGTCACCAAGACGCTGGGCCTCGACGTGCGTGCGCAAGCCGCCTTTGAGACGGCGCTGGCCTGCGACCCTGGCCTCGACGACGCCGCCTATTCGCTGGGGCTGGTCGCCTTCGAGGCGCGGCGCTACGCCGAAGCGGCTGTGCGTTGGCGCGGGCTCGTCGCCCGCGGCTATGCGGCGCCGGGTCTCCAGCTCGGCCTTGGCCAGTGCCAGTTCTTCCAGGGCGAATTCGGCGCGGCGGCGCAGTCGCTCGCCGCCCATCTGGAAACGTCGCCCGCGGACGAGGAGGCGCGCAAGCGCCACCAACTCGTCAGCTTTCTCGACGGCGCCGTGCGGGGCGGCCCCGAGGGCGCGTGCGCGGCCTTCGCCATGGCGGGCGGGCCGGCTGCGCAACGGACCGAGGTTGCGCGCATGTCGGCCCCGCTGCTGGCCGCCTATGGCTATGGCGAGGCCGCGCTGGCGGTGGCCCGCAACGTTCACGCCGGCTCCGAATCCGATCCCGTGCACGGCTATCAACTGGCGACGTTGGCCGGCGAAAAGGCCGACCGGGCGCCCGCCGCTTATGTCGCCGCCTATTTCGACCGGTTCGCCGAGACGTTCGACGCCCAGATGGTCGATGTGCTGCAATATCGCGGCCCCGCCAAGCTGCTGCGGCTGCTTGACGAGACCGGCGTCGACTTCCGCCGCGTGCTCGATCTGGGTTGCGGCACGGGTCTGGCGGGGCCCCTGCTGCGTCCGCGAGCGCAAAACCTCGTCGGGGTCGATCTTTCCCCGAAGATGATCGCCAAGGCCCGCGCGCGCGGCGTCTACGACGAACTCGTCAGAGCCGACATGGTAGAGTTTCTCGGGCGACCGCAGGCCCCCTTCGATCTTGTCTTCGCCGCCGATTCTCTGATTTATCTCGGCGATCTCGGCCCGCTGCTGGAGGCGGCGGCGCGCGCCCTGCGGCCGGGAGCCTTTCTGGCGGCGACGCTGGAGCCGACCGCCACGGCGCCCTATGAACAAACCAGTTCGGGTCGTTTCGCGCACGCGCCCAAAGCCGTCATCGCAGAAGGCGCCGCGCGCGGGTTTTCTCTGCGCGCCATTCGCCGCGGCTTCCTGCGGCTAGAGGCGCATCGGCGCGTCTACGGCGCGTTGGTCGTGCTCGAACGCGAAGCGGCCTGAGCCCATTGGGACCGCGTCAGCGCCATCAGGATGAGCGTGCGCCGCCGCCCGGCCGGGTCGAGATAGGCTTCGCGAGCGACGCCGTCGCGCGTGAAGCCAAGCTTGGCGTACATCGCCTGCGCGCGCACATTGTCCTCGAAACAGTCGAGGTGGAAGCGGTGCGGGGTGGTCTGAGCGAAGGTCCAGTCCAGCACGCGCGCGAGAAACCGCGCGCCGTCGCCCCTGCCGGGCTGCGCCACGGCGATGCGCTTGAGATAAACGTTGCCGTGGGCGTCATCGATATCGCGCAGGATCGCGAAGGCGCGCTCGCCCATCAGGTAGGCGTATCGGGAATCGGCGAGCATGGCCACGTGCTCGGCGCGCGGCGAGCGTCCCACCAACGCCTCGTAGCCGGGCAGGCGCTCAAGCGCCATGATGGCGTCCAGGTCGGCGGCCGAGGCGGGGCGAAGCGCCGGAACGGGCAAATTTTCGACGGAAGAGAACATGCGACAAGGATGTTGCGCGGGCGGGATCGATTGTCTATACCGCCGCGCAACCGGGCGGTTAGCACAGCGGTAGTGCGTTCCCTTGACATGGGAGAGGTCACAGGTTCAATCCCTGTACCGCCCACCATTTTAAGGTCCTGTATCTACTGAGTTTTTCGATACCAGCGGCGTCTTCCAGAATTTCATAGGACTTGGCCTGTCACACCCTAGTCACAACGGGTGCATGATGGCGACTATTAGAAAGCGCGGTTCACGATGGCAGGTTCAGGTTCGACGGAAGGGCTTCCCAACATTTAGCAAGAGTTTCCTCGGTCGTGTCCCTTGAGATGGTGTAATTTTCGCGCCGGGACTGCGCGGAGCCGGAGGCCGTAGGCCGTAGGCGAAGCGCAGCCCCGGCGCGAGCGGCCA
>JAYVYJ010000307.1:0-7951 GCA_043784465.1 Hyphomicrobiales bacterium
TCGACGACACCGCCGTCGCGCTGATCGCCCTCGCGCCGTTCCGCGACGACCCCCGCTTCAAGGCCAAGGGCGTCGAGGAAGCGTTCGCGCGCGCGATCGAATGGTTGATCGCCATGCAGAGCCGGGGCGGCGGCTGGGGCGCTTTCGACAAGGACAACGACCGGAAAATTCTGACCAAGATCCCGTTCTGCGATTTCGGCGAGGCGCTCGATCCGCCTTCGGTCGACGTGACCGCGCATGTGGTGGAGGCGTTTGCGAGGGCGGGCCTTTCAAGCAGCCATCCCGCTATGGCGCGGGCGCTGCGTTACCTTAAAAGCGAGCAGGAGGCGGACGGGCCGTGGTTCGGCCGCTGGGGCGTCAATTACGTCTACGGCACCAGCGCCGCCCTGCCCGCGCTCGCCGCCATCGGCGAGGATATGAGCCAGCCTTACGTCGCGCGGGCCTGCGAATGGCTGGTCGCGCGCCAGCAAGAGAGCGGCGGCTGGGGTGAAAGCTGCGCGTCCTATATGGACCTGGCCAGCGCCGGGCGCGGCGCCGCCACCGCCTCGCAGACCGCCTGGGCGCTGATGGCGCTGCTTGCCGCCAACCGCCCGCAAGACCGACAGGCCATCGAGCGCGGCCTCGCGTGGCTGATCGAGACGCAAGCCGACGGCACGTGGCACGAACCCCATTACACCGGCACGGGCTTCCCCGGCTACGGAATCGGCCAGACGATCAAGCTGACCGACCCCAACCTGTCGAAGAACCTTATGCAGGGGCCCGAGCTTTCCCGCGCGTTCATGCTGCGCTACGGCATGTACCGCCATTATTTCCCACTGATGGCGCTGGGCCGCGCCGTCCGCGCGCGCGGCGTCGAGGCGCCGGGGCGCCGCGCCTAGCGCGACGCCCCGGCCCTTCGGGTTGCGCCCGGCGCGCCCCGCGCCGTAAAGAGCGGTTCCCAAAGGGAGACCGTCGTGGACGCCTTTCAGCCCAAATCCGAATTCCTGCGCGTGTTGCGGGAGCGCGGCTATGTGCATCAATGCTCGGACTGGGCGGGCCTCGACGCCAAGGCCGCGTCCGGGGATCTGGTCGCCTATATCGGGTTCGACTGCACGGCGCCGTCGCTACACGTTGGCTCGCTGGTCCAGATCATGCTGCTGCGCTGGCTGCAACAGACAGGGGGCAGGCCCATCGCGCTGATGGGCGGGGGCACCACGCGCGTCGGCGACCCCTCCGGCAAGGACGAGAGCCGCAAGATGCTGAGCGTCGAGCAGATCGAGGCCAACAAGGACGGCATCAAGCGGGTTTTTTCCCGCTTCATGACCTTCGGCGAGGGCCCGACCGACGCAATCATGCCCGACAACGCCGATTGGTTGACCAAGCTCAATTACATCGACTTCCTTCGCGACGTCGGCCGGCATTTCTCGGTCAACCGCATGTTGTCGATGGATTCGGTCAAGATGCGCGTCGAGCGCGAGCAGGAGTTGAGCTTCCTCGAATTCAACTACATGTGCCTTCAGGCCTACGATTTCGTGGAGTTGCACCGCCGCTACGGCTGCACGTTGCAGATGGGCGGCTCCGACCAATGGGGCAACATCGTCACCGGGACGGACCTTGGCCGCCGCATGGGCACGCCGCAGCTTTACGCCCTCACCTCCCCGCTCATTACGACGTCTTCCGGCGCCAAGATGGGCAAGACGGCGGCGGGCGCAGTTTGGTTGGACGCGGACATGCTGAGCCCGTGGGACTATTGGCAGTTCTGGCGCAACGCCGAGGACGCCGACGTTTCGCGGTTCCTCAAACTGTTCACGTTGCTGCCGATGGACGAGATCGCGCGCCTGGGCGCATTGCAGGGCGCCGAGATCAACGAGGCCAAGAAGACGCTCGCTACCGAGGCGACCGCGCTGCTGCATGGGCGCGAGGCGGCGGAAGCGGCCGCCGAAACTGCGCGCCAGACGTTCGAGCAGGGCGTGACCGCCGAGACATTGCCGAGCGTGGACATTCCCGCATCGGAGTTCGGAGCGGGCGTAGGCGCTCTGTCGGCCTTCGTGCGGGCCGGCCTCGTCGCCTCGACGGGAGAGGCGCGGCGCCAGATTCGTGGCGGCGGCCTGCGCGTCAACGACGAGGCGCTGACGGACGAGAAGGCGTTGGTGGGGCCGTCCGATCTCCGCGATGGCGCCGTCAAACTTTCGCTCGGGCGCAAGAAGCACGTGCTGATGCGCCCGGTGTGAGCCCTCAAACGGATTTCGGTCGCTTGGCGCCATGCAGGCGTGGACGCCCGCTCTGGACGCCTCCCGTCCCCGCAGCCGGAAGACGTATCAGGCGACCGCCAGCGCCATAAAATACACCGCTCCCGACAGCGCCGCGATCCAGAAACTCGTCGGCCAGTCGGTGTAGAACGAGAGCGTCAATCCGCCCCACGCCTCGCCCACCGCCAGCGCGGCGGCGAGGGCGACGCCTGCCCCCAGGCTGCGCGTCAGCGCGCGCGAGGCCGCCGCCGGGCCGACCATCAGCGCGAACACCAGCAATACGCCGACGATGGACGCCGCTTCCGCCACCGCCACCGCCACGATGACGAGAAAGCCCACCGACAGCGCCTGCATCGGCAAGCCCCGCGCTTCCGCCAGTTCCGGTTGAAGGCTAGCAAACGCCAGCGGACGGGCGATGGCGCCCAGCGCGGCGAGGCTTACGGCGGACAGCGCCAGCAGCGACGCCAGCGCCCGCGCATCCACGCCGAGAACATTGCCGAACAGCAACGCCGTCGCCTGCGTGGCGGCGGACGTGTAGAAATGCAGGAACAACAGGCCGAAACCCAGCGACAGCGTAAGAACCATGCCGATGGCGACATCGCGCTCCGACCATTTTTCGCCGATCAGCCCCATCAGCAGCCCCGCGAGCGCCGAGAAGCCGACAAGTCCCGCCAGCGGCGGCAGACCCAGAAGCGCCGCCCCCGTCGCCCCCGTGAAGCCGACATGGCTCAGCGCGTGGCCCGCGAACGTCTGGCCGCGCAGCACCAGAAAGTAGCCGACCGCGCCCGATAGCACGGCCGCCGCCCCCGCCGCCGCGAAGGCGGTGCGCATGAATTCATATTCAAACATGGGCGTGGTCGTGCTGATGGGCGTGCGCATCCAACTCGACGCCGCCCGTCATCACGAAGATGCGCGCGCCGACCCGCACCACCTCGACCTCGGCGCCATAAAGCCGCGACAGCATCTCGCCGGTGACGACTTCGTCGACCGTCCCGATGGCCGCCGCGCCGGCGCCCAGATAGAGTACACGGTCGATATGGCTCAGCAGCGGGTTCAACTCATGCGCGCTGAACAGAACCGCGACGCCGAGTTCGCCGCGCAACCGCCCGATCATCGCGACGACCGCGCTCTGCTGCGCGGGATCGAGCGAAATCAGCGGCTCGTCGAGCAGCAGCAGACGCGGCTTGCCCAGTAGCGCCTGCGCGAGCAGCAACCGCTGGCGCTGGCCGCCCGACAGGTCCGCGACCGGCGCGCGCGCGAGATCGCGCGCGTCCACCAGATCGAGCGCCGCGTCGATGTCGCGCCGCGTGCCGGCGTCGAGCCGCCAGACACCGAAACGTGCGCCCATCGCGGCGGTTTCGATCATCGTGCGGCCGGTGAGGCGAGCGCTGGCGAAGGCCGCGCGCGTCTGCGGCATATAGCCGACCCCGGCCATTCCGCGCGCGACGGGACGGCCGAGCACGCGGATCGCGCCCGCGCGCAGCGGCAGCAGCCCCAGCGCCGCGCGCAGCAGCGTGGTCTTGCCGGAGCCGTTGGCGCCGAGCAAGCCGACGAACTCGCCCGCCCGCATGTCGAAGCTGGTTTGTTTGAGAACGTCGCGCCCGCCCAGCCGGACCGTGACGCCCTCGAATGACAGCGCGCTCAATTGACCGGCGCGCCCAACGCGCGATCGAGCGCGTCGAGTTCGTCTGTCATCCATTGTTGATAGCGCGTCCCGGGAGGCTCCGTCTCGGTGACGCCGACCACAGGAACGCCGCTCGCCTTGGCCAGCGCGACCAGTTTCTCGACGGCGGGCTCGCTCGCCTGAGAATTGTAGATCATCGCGCGCACCTTATGACCCTTGAGATCGCTCTCGAACTGCGCGACGTCGGAGGGCGCGGGCTCGCTGGCGTTCATCACCGACAGCGCGAATTTCTGCTCGCGCACGTCCAGCCCCGCCGCCTGCGCGGCGTAGCCGAACACCGGCTCGGAAGCTGCAACCGCCGCGCCCTGATGAAGCTGGCGCATGTCGGCGAGTTTGGCGTCGAGCGGCTTCAGCGATTCCAGAAACTGCGCCGCGCCTGCGCGGTAATCCGCCGCATGAGGGGCGTCGACCGCCGCCAGCGCCCCGGCCAACGCCTGCGCCGCCGCCTTCATGTGTTGCGGGGCGTACCAGAGATGCGGATTGTCGCCGGGCTTCACGCCAACCAGCGCGCCGACGTCGATCAGCTTTCGCGCGGGCGCGGGCGAGGCGCCGAGCAGCTTGTTCATCCAGGAATCGTAATCGGCGCCGTTGGCGACGACGACCTGCGCCCCCGCGACGGACTTCGCCGTCTCCGGGCTCACCTCGAATAGATGCGGGTCCTGATCGGGATTGTTGAGCAGGGAGACGACCGCCACATGCTCACCACCGATCTGGCGCGCGAGATCGCCATAGACATTTTCCGCCGCCACCACACGAACGGGACCGGCAAGCGCGCCGGCTCCCGTCAGGGTCAGCGCCGCGAGGGACAAAGCGAGGGTCTTCATGGGCGCTCCTTCGTGACGAGAAGAGTGTTACGTTATAACATTCGTTCGGGCAATACTGGAGCGGCGATTTATGTTAAGGAGGGTCATGAACGCCCATTCGCACGAGCCTATCGCCTGGGGAGACGAGGTTCGCGCCGTCTGCGCCCAGCGCGGCCTGTTGCTGACGCCCGCCCGCGCCGGCGTGGTGGCGATTCTTGCGCAGACGCCCGCGCCGATGGGCGCCTACGCCATCATCGAGGCGCTGGCCAGGCGGGAGAACAAGTCCATCGCCCCGCCGACAGTTTATCGCGCGCTCGACTTCCTGCTGGAGCATGGATTCTTGCATCGCGTCGAGAGCCGCAACGCCTTTGCCCGCTGCGCGCATTTCGGCCACGCGCACGCCTGCTTGTTGCTGACCTGCGAGACCTGCGGGCGCAGCGTAGAGATCGAGGACGAGGGCGTAGGCGCGGCGGTGGGCCGTGCGGCGCGGACAGCGGGATTCACGCCCAAGGGCCGCATTGTGGAAGTGTCGGGTCTCTGCGACGTCTGTGCGGAGGCGGCTTAGAACGAAGCCGTCATCGGGTCTGGTCCCGTCCGGCCGTCCGGGCGGTCGAGCGCGGCGAGCGCCTCGCGGTCCCCGGCGTCGAGCGCGAAACCGAACACATCGAAATTTTCTTTCAACCGCTCGCGCCGCACCGTCTTGGGGATAGCGACCAGCCCCTCGTCGAGATGCCAGCGGATGACGATCTGCGCCGACGTTCGACCATGTTTGGCGGCGAGGCGGGCGATGACGGGATCGTCGAGGAAATGCGCACGCCCGAGCGGCGCCCAGGATTGCGTGACGATCCCCCTTTCCGCATGAAACGCGCGCAGCGCCCGTTGCTGAAAGCGCGGATGCAGTTCGATCTGGTTGATTGCGGGCGTTACGCCGGTTTCCGCGATGACGCGCTCGATATGTTCGGGCGCAAAGTTGGAGACGCCGATGGAGCGCGCCAGTCCCTCATCCCGCAACTTTATCAGCGCCCGCCACGTCTCGACATAAAGCCCGCGCCGGGGCGCGGGCCAGTGGATCAGATAAAGATCGACATGGTCGAGCCGCAGCTCGCGGAGACTTGCGCGCGCGGCGCGCATCGTGGCGTCGAACCCCTGCGCGTCGTTCCAGACTTTGGTCGTGACGAATACGTCTTCGCGCGGCGCCCCGGCAAGGCCCTGCCCCACGCCGTCCTCGTTGCCGTACATCGCGGCGGTGTCGAAATGGCGATAGCCGGTCTCCCGCGCCGCCGCGACCACCTCAGCCGCCTCATGGGCGCTCGTCTGCCACAGGCCGAGGCCAAGTTGCGGAATATCGAGGCCGTCGTTGAGGCTGATCTTCATGGGCGTCATCGCCGCAACGCCAGTACGCCACGCACCGACGCCTCCAGATGAATCGAGAACCCGCCGATAATCAGTTCGCGCACCATCGCGTCGGTGGCGGCCTCGCCCTGCGCCCAGTAATGCGTCTCCAAAATCAGCAGTCGCAGTTTTGAGAGATCGGCGCCGACGAGCAACTCGACCTCGCCGCCCTCGATGTCGCAAATCATCGTCGTCGCGCCGAAGGCCTCGATCTCGTCCTCAAGACAGCGAAGCGGCGCAACGATCCGGCGCACAAAGCCGCCGTCATGCTCAGCCGGGCGCCGCGACGCCCAGAACTCACCGGCGATCCCAAACTCGACCTCGCCGGGAACATAACGGCCCCGGTTGGCGAGCAACCCAAGGCGCGCGTCGATCTGGCCGAGACCGTTACGCTCGAAATTGGCTTTGGCGTCCGCGACCATGTCGGGGTTGGCGTCGTAGGTCATGACATTTTGCGGCCCGACGATTCTGGCCGCCGTCATCGCCACGATTCCCACCGCCGTTCCCAGTTCCAGCACACGGTCGCCGGGAGACAGAAACTGCGCCGCCAGCAGGCGTTCGCGCTTTTCATAAGTGCCTGCGCGCAGCGCGCTACTGACGTTGGGCCCATAATCCTCGGCCACGAAAATCGGAAATCCGTCGATATCGACGATTTCGCCCGCGCGCACGCTCATCAATCCGCACGCCTCAAGTCAGGGGGCGTCGCCTCATCGACGAAAGCGGCGATGGCCTCCGCGAAACTGAAGGTCGTCTGCGCGTTGGAGCCCAGCCGCCGCACCGAGACCGTTCGATCCCCCGCCTCCTTCTTGCCGACCGCGACGATGACGGGCGTCTTGGTCAGCGAATGTTCGCGCACCTTGTAGGAGATTTTCTCGTTCGACAGATCGACTTCGACGCGAAGGCCCATCTTGCGCGCCGCGGCGACGAACTGCATCGCATATTCGTCGCCCTCCTGCGTGATCGTGCAGACGACGATCTGGACCGGGGCGAGCCAAAGCGGGAAATGTCCGGCGTAGTTTTCAATCAAAATGCCGATGAAGCGCTCCATTGAGCCGCAGATCGCACGATGCACCATCACCGGCGTCGTCTTGGACGAATCGGGCGCGATGTAGAACGCGCCGAAGCGCTCGGGCAGGTTAAAGTCGACCTGCGTCGTGCCGCATTGCCAGTCGCGCCCGATGGCGTCGCGCAGCACGTATTCGAACTTCGGCCCGTAGAACGCGCCCTCGCCGGGGTTGATCGACGTGGTGACGACGTCGCCGTGCTGGTGTTTGATCTCCTCCAGCACGCGCAGCATCACGCCCTCCGCGTGGTCCCAAAGCTCATCGGCGCCCACACGTTTCTCCGGCCGCGTCGAGAGTTTGACGACGATTTTGTCGAAGCCGAAGTCCTTGTAGACCGACAGGATCAGTTCGTTGATCTTGTGGCATTCGGACGCCAGTTGATCCTCGGTGCAGAACACATGTGCGTCGTCCTGCGTGAACGCGCGCACGCGCATCACGCCATGCAGGGCGCCCGAAGGTTCGTAGCGATGCACGAGGCCGAACTCGGCGAGGCGCAGCGGCAACTCGCGATAGGAGCGCAGGCCGTTCTTGAAGATCTGGATATGGCCGGGGCAGTTCATGGGTTTGAGCGCATAGATGCGTTCGTCCTCCTTCTCGGCGTCGTCGCCCGCCGCCCGCGCCATGAACATGTTTTCGCGATACCAGCCCCAATGGCCGGAAATCTCCCACAGATGCTTGTCGAGCACCTGCGGCGCGCTCACCTCCTGATAATCGCCCGCCAGCCGCCGCCGCATATAGGCGATGAGGATCTGGAACAGCGTCCAGCCCTTGGGATGCCAG
>JAYVYJ010000308.1:0-3866 GCA_043784465.1 Hyphomicrobiales bacterium
CGCAATGAGGCGGAAGTTGATCGGCACCGCGATCAGGCCCGCCTTAGCGGTCGCGGCGTAGATTTCGGCCCACTCGACGCAATTATAGGCCAGCACCGCGACGCGGTCGCCCTTGGCAAGGCCGAGCCCGATGAACGCATTGGCGAGACGACGCGCCCGCTCGTCCCATAACGCGAAAGTGATCTCGCGGTCGAGATCGCTGGCGCCGATCTTGTGCGGCGCCAGACGCGCTTGCGCGGCCAGCGCGGCTCCAAATGTCATCAATCCGCGCATGGCGACTGTCAAACCCCCGTCATTTGAGCAGCCCCGTGGAAAGCCACGGGACGGCGGCGATGAGAATGGTTCCCAGCAACAGCGCGAAGGCATAGCCCGCCATGGGTTTCAGGCCCAGCCCCGGATCGACGCGGCTTATCGCGCAGGCCGCATAATAGCCGACGCCGAACGGCGGCGCGAACAGACCGATGCCCATCGCCAGCACCACCACCATGGCGTAATGCACTTCGTGCACCCCGACTGCGCGCGCGATGGGAAACATCAGCGGCCCGAACAGCACGATGGCGGGAATGCCCTCCAGCACGCTGCCCAGAACGATGAAAACCAGGATGGTGGCGCCCAGAAACACCGGCGATCCGCCCGGCAGCGACGTCATCAACGCGGCCAATGTGGTAGAGAAGCCCGATTGCGTGAGCGCCCAGGCCATGCCGGTCGCCGCACCGATGATGAGCAGGATCGCGCCCGAAAGCGAGGCCGTCTCAACCAGCATCGGATAAAGCCGCGCCCAGCGGAAGCCGCGATAGAAGATCAATCCTGCGGCGAAGGCGTAGACGATGCCGAGCGTGGAGACTTCCGTAGCGGTAGCGACGCCTCCGACCACCGCCGCGCGAATCAGCACCGGCAGCGCAAGCGCCGGGACCGCCGCCACCCCGGCGCTGAAAATCTCGCGCGCGCGCGCACGGCGCACGTGCGACAAATCCTCATTGCGGTAACGGCGCGCCACGACCGCCACCAAAGCCAGCGCCAGCACCGCCCCGGGCACAAGGCCGCCGGTGAACAGCGAGGCGATGGAGACGCCGGTGACCGAGCCGATCGTTATCAATACAAGGCTGGGCGGAATCGTCTCGGTCTGCGCGCCGGTCGCCGAGAGCAGCGCCACGAGGTCGCCGGGCTTGGCGCCGCGCGCGATCATCTCGGGGAACAGCGCGGGAGCGACGGCGGCCATGTCGGCGGCCTTGGAGCCGGAAATGCCCGAGACCAGATACATCGCGCCGATCAACACATATTGCAGGCCGCCGCGCACATGGCCGATCAGGCTCGCCAGAAACGCCACCATCGCGCGCGCCATGCCGGTGGCTTCGATCAGCAGGCCGAGAAACACGAACAGCGGCACGGCGAGCAGCGTCAGATGGCTCATGCCCTCGTCCATGCGCCCGACGATCACGGTCACGGGCAGAGGCGTCGTCAGGCCGACATAGCCGAGCGTCGCCAGCGCGAAAGCGAAGGCGATGGGCGCGGCGGCGAACACCAGCGCGGCTGTGACGCCGACGAAGAACAGCACGAGGTTCCATTTGCCGAAGGCGGGCAGGGCGCTGTGCGCCAGGTAGAACGCGGCCCCCAGCGCGGCCGCGGTCAGCGCCGCCGCCGCCGTCAACCGGCGCCCCGGCGCGGACGCCAGTTGCAGGCCGATCAGCGCCAGCATCAGCGAAAAGCCGACCGGTAGCGCCATCGAGCGCCAACCCGACGAGATTTCGAGCGCGGGCGTCGAAACGTCCATGTCGTCGAAAGCGAAATCGAACGCGGGCTTGAGGATCAGGGCGAGAAACACCGCCGCCGCGCACAGCGCGAAGCGGTCCAGGAACGCGCGCGGGCCAAACCCCAGCCGCGCCGAAACGGCGGTCATCCGCATATGTTCGCCACGATGCAGCGCGAGCGCGGCGCCCAGCATCGCCAGCCAAAGGAACAGGATGCCCGCGACCTCGTCGCTCCAGATCAGCGGCGCGCGGAACAGGTAGCGCGCGCACACGCCCGCGAACAAAACGACGATCTCCGCCACCACCAGCGCCGCCGCCAGCGCCCCCGCGAGCGCGCCCAGGGCGCGCTCCGCTCGGGCGGCCGGCCCGTTGCGTATCGTCTCGACGCCGTGCATCAACCGATGTCGCCGGCGTATTTCTGCAACAGGCCCCAAGCCTCGTCGCCAAATTTGGCGCGCGCCTTTTTATAGAAATCGGTCTTGCCGAGCGCCGCGCGGAACGCCCCGACGTCGGGGCTGTTGAAGACAAGACCCTTGCTCTCCAACGCCTTGGTGAGATCGACGTTGGTCTTTACGAGATCGGCGCGCTGCTTCTTCGCCGCCGCGTTGAAATGTTTGGCGAGCAGGTCCTGCACGTCCTTGGGGTAGCCGCCCCAGGTCTTGCCCGAGGCGAGCAGCCAGAAGCCGTCCCAGGCGTGGTTGGTCATCGAGACGTATTTCTGCACTTCGTAGAACTTCGCCGCATCGATCAGCGCGAGCGGGTTCTCCTGCCCGTCGGCGATCTTGGTTTGCAGCGCCGAATAGGCCTCCGCCAGCGGAATGCTGACCGGCGAGGCGCCGAGCGAAGTGAACATCGACACCCATAGCGGCACGACAGGCACGCGGATCTTGAAATTGGCGAGATCCTGCGGGCTGGCGATGGGATGCGTCGAGGAGGTGATCTGCCGGAACCCGTTGTCCCACACCGCCTCGAACGGAACGACGCCGGTCTTGGCCACGCCCGCGCGCACGTAGGCGCCCAAGTCCCCGTCCACCGCCTCCCAAACCTTGCCATAGTCGGCGAAAGCGTAACCGACGCCGAACAGGGCCGGGGCGGGCGTGAGCGTCGAGATCAGCACGTTGGGCATGGTCGCCAGCTCCAGCGCGCCCGAACGCAGCTGCGACATCATGTCCTTGTCGTTTCCGAGCTGGTTGTTGGGAAACAGCGAGATCGCGACGTCGCCATGAGTCTCGTCCGCGATGGCCGCGATGGCCTCCTGAAGCCGGACGTTGACGGAATGGGTCGCTGGCAAGTCGTTGCCGAGCTTGAGCTTCAGCGGCTCCGCACGTGCGCGCCCGATGCAAGCCACAACCGCGGATCCCGCCGCTCCCTTCAACGCCGCACGCCGTGTCCATGCCGCCATGGCTTCCTCCCCTTGGCGGCGACGTCATGGTCGCACGCTCTTGAATTCTGAATTCAAAGAGGATACCGAAGATTGGCGGGTGACGCAACGGGTCCGCCACGAAAATCGCGCAACGACCGGGTGGGGAGGATATGCAAGCGTTAGCCGTCCAGCCCAGCCTCGTTCAGCGCGTTTGCGACGCCATCATCGCCGACATTGTTGCGGGTCGGCTGCCTTCGGGCGGCCGGCTTATCCAGGACGAGATCGCGCGCGCGCTTGGCGTGTCGAGACAGCCGGTGCAGCAGGCGCTTCTGCTGCTGCGCAATCAGGGTCTCGTAAGGGAAGCCTCCGGGCGCGGCCTCGTCGTCGCGCCCCTGGAGCCGCAGGCCGTGCGCGATCTCTATCAGCTGCGCGCCGCCATGGAGGCGCTCGCCGTGCGGCTGGCGGCGTCGCGCACGGATGCGTTGGGCGAGGCGGCGTCGCGGTTGGCGCAAGGCCGTGCGGCGATCAGCAAAGGCGGCATCGAGGATCAGATAGCGGCGGACGTCGCCTTTCACATCGCGCTCGCACAGGCGTCCGGCAACGCGCTGCTGTCCGAGACGATGGCGCCGCACTGGCCGAAATTCAGGCGGATCATGGCCGAGGTGCTGCGCGAAGGCGAGCAGGCGACGCGGCGTGTTTGGGACGAACACGAGGCCATATTCGAGGCCGCGCGCGTCGGAGACGCCGATCTCGCA
>JAYVYJ010000309.1:0-5637 GCA_043784465.1 Hyphomicrobiales bacterium
AGAAGGGCGCTTTTGCCTTAACCGGACGCCCTTCAGGGCACGTTGGGCTTGGCCATCACCAGCGCAGCCACCGCGTCCGACGTCGCCGCCGACAGCGTCCAGCCCAGGTGGCCGTGGCCGGTGTTGTAGAAAACGCGCGGATTGCGGCCGCGCCCGACCTTGGGCAGCATATCGGGCATCATCGGCCGCAGGCCCGTCCACGGCACCGACTGGCGGGTATTGAGGCCGGGGAAATGCGCGCGGCACCAGTTGATGAGGGGGTCGATGCGCTCGGCGCGGATGTCGCGGTTGTAGCCGTTGTATTCCGCCGTGCCGGCCACGCGCAGGCGCGACTTGCCGAGCCGCGAACTGACTATCTTGGCGGCGTCGTCGAGCAGGCTCACATAGGGCGCGAAGTTTTCGCCGCCTTCGGGCAGGTTGACGGTGATCGAATAGCCCTTGACGGGATAGATGTTGACGCGGTCGCCCAGCATGCGCGCCAGTCCGCGCGACATCACGCCCCCGCACACCACAATGCGGTCGAACTGATTGACCTGCGTCGGCGGCGCCGTCTGCTCCAGCGAGGGCTCCGTCGACTGGCTGATGACCGTCACGCCCTTGTCGCTGGCCGTGACCGACAGAACTTCGTCCGACAGCCGCATCTCGACGCCCAGGCGCTCGCAGGCCTTGGCGAGGCCGGTGGTGAATTTGTGAATGTCGCCGGTGAAGTCGGTGGGCGTGAAATAGCCGCCGTAATACTGGCCTTTCAGCGCGGGCTCGATAGTCTGCATCTCGGCCAGCGTCACCGCGCGCCGCTCCAGACCGCCTTTTTCGTAAAGTTTGGAGACTTTGGCCGCCTTGTCGAATTCTTCTTTGGTCGCATAGAAATGGAGGATGCCGCGGTTCTCGCGGTCGAAGTCGATGCCTTCGTCCGCCGCCATCGCCGTCAGCCGCGCGCGCGCCTCAAGCGCGAGACGCACCGTCGTCACGGTGTTTTCCTCATAGCGCGGGATGGCGCCGATGAAAGACAGCATCCAGGACATCTTGTGCCAGGTCGGCGTCGGATTCACGAGAAGCGGCGCGCCAGGCGTCGTCATCCATTTGAGGCCCTTCCACACCGTCGCCCAGGAGTTCCAAACCTCCGCGTTGGAAGCGGAAAGCTGGCCGCCGTTGGCGAACGACGTCTCCATCGCAGCGTAGGGGTGGCGATCGAAGATCGTCACCTGCGCGCCGCGCTTGACGAGATCGTAAGCGGTGGTGATGCCGGCTATGCCGGCCCCGATGACGGCGACGCGCGGCGCTATGTCAAAAGACAAAACGACCTCCTCGTGTATTTCTGGAATACGAAACCTCTGTCACGCGGCGCAGCAAAAGTCACGCCGGGCGATGCAGGGTCATAGGCAATCGCGCGCAATCGCCTGCGCAAAGCGCCGTTCGTGCACAGGTTCACCGTTTTCGTAGGCCGTCAGCCGCGCCTCGACCAGGAAATCCGTCGCCGTGGCGCGCATCGAGACTTTCGTGTCGATGCGAATTCGCCAACCCTCGCGTCCCATCTCGTAGGTCTGATCGAGGTCGTAAGCCGCGCTCAGAGGATCGTCGGCCCCGATTCGCAGCGTCCGCCGCAAATCATGGGACACGCTGGCGTCGATCTCGTCGAAGCGATAGGCCCCCTCGCCGAATAGCCCGCCCTCGCCCGATGTCTCATAGGTCGAGACCCCGGCGCCGAGATCGAAGCTCACGGCGCGCTCGACGCGGCCCGCCGAGAGGGCTGTCGTGGGAGCGTCGGGCGCCGTCTCGCGCGCGGCGAAGGCGATGACAGGTTCGTCCGGCGGCGCTTTGCGGACCGGCAGCGTAAGCGAGGCAGGCAGTCTCACCGTCAACGTCGCGGCCTCCGGCGCGGGCCAGATCAGCGGCCAATAGGCGGTGGAGATCGCCACGCGCAGACGGTGGCCGGGCGCGACGCGATAGCCAACGTCATTCAGCTTGACCTCGATGCGATAGAACGCCCCCGGCGCCAGCGGGGTCGGCTCCGCATGGCTGTCGCGATGCGTAAGGTTGAGCACGCCATAAGTCACTCGTCGCGAGGCCCCGTCCGGCGCCACGTCGCAAAGCCGCACGCAAAGCTGCGCCACCGGCTTGTCGGACGCCACCTCGGCCACGAAAACGGCGGCGCCCAGCAATTCCAGCGGCGCCTCCAGCGGCAGCCCGTCGAAGCAGAGCGAGCAACCGTCGTCGAAACGCTGGTCCGTCGCCGCTTCATGCGGTGCGCCTGTCCCCATCCATTCGCCCGCGCCCGAACCTGTCCCATGGGGCGAGCGGATTTGCGCCTCCGACGCCGGCCCTGCCCGGTCCAGCCCCGCCGCCCCGACGTTCATCGTCACCTGCGCGACCCGCAGCGAGGGCCATTGCGCCTCGCCGACAAACCGCCCCGCCGCCGTCTCGCGGTTCTCCGGCTCAGCCCCATTCTCGACGAAGGCGCGCAACACCGGTTGATCCATCACGCCGTTGTCGGCGCCTTTCAACCAATGGTCCCACCAGCGCAACGCCTCTTGCAGGAAGCCGATGGACGGCCCCGGCTTGCCGTCGTGCGGATAGAGATGCGCCCAGGGGCCGATCAGCCCGAGGCGGGGGACTTTAAGGCCTTCGAGCAGACGCGGGACTGCGTTGGTATAGGCGTCCGCCCAGCCGCCGACCGTGAACACCGGACAGTTAATCGCCGAAAAATCCTCGCCGACCGAGCCATGCCGCCAATAGGCGTCGCGTCTTTGATGTTGCAGCCACAGCGCCGGCCAGAACGGCATGGCGTCGAGTCGCGCCAACCAAACCTCGCGCCAGTCGTCGCGCAGCGCGGGATCGGGCGGGCGCGCCTGATAGGCCAGCATGATCGCGCCCCACCACAGATTGTCGTTGAGCAGGCAGCCGCCCATGTAGTGAATGTCGTCGGCGTAGCGGTCGTCGGTCGAGCAGACGGTGATGATCGCCTTGAGCGCTTGCGGGCGCATCGCCGCCACCTGAAGCGCGTTGAAGCCGCCCCACGACTTGCCCATCATGCCGACGGCGCCGTCGCACCACGGCTGGCGGCTCAACCAATCGATGACCTCGCAGGCGTCGTCAAGTTCCTGTTGCAGATATTCGTCATGCAGCAGACCGTCCGCCTCGCCCGACCCGCGTAGGTCGACGCGCACCGCGACATAGCCGTTGGCGGCGAAATAGCCGTGCATCGGCTCGTCGCGCCCGCGCGTCCCGTCGCGCTTGCGATAGGGGATGTATTCGAGGATCGCGGGCGCGCGTGGCGCGTCGGGAAACCAGATGCGCGCCGCCAATCGGCAACCGTCGCGCAGCGAGATCCAGACCTGCTCCTCGACGCGCATGTCACGCCGCGGGGCGTCGCGCCAGCACGTGGTCGAGCCAGGTCGTGTCCATCTCCGGCACGGATGAAATCAGCTTCTCGGTATAGGGATGATAAGGCGGCGCAAAGATTTGCGCGGTTGGTCCCTGAGCGATGATCTCCCCCTTCAGCATCACCGCCGTGCGATGCGCGATGCGCCTGACTGTGCCGAGGTCGTGGGTGATGAACATATAGGCGAGACCCATGTCTTCCTGAAGCTGGCGCAGCAACTTCAGCACGTCCTCGGCCACCAGCGGATCGAGTGCGGACGTCGGCTCGTCGCAGATGATGAGATCGGGCTCGGCGGCGAGCGCGCGCGCGATGCAGACGCGCTGCTTTTGCCCGCCCGACAATTGCCCCGGCCGGCGAGCGGCGAAATCGGCGGGTAGGCCCACCTGCGTCAGCAGTTTAGCGACCCGGTCCTTTACTTGGGCGGCTGAGCGGTCGAAGAACAGCGTCATCGGCCGGCCGACGATTTCGCCCAGCGTCTGGCGCGGGTTGAGCGCCGTGTCGGGCATCTGATGCACCATCTGCATGCGGCGAAGTACGTCGCGCGGGCGGCTCGCCAACGCGGGCGCCAGCGAAGCCCCGGCGAACTGCACATCGCCCGAACGGCGCGGCAGCAGCCCCGCCACGACGCGCGCCAGCGAGGATTTGCCGGAGCCCGATTCTCCCACCACCGCAAGAGTCTCGCCGCGCGCCAGTTGGAAGCTGATGCCGCGCACCACCGTCGTGCCGGGACGATAGCCCGCCTCGACGTTTCTCACGTCGAGCAGCGGCTCGGCCCCGGCGGGCGGCTCGATCAGCGGGTTGTGGGTGGCCGCACGGCGTTCGTTGACGAGCGCAGTGGCGTAAGCCGTCCTGGGCGCCTCCAGTATCTGTTTGGCGTCGCCGACTTCGACCATCTTGCCATAGCGTAGCACCATGATGCGGTGCGCGATCTGCGCCACCACGGCGAGGTCGTGCGTGATGTAGAGCCCCGCGGTGCCATATTCGCGGATGAGGTCGCGCAGCAGCGCCAGCACCTCGATCTGCGTCGTCACGTCGAGCGCGGTCGTCGGCTCGTCCAGCACGATGATGTCGGGGCGGCAGGCCATCGCCATGGCCGCCATCGCGCGCTGCAACTGGCCGCCCGAAACCTCATGCGGGTAGCGTTCGCCAAAAGTCTCCGGGTCGGGCAGCTGCAGCTTGCCGAACAGCATGCGCGCGTATGTCTCTGCGTCCTCGCGGCTCATAACGCCATGCGTGACCGAGGCCTCGCAGACCTGATCCATCAGCTTCATCGCCGGATTGAACGAGGCCGCCGCGCTCTGCGCGATATAGGCGATGCTACGCCCCCGAAAGTTGCGCCGCGCGGTCGCGGTGGACGTCCGCAGCTCCACGCCGTTGATGCTGATGCGTCCGCCCGTGATGCGGCATCCCGCCCGCGCATAGGCCATCGACGCCAGACCGATGGTCGATTTGCCCGCGCCCGATTCGCCGATCAGCCCGAGGATTTCGCCGCGCTTGAGCGTGACGTCGACCTTGTCGACCAAAGTGACGCCGGTGATCGTCTTGACCTCCAGACCTTCGAGCGTGAGGACCAGATCCTCCGACATGCTCACATCTCCGCCTGCGCGCCCGAGGGCCGCGCGTCGATCGACAGCAACCAGTCGACCACAAGATTGACGCCCACCGTCAGCGTCGCGATGGCGATGGCGGGATAAAGCGGCGCGAGCAGGCCGAAATTGATGGCCGCCGCGTTCTCGCGCACCATGCCGCCCCAGTCGGCGAACGGCGGCTGCACGCCGACGCCCAGGAAGCTGAGCGCCGCGACAAACAGAAAGTTGAAACAGAAGCGCAGGCCGAATTCCGAAATCAGCGGCGCCGCAGCGTTGGGAAGAATTTCCGAGCGGATGATCCACCACAACCCCTCGCCGCGCATCCGCGCCACCTCGACGAAATCGAGCACCACGATGTTCATGCCGAGCGCGCGCGCCAGCCGGAACACCTTGGGCGAATCGACGATGGCGATAGTGAGGATCAGCACCGGGATCGAGGAACCAAATACGCCCAGCACGATCAACGCCAGAATGAGCGGCGGGATCGACAGGATGACGTCGACCAGACGCGACAGGATGGTGTCGACCCATCCGCCCAGCGTCGCCGCCGTGAAGCCCAGCGCGATGCCGATGAAGGCCGAGACGATCGTCGTCGCCGCTGCGATGCCGATGGTGGTGCGCGCGCCATAGATGAGGCGGGTCATCATGTCACGGCCGATCTGGTCGGCG
>JAYVYJ010000310.1:0-10502 GCA_043784465.1 Hyphomicrobiales bacterium
TCTTCCGCGCATTTCGGCAAGATCGTGCTGACGATCTGAATGGCGCGACACAAGCTGATCGTCGAATACGATGGATCGACGTATTCAGGCTGGCAACGACAGGCGAATGCGCGCTCGGTTCAACAGGCGCTGGAGGAGGCCGTGCGGCGGTTCGACCCTGCCGCGTCGCATGTGGCCGGGGCGGGGCGGACGGACGCGGGCGTTCATGCGCGGGGGCAGGTCGCGCATGTCGATCTCACGCGGGAGTGGGCCGGGTGGCGTCTGCGCGAGGCGATCAACGCGCATCTGAAGGTTGAGTTCGTCAGCGTAGTTTTAGCCCAACCCGCGCCGCCGGATTTCGACGCCCGGCGCAGCGCGGTGGCGCGGCACTATCGCTATGAGATCATCAACCGTCGCGCGCCGCTGACGTTTGCGCGCGGGCGCGCGTGGCTGGTGCGGCCGCCGCTCGATGTCGCGGCCATGCACGCGGCGGCGCAGGATCTGGTTGGCCGCCACGATTTCTCGACCTTTCGCGACACGCAATGTCAAGCGAATTCGCCGCTACGCACGCTCGATTTTTTCCGCGTGAGCGGGGAGGGCGAGCGGGTGCTGTTTGATGTGGGCGCGCGCTCGTTCCTGCACCGGCAGGTGCGCTCGATGGTGGGCTCGCTAGTTCAGGTCGGGCTTGGCCGTTGGCGCGCGGAGGATTTGCGTGCGGCGCTGACGGCGGCGGATCGGACGCGCTGCGGCCCCGTCGCCCCGCCCGACGGGCTTTATCTGGAGCGCGTGGAGTATACTGACGATTTATAAGCGCGATTTGTCGCGCTCATCCTGGCCGGCCTTCTGCCGGCCATCCAAGCCGCGACGCATCGATACCCTTGCAGAATTACCTCGCAGCATGGCGTGAACGCAGCGGCAAAACTACCGTGGCTTGTTGCTTGAACGGACGCGTGGATCGCCGGGACAAGCCCGGCCATGACGATGCCCGTCGCTGATTGATCTCCGATAGCAAACGACCCGTTCCAATCAACGGGTTTTGGCGTTAGCTAGCGAAATAACGGGCAAGGATGCGTTCGTAGATTTGCGACAAGGCTTCGAGATCGGCGAGGTCGGCGAATTCGTCGACGCCGTGCATGTTGCCGCTGAGCAGGCCCAACTCGACGACCGGGCAGATGTCCTTGATGAACCGCGCGTCCGACGTGCCCCCGCCTGTGGAGAGTTCCGGGCGCTGGCCCGTCACGTCTGCGACCGCGGCGGCGACGAGATCGGTGAACGCACCGCGCGCGGTGAGGAAGGCGACGGCGTTGCAGGGGTCGAAGCTCAGCTCGCAGCGCGGCGCGCAGGCGTCCAGACGACGGTGGATTTCGGCTTCGAGCGTGGCGGGCGTCCAGCGGTCGTTGAAGCGGATGTTGAAGACGATCGTGATTGCGCCGGGGATCACGTTGGACGCCGTGTTGCCCACGTCGATGGAGGTGACTTCGAGGTTGGTGGGCTGGAAATCCGGCGTGCCCTCGTCGAGCGGCGCGCTCAACGCATCGAGCGCGCGGGGCAGGACGCGGGCGGGATTGTCGGCCAGATGCGGATAGGCGACGTGGCCCTGTTTGCCCAGGATTCGCAAGCGTCCCGTCAGCGAACCGCGACGGCCGTTCTTGATCGTGTCGCCGAGGCGGGCGACGCTGGTGGGTTCGCCCAGCACGCAATGGTCGATGCGTTCGCCCTTCGCGCGCACCCATTCGACCAGCTTGATCGTACCGTCGATGGCGGGGCCTTCCTCGTCGCCCGTCAGCAGAAAGGCGATGGCGCCCTTGGTCCCGGATTTGGCGAAGCGCAAGGCGGCGGCGAGCGAGGCGGCGACGCCGCCCTTCATATCCGCCGCGCCGCGCCCCCAGAGGCGGCCCTGCGCGACCTCGCCGCCGAACGGGTCGAAACGCCAGCCCTCGCCGGGCGGTACGACGTCGGTATGGCCCGCGAAGGCGAGGCAGGGACCTTCGTCGCCATAGCGCGCATAGAGGTTTTCGATGCTCGGGTCGCCGAACGGGAGCCGTTTGCAGCGAAAACCGGCTTCGGTCAGCAGGCGCCCGACATAGTCAAGCGCGCCCCTGTCCTCAGGCGTGATGGAAGGAAACCGGATCAGGCTTTGGGCGATTTCGAGCGCATTCATCGCGGGCGCATCTCGCGCACCAGCGCCGCCCAGTTGAGCGCGACGTCGTAGATCGGCGGCTCGGTGTTGGAGAGCAGCGTCCACAGGCCGTAGACCTGGCCCCGTTTCAGCGCCTTCACCAGCACGCGTCCGTCGGCGAGGCCGCACACGCACATGCGGCCCACGAGGTCGTCGCCGGGGGGATCGCGCACGTCGTCGTAAAACACCAGCCAATTGTCGAACAGGGCGCCAAGCGAATGGCCGCGGATCTGCACCGCGACAGTGGAATGGCTGGCGGCGTCCGGCGCATCGACCTCGTCGAACGGCCCCTGCGCGTCGGCGTAGAAATGCGCAATCGCGCCCGCGCCGACATAGCCAACCAGCGACACCCGCCCCGTAGGATGCCCCGGCCGCCCGCCGCCCACCAGACGCGGCGGTTCGACGCCCAGATAGTCCGCCGCGACGGCGATTTCTTCCGCGCGCAGGCGGCGCGATCCGTTCAGGAGATCAGTGACGGCGGAGGGAGATCGGCCGAGCGCTTTCGCCAGACCCGAGCGGGTCTTGCGCTTCTCCTTCAGGCCCTCCCGAATCCAATCGACGGTCATACTTTAACCTATTCTGCTTTTCCGAACGCTTCGCAATTATGAATTTCAGAAATTTTGTTGACTTCGGGGTTCGGTCTAGCCAAAATAAGAACATAAGACGAACAAAAGGGGTTGGCATGGTCCGCGCCGGAGACCGCGAACGCAAGACCGAGACGGACAGGGAGCGCTCGCGTCTCGCCTGCGCCCGCCACCTCAAGGACCTCATGCGCGCCCACGACAAACCGCCGCCCGACGTGGCGGTGCGCGCCTCGCGCATGCCGGTGCGCATCGCGGCGGCGCCGGCCTCGTCCAACTGCACGTCCCCCGGAGCCCTCTGCGCGGAGTTGATGTCGTGACGCTGAAGAAGTCCTCGAAATCGAAAAAAGCCGCGGCGCCCGCGTCCGTGGACGTGATCGAACCGACGCCGGAGCGCCTCGCGCGCGCCGGAGAAGCCGGGCAGGACGTCGAAAAGACCCCGGCGCGGGCGCGGCGTCTGCTCGACCCGTTCGACGTGATGCGCGCCACCCGCGCCCTGGCCCCGCACGACCCCCGGCTCAACGACATCCGCTGGTTGACCGGCGAGGCCCTGCGCCGCCTGCACGGCCGGGCGCGTCTCGACGGGCTACGGGCCGTCGCGCTGGACCGCATCGGCACGACGGGTTTTGGCCCGCGCTCGGGCCTGCCGGCGAGCGAGATCGCGCTGCACGCCCGCGACAAGCTACGCGCGGCGGAGGACCGCGTCGGCCCCGCCGCCTGGCCGATCCTTACGTGCGTCATCATCGAGGGCGGCGGCGTGCGTGAATGTCGCCCGCTGGTGTCGGAGATCGTGACGCCGTGGCGCGCAGACGCCGTGGTGACGGACCGGTTGCGGGTGGCGCTCGACGCGCTGGGCGGGATCCTGGGGGTGACGGGGGGACGGCGGTGATGCGCCATTACCAATCCTTCATGCGCGCGCCACGGATCGTAAACCCGACGCGCGCCATACATGACGCTTATGCTTTTGGAGCCCGTCGTGACCGTGGTCCCCTTCCTTCCTGATCGCAGCCGTTCGCTTCGTCGCGCCTTCCTCGGCGCGGCGGCGGCGGCGACGATTTCGGGCGCGGGGCTGGCGGAGATAGCCGGAGGCTACGCCGCTGCGGCGGCGGCGGAATCTTCCGGACCCGCGTCGTTCGCCGATGTGGTGGATCGCGTCAAAGGGGCGGTCGTGTCGGTCAAGGTGAAGCTGACGGAAGTCGGTGAGGAGGAGGACGAGAGCCGGCCGCCTTCGTTTCCCCGCAGCGGCCCGCTGGAGCGGTTCTTCCGGCGTTTCGGCGTGCCGCGCCCGGAAGGGCCGGGCGGACAACCGGCTTTGCCGCGCGATCCCGCCTCCGCGCAGGGCTCGGGTTTCTTCATTTCCGGCGACGGCTACATCGTCACCAACAATCATGTCGTCGAGCACGCATCCCTCGTCACCGTCACGACGGACGGCGGCAAGGCGTTGACGGCGCGCGTGATCGGGACCGATCCCAAGACCGACCTGGCGCTGCTCAAGGTCGAGGGCGACGACTTCCCCGCCGTGCGCTTCGCGGCAAAATCCCCGCGCGTCGGCGATTGGGTGATCGCGGTCGGCAATCCGTTCGGGTTGGGCGGCACGGTGACGGCGGGCATCGTGTCGGCGCGGGGGCGCGACATCGGCTCGGGCCCCTATGACGATTTCATCCAGATCGACGCGCCGGTGAACCACGGCAATTCCGGCGGCCCCGCCTTCAACAACGAGGGCGAGGTGGTGGGAGTCAACACCGCGATCTTCTCGCCCTCGGGCGGCAGCGTCGGCATCGGCTTCGCCATCGCCAGCGACGTCGTGCAGACCGTCGTCGCGCAGCTAAAAGATCACGGTGCGGTCGCGCGCGGCTGGCTCGGCGTCGAAATCCAGCCGCTCACCCCCGATCTCGCCGACAGCCTCGGCGTCAAGTCCGAGGTCGGCGCGCTGGTCGCCAAAGCCTCGCCGCAGTCGCCGGCCGCGCAAGCCGGCGTGAAGGCAGGCGACGTGATCGTCGCCGTCAACGGCGAAAGCGTCGCCTCGCCGCGCGAACTGGCGCGCCGCATCGCCGCCTACCGCCCCAAAACCTCGGTGAGCCTGACCCTCTCGCGCGACGGGCGGACGCAGAAGCTCGACGTCAGCCTCGGGGCCATGCCCTCAGATCGCGCGACGGTCGCGCTTGTTTCGCCCGCCGCCCCGCCGGAGACGGTATTTGGTAAGCTCGGGCTTCGGCTGGAGCCGCAGAAGGGCGGCGGCGTCAGGATCGCGGGCGTCGACGAGGGTGGCGTCGCCGCCGAGCGCGGCCTCGTGGAAGGCGATGTGATCGTGGAGGCCGGCGGCAAGGCGGCGGAAAATCCGGCCGAAGTTCAGGCCGCATTTGAAGAGGCGCGGAACCTTGGCCGCAAGACGGTGTTGTTGCGAGTGAGATCGGATCAATCGGCGCGCTTCGTGGCGCTGCCCGCCAGAGGCGCCGAATGATCCCATGAAATCGGCGGCCGATCGCCCCTGCTCGGCGCCGACGAGGCTGGTGGAAAAGCGTCGATCCCCCCCGCAAGACGCCCGCCAGCCCCTCGGGCGGCAAGCCTCCCCCTCAGGCTTGCCGCCCTACTTTTATTCGCCTCACTTTCCCTATAGGCCGTGTCCAACCAGGACCCCTCCATGCGCCTTTTGCTGATCGAAGACGACCGGGACGCCGCCTCCTATCTGGTGAAGGCGCTGCGCGAGTCCGGTCATTCCGTCAATCATGCCGCCGATGGCGTCGCAGGCTACGATCTCGCCCATGAGGGCGGCTACGATGTGCTGGTGATCGACCGCATGTTGCCCAAGATGGACGGCCTCTCGCTCATCTCGGCCTTGCGCGCCCAGAAGAACGAGACGCCCACGCTCATCCTGTCCGCGCTCGCTCAAGTCGACGACCGCGTCAAAGGCCTGCGCGCCGGGGGCGACGATTATCTGACCAAGCCCTATGCGTTCTCCGAACTGCTGGCGCGCGTCGAAGCTCTGGCGCGCCGCCGGCCCAAGGGAGAGGCGGAGGAGACGGTGTACCGGGTCGGCGATCTCTCGCTCGACCGGCTGTCCCACAAGGTGACGCGTGCGGGCGAGGAGATCGTGCTTCAGCCGCGCGAATTCCGGCTGCTCGAATACCTTATGCAGAACGCCGGGAAGGTGGTGACGCGAACCATGTTGCTCGAACACGTCTGGGACTATCATTTCGATCCCCAGACCAATGTGATCGACGTGCATGTGTCGCGGCTGCGCGCCAAGGTGGACCGCGACTTCGAGGCGCAATTGATACAGACGGTGCGGGGAGCGGGGTACATGATCCGTGACGGCGGCGCTCGCTAGGCTTGTCCGCTCGACCGCGTTCCGGTTGACGCTGCTTATATTCGGCTTTGGCGCGGTGGGCGCAGCGTTCGTGCTGGGGCTCGTGGCGTCGCAGGTGATCAGCGTCGCCGACGACGAGACCCGAGTCGCGATCCAGTCTGACGCCGACGTTCTGATCGAACAATATGATTCCGGGGGCTTAAGAAAACTCGGCGTAGCGCTCGACGCGCGCGCCCGGGCCCCGGGCGGGTCGATCTATTTGTTGACCGATCAGGTCGGACAGCCGCTCCTGGGCAATGTCAGCCAATTGCCGACGTCGTTGACGGCGGCGACCGGCTTTGCGCAGACACGTTATCAGGGCGTGGGCGGCGGCAAGGGGCGCCTCGCCATCGCGCGGCTCTATGAGTTGCCTAATGGCTTCATGCTGCTCGTCGGCCATGATCTGGGCGACCGCGCCCGTATCGGCGCGGTGCTGGTGCGCACGCTGGCGCTGTCGCTGGTTCTGTTCGCCGGCATCGCGGCGTTAGGGGCGGCCTTCGTCGCGCGGCGCGTCCTGCGCCGGATCGAGGGCATCAACCTGGCCGCCGCAAAACTGATGGCGGGCGACATGACGGAACGGTTGCCGGTCAATGGATCGGGCGACGAACTGGACCGGCTGACGGCGGGCCTCAACGCCATGCTTCAGCGCATCGGCGCGTTGATGGCGGGCCTGCGCGAGGTTTCGGACAACATCGCGCACGATCTGCGCACGCCGCTGACGCGGCTGCGCAATCACGCGGAAGAAGCGCTGCGGACGGGGCGCGACGAAGCCGCCTGGCGCGCCGCTTTGACGCGCACCATCGAAGAATCGGACGGCCTTATCCGCATCTTCGACGCTTTGCTGACGATCGCGCGCGCCGAGGCGGGGGCGGATCGGGCGGGGCTATCGCCAGTCGACGTCAGCGAGGTCGTCGCCGACGTCGCCGAACTTTACGAACCGCTCGCCGAAGAGAAAGGCTTTACGCTAACCGTGGACGCCGAGCCCCGACTGATGGTCGAGGGGCGGCGCGAGTTGATCGGGCAGGCGCTCGCCAATCTCATCGACAACGCGCTCAAATACGGGTCCGTCCCCCTCGCGCCGCGCGAAATCGCGATCCGCGCACGGCGCGAGAGCGGCGAGATCGCGGTGGAGGTCGCCGACCGGGGGCCAGGCGTGTTGCCCGCCGACCGCGAGCGGGTGCTCGACCGTTTCGTGCGACTGGAGAGCGCGCGCTCGCGGCCCGGCTCGGGGCTCGGCCTGTCGCTGGTGGCGGCGGTGGCGCACATGCATGGCGGCGTGGTGCGGCTCAGCGACAATGCGCCGGGCTTGCGCGCGCGGCTCGAACTGCCTGCACGGCCCGCGTGAGCGGGCGTCTCAAACCGCCGCGCGGGCGGCCCGGCGACGATCTTTCCGACGCCATCCGTCGCCATTCCCCCTATCTCGCCGCCCTGTTGGACGCACCCGGCGACCAGAAGACCGCCGCTCCGACGGGAAGCGAACCTGACGAGGCCAGCTTCCTGCGTGCGCTCCGGCGCGCGAAGGACGCAAATGCGCTGCAAGTCGCGCTCGCCGATCTCTCGGGACGAGCCGACGTGCCTGCGACCTGCGCGGCGCTGACCCGCTTCGCCGAAGCGGCGGTGGGGGCCGCGCTGCGTTTCGCGCTGCGCGCGGCGGCGGCGCAGGGGCGGCTTGACCTCGATGGCGACGATCCCGAGCGCGGCTGCGGCCTCGTGGTGCTGGCGCTCGGAAAGCTGGGCGGGCGGGAGCTCAACTATTCGAGCGACGTCGATCTCATCGTATTTTACGATCCCGAATGCGTTGCGATTCCCCCCGGCGCCGCGCCGGGGCCGCTGTTCGTGAAGATAACGCAGCGCGTCGCGCGGCTCCTGGAGACCCGCACGCCGGACGGCTACGCGCTGCGCGTCGATCTGCGGCTTCGGCCCGATCCCGGCGCGACGCCGGTCGCGATGTCGGTTCGGAGCGCGGCGTCCTATTATCAGACGCTGGGCCAGAACTGGGAGCGCGCCGCGATGATCAAGGCGCGTCCCATCGCGGGCGACCTCGCGCTGGGCGAAGCGTTTCTCAAGGAGATCGCGCCGTTCGTCTGGCGCAAATATTTCGACTACGCGGCCATCGCCGACATTCACGCGATGAAGCGGCAGATCCACGCGGTGCGCGGGCACGAGGCGGTGACGGTCGCCGGGCATGACGTCAAGCTCGGACGCGGCGGCATCCGCGAGATCGAGTTTTTTGTGCAGACGCAGCAACTCATATTCGGCGGACGGCGCCCGGCGTTGCGCGGCGCGGGCACGATTTCCATGCTGGAGGCGCTGGGCGCGGAGGGCTGGGTAAGCGCCGAGGCGGTCACGGAACTCAGCGCGGCCTACGCGTTTCTGCGCGCGGTCGAGCATAGGTTGCAGATGATCGCTGACGAACAAACCCAGCGACTGCCGGTCGAGACGGCGGCGCTTGGGCAGTTCGCGCGCTTTTGCGGCTACGCCCGGCTTGCGGGGTTCGCGCGCGATCTCACCCGCCACATGCGCGCCGTGGAGCGCCACTACGCCCGTTTGTTCGAGACGGCGCCGGGGCTGGACGACGCGGGCGGCAGTCTCGTGTTCACCGGCGTCGTCGACGATCCCGACACGCTGGCGACGCTTACGCGACTGGGCTTCCGACGCCCCGAACAGGCGACCGAGACGATCCGGGGCTGGCATTTCGGCCGCCGTCCGGCCCTGCAAAGCGCCCGCGCGCGCGAGGTGCTGACGGACCTGACGCCCGCGCTGGTGTCGGCGTTCGGCGGTTCGGGCGACGCCGATGCCGCGCTCGCCGCGTTCGACGCGATGCTGGCGCGCATGCCTGCGGCGATCGAATTGATGTCGATCCTGCGGGCCAACGAGGGTTTACGCGAATTGTTCGGCGATCTGCTCGGCGGCGCGCCCCGGCTGGCCGAAGCGCTGGCGATCCGACCTCATGCGCTGGACGCGGTGATCGACCCCGCCCGCACGTTGTCCGACGCGCTCGACCCCGCCCGCGTGCAGGCGCGCGCCGATGCCGCGCTGGCGCCCGCACGCGACGGGGAGGACGCGCTCGACCGCGCCCGAGATTTCGCCGCCGAGGACCGGTTTTGGATCGGCGCGCGCATCATCTCCGGCGCGCTCGATCCCGATCTCGCGGGGCATGCCTATAGCGCGCTGGCGGGAGCCGTCGTCGCGGCGCTGTTCGAGCGCGTGCGGGCGGAGTTCGCCGCGCAGCAGGGGCCCGGAGGACGCGCGGCGCTGCTGGCGCTGGGCAAGCTGGGCTCGCGCGAGATGACCGCCGCCTCCGACCTCGACCTGATTCTCATCTACGACGACGAGGGCGCGGAGGGAGCCTTGCCGCCCGCGCTCTATTATGCGCGGCTGACGCAACGACTCGTCGCTGCGCTGACCGCGCCGACCAGGGCGGGGCGACTTTACGACGTCGATCTGCGATTGCGGCCCTCCGGCAGCAAAGGCCCGCTGGCGGTCTCTCTCGCCGCATTCGCGACCTATCAGCGAGACGAAGCGGAGACGTGGGAGCAAATGGCGCTCACGCGCGCCCGCGTGGTGGCGGGAGACGCGACGCTGGCCGCCGAGATCGGCATGATCGTCAGCCAAACTCTCGCCCGTCCCCGCGACCTCACGCGGCTGCGGCGCGACATTTCGCGGATGCGCGCGCTAATCGCGCGCGAAAAAGGGGAGGGCGGGCCGTTCGATCTCAAGCTGGCGCCGGGCGGGCTGATCGACGTGGAGTTCATGGCGCAATATCTGATCCTGGCGCATGCGGGCGAGACGCCGGCGCTCCGCACGACCCAGACCCGCGACGCGCTCGGCGCGGCGGCGCGCGCGGGTTGGCTCGGCGTGGAGGACGGCGAGCGGCTCGCCGTGGCGCATCGGCTGTTGACCGTCGTGACGCAGACGCTGCGGCTGACCCTGCCCGACGACGCCGACCCTGGTGAGGCAGCCTCCGGCGTCAAGCGCCGCATCGCAGCGGCGGCGGGATCGCCCGATTTCGCCCACCTCAGCGCCGCGCTTGTGGAGGCGCGAGCGCAAGCGCGGGCGATCTTTCGTAGAGTGTTGGCGCCGTGACGGCGCCTGCGCGAGAGCGGAATCCGTGCAGGTTGTGGCAACGGCGGGGAGTTCGGCGAGGTCATACCTTGCGGCCTCGAAGCCGCGCCCGCATTCGAGGGGGGCTTGATGGGACTTACGCAGCCCTCCAGGAAGGCGATGAAACCGGCGCCGACCGCCGCGAGCTTTCGCAGGATGACTGAGGGAACGACCGCAAAGCCGTTTCCTTTCGTTATCTTGAGAAGCACGACGAATCCTTGCCTATCCGGTTGTTACCCACACCCACTAAATGTGGGGTGGGCCCATTCCCCGGAGTACAGCCCGTCAAACGTCGGCGCTACTGCCCCGCCGG